>JBKQWH010000049.1:0-4899 GCA_052139635.1 Capsulimonadaceae bacterium
GCAGTCCATGCAGCGCGCGCCCTGTTCGCGCAGCTTGTTCTCCTCCATGTGGAGATGAAACTCATTCCAGTCGCGAATCCGTTCGGTCGCCTTGCGGTCAAGCGGCAGTTCGCGCAGATATTCAATAAATCCGGTGGGTTTTCCCATTGTTTCCTCTAACTGGCCGTCCTAAGATATTGGTCAGGGTGCTTCGCCGATAAACCGATCGTACTCGGCATGCATGCCGATCCAGAACCAAAGCACGCCTGCCGGTACGGCCACACCGAGCGCGCGATCATGCAATCCGATGCGAACACTGCGGAACCTTCCGCCAAGAACATCCTTGAACTGAAATGAGGAGTGTCCCGGGCCATGACCTTGGCACCCGGATGGACACCGTATCTCCGTCCAGGCTAGTTGCCGCTGACACGGGCTACGTCGCGTGCGTTCTCCTCAAACGCGGTCATTGCCGCTTCGTCACCGGTGAGGCCCGTGGCCTTCGCCTTCTCGATGGCTGTAATCATGCGCTTGTAATCGCGAGGCATCACCTTGACGAACATCGGGGCAAGCTCCGTCCAGTTATCCAGGACGTAGGCCGCCTTGCGGCTGCAGGTGAGCTCCGCGTGCTGGCGGATCATCTGGCGGATTTCCTCGCTTTCGACGAGGTCTTCGATCCGCTCCAGGCCAACGGTCTGCATGTTGCAGCGCGTGGCAAAGTCGCCGGCCTCATCGAGGACAAAGGCCACGCCGCCCGACATCCCCGCGGCGAAGTTGCGGCCGGTTTTCCCGATGATAATGACGCGGCCGCCGGTCATATACTCGCAGCCGTGGTCGCCAACGCCCTCGACGACGGCATGGACGCCGCTGTTGCGGACGCAGAAGCGTTCGCCGGCCATGCCATTGACGAACGCTATGCCCGAGGTCGCTCCGTAGAACGCGACATTGCCGACGATGATGTTATCTTCCGGCACGAAGGTGGCCGTTCGCGGGGTCGAGATGATGATCTTTCCGCCGGAAAGGCCCTTGCCGACATAGTCGTTGGCATCGCCGTCGAGCGTGAGAGTCATCCCCTTCGGCACGAAGGCCCCGAAGCTCTGGCCGGCCGAACCCCTGAACTTGAGGACAATCGTATCGTCCGGCAAGCCCTCCTCGCCGTAGCGCCGGGTGAGTTCGCTGCCGAGAATCGTGCCTACCACCCGGTCGGTATTCTTGATAGCGAGCTCCGCCGTGACCGGTTCGCCGCGCTCAAGGGCCGGCTCGCACAGCTCGATCAGGGTTGTCAGGTCCATCGAGTCGCTCAGGCCGTGGTCCTGGGCCTCCGTGCAGTAAACGCCCACGTCTTCGGTTCGCTCCGGCTTGTGCAGGATGGGCCGGAGGTCGAGGCCCTTTGCCTTCCAGTGGCTGACGGCGCGCGACATCTCGAGCTTGTCGGTTCGGCCGATCATCTCGTTGACCGTGCGGAAGCCCAGCTCGGCCATGATCTCGCGCATTTCCTCGGCCACAAAGTGCATGAAGTTGATCGCATGCTCCGGCGTTCCCGTGAAGTTCTTGCGAAGATACGGGTCCTGAGTCGCCACTCCCACCGGACAGGTGTTGAGGTGGCAGACACGCATCATGATGCAGCCGAGGGCCACCAGGGGCGCGGTCGAGAAGCCGAATTCCTCGGCGCCGAGCAGCGCGGCGATCGCCACGTCGCGCCCGGTCTTGAGCTGGCCGTCGGTCTCGACGGTGATTCGGCTGCGCAGTTTGTTGAGCACCAGCGTCTGGTGAGTCTCCGCCAGGCCGAGTTCCCACGGGATTCCCGCATGCTTGATGCTCGTTTGCGGCGATGATCCGGTTCCTCCGTCGTAGCCGCTGATCAGGACGACATCGGCCTTGGCCTTCGCGACCCCGGCGGCGATGGTGCCGACACCGACCTCAGCCACGAGCTTGACACTGATGCGGGCGAATCGGTTGCCGTTCTTAAGGTCGTGGATCAACTCCGCCAGGTCCTCGATCGAGTAGATGTCATGGTGCGGCGGCGGGGAGATCAAGCCGACCCCGGGGGTGGCGTGCCGCGTTTTCGCGATCCACGGGTACACCTTCTGGCCGGGGAGCTGGCCACCTTCGCCGGGCTTGGCGCCCTGGGCCATCTTGATCTGAAGTTCCTGCGCGTTGACCAGGTAATGGCTCGTAACACCGAACCGGCCGGATGCGACCTGCTTGATGGCGCTATTGCGGGAGTCCCCGTTTGCCTCCGGTATATAGCGGTCCGCGTCCTCACCGCCCTCGCCGGTATTGCTCTTGCCACCGATGCGGTTCATGGCGATGGCCAGGCTTTCGTGCGCCTCCTTGCTGATGGACCCGTACGACATTGCTCCGGTCTTGAATCTCTTGACAATCTCCGTCCAGGGCTCGACCTCGTCGATCGGCACCGGCTGCTGGTTATGGAAGCTGAGCAACCCGCGCAGCGTGCAGTGCTTCTCAAGCTGGTTGTTGACAAGCGCGGCATATTCCTTGAAGGTCTGGTAGTCCGCGGTCCGCACCGCGCGCTGCAGCGTATGAACGGTTTGCGGGCTGAAGAGGTGAACCTCGCCGCCGGCCCGCCACTGGTACTGCCCGCCGGGATCGAGCGCGTGAAGTTCCGTCTGGCGCTCGGCAAAGGCGTCCGCATGTCGAAGCAGGATTTCTTTTGCGATCTCGGTCAGGCCAACCCCGCCGATGCGTGATGCGGTCCAGGTGAAATAGCGGTCGATGACATCCCGGTTAATACCGATCGCCTCGAAAATCTGTGCGCCGCAGTAGCTCTGGATGGTCGAGATGCCCATCTTTGAGATGACCTTGACGACGCCCTTGATGGCCGCCTTCACGTAGTTCTTGCAGGCTTCGTGGTGGGTCAAACCTGTCAGTTGCCCGTCGTCGATCATCTTCCGGAGCGATTCGAGGGCGACATACGGGTTGACCGCAGCCGCGCCGTAGCCGATCAGCAGTGAGAAGTGATGGACCTCGCGGGCTTCGCCGGTCTCGAGGACCAGACCGACCCGCGTTCGGGTTCCGCTGCGAATCAGGTGGTGGTGCATTCCCGCCACGGCCAGCAGCGCCGGAATGGGCGCGCGTTCGGCGCTGACGGCACGGTCCGAGAGGATGATGATGTTGACGCCATCCGCGATTGCCCGGTCCGCCTCCGCGCATATTGCTTCGAGTGCCTTCCCAAGGCCCGCTTCTCCGTCCTGAGCGTCGAAGAGAATGGGAATGGTAATCGACCGGAATCCGTCCTGTTCGATATGACGCAGCTTGGCTAGCTCGCTGTCGAGCAGGATGGGCGACTTCACCTCGATCATGCGGCAGCTCAACGGCCCGGGCATCAGAAGGTTCCCCTCTGTACCGATGGTGACGTCCGACGCCATCACGATTTCCTCGCGAATGCAGTCGATCGGAGGATTGGTAACCTGGGCAAACAGTTGCTTGAAGTAGTTGTAGAGAAGCTGAGGCTTGTTGGATAACACCGCCAGGGGCGTATCCGAGCCCATGCTGCCGGTAGCCTCGATGGAGTTCTTGGCCATCGGCGCGATCAGCATGCGGAGCTCCTCGAACGTATACCCGAATGTGCGCTGGCGCTGCAGCGTGGTCTGGTGGCACGTTTCCGGCTCTTCCGGCGCCTTCGGGAGTGACGCGAGCGGGACAAGGTTCTCGTTCAGCCACTGCCGGTAGGGATGCTCGGCGGCGATCTTGTGCTTGATCTCCTCGTCGGCGATAATTCGCTTCTGCTCGGTGTCGACCAGGAACATCCGGCCGGGCTGCAGGCGGCCCTTGTGGAGGACGCGTTCCGGCGCGATGTCGAGGACGCCGACTTCCGACGCCATAATAACCAGGTCGTCCTTCGTGACGTAATACCGCGACGGGCGAAGGCCATTCCGGTCGAGGACGGCCCCAATTCGGATGCCGTCGGTAAAGGCGATCGAGGCCGGGCCGTCCCACGGTTCCATCATGCACCCGTGGAACTGGTAGAACGCACGCTTGTCGTCGGTCATGCTCTCGTGGTTCGACCACGGCTCCGGGACCATCATCATCACCGCATGCGGCAGGGAGTAGCCGGCGAGCGCCAGGAACTCCAGGCAGTTGTCGAACATCGCCGAATCACTGCCGTCGTTGTTGATGATCGGCAGAACCTTCTGCAGGTCATCGCCAAACGCCTCGGACTCGAACAGGTTCTGCCGCGCGTGCATCCAGTTGACGTTGCCTCGCAGGGTATTGATCTCGCCGTTGTGGGCGATGTATCGATACGGGTGCGCGCGCTCCCAACTGGGGAACGTGTTGGTGCTGAACCGGGAGTGGACCAGCGCCAGCGCGCTCTCCATGTCGCTGTCGGAGAGCTCCGGAAAATACGGCTCGACCTGCCCGCTTGTGAGCATCCCCTTGTAGATGAGCGTCTTGCATGACAGGCTGACCGCATAGTATTGGGCGCTGGCCGGATCCGTGTAGCGGGTGGACCGCGATACTCGGCGGCGGATGACGTACAGCTTGCGTTCGAACGCCATGTCGTCGGCGATCGAAGGGTTTCGGGCGATAAACACCTGGCGCATGGCGGGTTCCGCCCGCCGAGCCGATGCGCCGAGGCTTTCATTGCAGGTCGAGATTGTTCGCCAGCCGATGACCGGCTGACCCTCCTCCTGCGCAATCCGCTCAAACTCGGCCTCACAGACGGCTCGCTGAAGCGGGTCCGCCGGCATAAAGACATTGCCGACACCGTAGCCACGAGGCTCCGGCAGCGAGAATCCTTCTTTCGCGCAGGCCTTCAGGAGAAACTTGTGTGGAACCTGCAGCAGGATTCCCGCTCCATCACCTGTATTCGGCTCGCAGCCGCATGCGCCACGGTGCTCCAGACTTGTCAGGGGCCCCAGTTCTCCGGCGGGCCGAGGATCCAGACGGGCTGTCCTGTGG
>JBKQWH010000050.1:0-20792 GCA_052139635.1 Capsulimonadaceae bacterium
CCATTCTCTCGGGAGCGGCATCACGCAACGAACTATTGCGAGTTTGTAACGTTTCTGCTAATGTTGTTTAATACGTTTCCGGACGACGAGCCCAGAAACTTCATCGCTCCTATGGCGATGACCGCAATCAGCGCTATGGTGAATACGTATTCCACCATGGTTGCTCCAAGAGAGGAGCGGCGCCTTCGACGTAAACGCGTCATCACACGGTACCCCCTTGCGGACCGACTGTTTGTCCCCCTTGCGCGGAGTTTAGTAGCAGGCGTTCATAACGTGGTTATACCATGTCTGGTGTGTCTGCACCCATGTAGATTTGTCCCATTGGGCATACGTCTACGGACGTGAAAGCGGATCCGACCGGCCTCTCGTAAGCGTTGTGATCACGCCTCGCCCAGTATCTGCCGGCGCAGTTCCCGAACTCGATCGATGGCGTCGGCGAGCAGCGCCCGGTGGGCTGGCGCATTGAGCCAGGTGCTGGCGCCGGACGAGTGGGGCAGGGGGACATACGCGATGCCTGCCTTCTCGAAGGACTTGCCGATGACTGCGTCGAGGGACAGCGGCTTTCGACACACCGGCGCCTCCTCGACCGGCGCCGGAGTGACCATGGTTGCGCCGGGCAGGAAGGCGTCGATTGCCATTTTGCCGAAGAGCAGTACGGCTCGCGGGCGAACCAGACGCCAGGCGGAGTCGAGCCAGGGACGGCAGTGGGATAGCTCTCGCGCGGAGGGCGCGCGGTCGGTGCTCTTTCCGGGAAGCCGGCCCGGGAAGCAAAGCGTGAGGGCGGTCAGGTAGACGGTCGAGCCGAAATCCGTTTCCGCAAAGCCGGCTTCGACGAGCCAGTCGAGCAGCTTGCGGCCTGCCGGGCCGGTGTACATGCGTTCGCACTGCAAGTCCGATAGCGACGGGGCCTGTCCGATCACCAGGAACGGCGCGGGAGCCTGTCCCTCGGCGATCGGCGGCGGCAAGATCGGGTAGCCGTCGATCTGGCACCGCCGGCAGGCTCGGATTGCCTTGTGGAGAACTTCGATTTCTAAGTGGGTCTCGGGAGCGATCCAGTCTTCGGCCATCGCATCGTTATACCCGCCGGCGCCGGGGTTCTCGTAAATGACGCGCGGCAATAGCCGCCAGCTTACTGGCAACGGCCTCAATGAGCGGAAGCCTTGTATTATGATCACGCGACGGGCCGCAGCCGCCGGCCTGCCGGCGACGATCTGCAACCGTACATTCCGCGCGACCGGCATCACCGCCTACCTCGACAACGGCGGCACCATCGAGCACGCCCAGGCGATCGCCGCCCACGAACGCCCCGCGACGACCAAACTTTACGACCGGCGTAGCGACCAGATCAACCTAGCTGAAATCGAGCGAATAAGGATTTAAGGAGCCCAAGCCTTCGATTCTACACCTTTTTTCTATAGTCACCGTAAAAAGTTGACTTCCGAGCGCAATGCGGATATACTTCTAGGTAGAAAATCTAAGCGCCGTTCCGAATCTGGGCGGCAAATCCTATGGTCACCTTCGGGTGGCCATAGTTGTTTTAAGTGGGCGAGATGCGAATTTGCTACGTAGATGAATCGGGAGACCTCGGGGCGCTGCCAGCGCCACCCGGGCCGAACGATCAGCCAGTACTTGTTCTGGGAGGCCTCTTTGTCGATACCGCAAGGCTAGAAGCACTGACGAACAGCTTCCTGGTTCTCAAGCATCGCTTTTTTCCTGGACTTGCATACCCCTCCTCACACCACCTCGACCGGATCATTCCAGAGATTAAGGGCGCCGACCTGAGGCGCAACGCGTTGCAAGGGAATCGCAACCAGCGGCGGCACGCTTACGGATTCATTGACAAGACTTTAAGCCTGCTTGAACATCGTGATGTTCGGCTCGTAACGCGGATCTGGGTGAAAGTACCCGGCGCTCCTTTCGATCACAAAGCAGTTTACACCTCTTCAATTCAAGCGATCTGCACCTATTTTGAGGAGTTCCTCGTTGAGAAAAATGATGTAGGATTTTGCATCGCTGACTGCAGGAACAAGTCTAAGAACGTAAACGTCTCACACTCCATCTTCACACAGAAGTTTCAGGCTGCCACTTCCTACTACAGCCGACTGCTTGAGTTGCCCACATTCGGCCACAGTGACAATCATGTCGGCCTTCAACTTTGTGACATCTTATGCTCTGCGCTACTGTTTCCCATCGCGTGCGAAGCCTATTGCACGGGTTCCGTTGCCAATGTTCACGTCCAACCGACAGCTGCACTGCTTAAGGTCGAGTTTGGGACGAGGCTGAAGAACCTCCAGTACAGATTTCAAGACCCGGCCGGCCGTCACAAAGGCGGTATCGTCGTCTCCGACCCAAGCGGCCGAAACGCCACACTCATGTTCAAGTAGCTTCTGAACGGCCGCGCCGCCAGCTTCCGTGGCGATCGAGGCATGGTCTCAGGGCGTTTTGTACAGCCGGTCATCGGCCGAGAGTTACGTTGCTTTCCGTCTTTCCGATCATGACAACCTGCCGGCAATGAAGCCATTCATACCGGCGCCAGGCACCGTCGCGTACATGTTCCGTCCGGGCGCGACCGGGCACGGAGGTCCCAATCGAGGTTAACGTCCCTTTTATCGAGAAACTCCGCTTACGGCCGGGACCGATACATATCGCACAGCGACAAAACGGTCGACTCGTCCGCGTCCGTCAAACCATACCGCTGCAGTAGGTTCAGCCCATGTCCGGCGCCCATGTTATATTCCAGGCTCCATACTCCGGCAGACAGGTCAACATCCGGCCGATCGACTCGCATCTCGCCAAGGTCGACAAATCCGGTCAGGTCTCCCATCGACTCGTCGAAGAGGATATTCGGCAGGCACGCATCTCCGTGGACCAGCACGTGGCCCGGGGACTGCTCTCCGAACGGGCAATGGGCCGCATCGATGGCGTGAAATGCGCGGAGTGCGGCTGCGAGTTTCTGCGTCACTTGGTCCGCTGGCCAAACTCCGCACAACTCCGCTAAACTCTTGCCGGGAAGGGCCGTCATCACCATACCATCGAGCGATCCCGAGGGCCGATAGGCCACAATGCGCGGCACGGGGGCTCTCTCCTGAATCCACCTGAGCCGATCGACTTCGTCGCGCAGGTCCTGAGCGATTTTGAGGAACCACCGGCGGAGCGCCCCGGCCAGCACAAACAGGGTACTGTTGTCGCCGGCCGCGAAGATGACAGGCTCGACAGGTTCCCGCACTTGCCGGCGCGCCCACTCGATGAGATCGCGTTGTTCCGTTGACATCGGGGGGTGCATTTGTCGTGCTCCGACCGATCGTCAAAAACGCCCGCGGCACTTAAGAAGTGCCGTTAGCACCTGGCTGAGCTGAGTTTTGGACAGGATTCTCGTGCTCAGACAAGGGCCTTGTCGCACAGGTTCTCTGCGTCGACCCACGAATAAATTCGTGGGCTGCCAGAGAGAATGTAAGTCTGACAATCTATGTCGTCCACGATTTCCATCCACTATGCGGGTGGATAGAATATCTATTGGGTATGTCAAGACTCGAATCGGCGATAAGAAGAAGTACTCTTTTGAAGCATGGCAATACACAGATAAGTCATACCGTCCTTTGAGAGAACGGCCCGCGCCGCGTGGACGCGGGCCGCTGGATTGTGAAGAGTGAGGCCGTTTACTCGCTCTTGAACTCGGCGTCGATTACGTCGTCCGCTTTCCCGTCGGTGGTTGGCCCGTGGCCGGTTCCGTTCGGGTTGAAGCCGCTTGCGTCCGGGGTCGGCGCGGCCTCCCGGTAGAGGATCTCGCTTAGCTTGTACGACTCCTGCTGCAAAGCCTCGGTGGCCGACTTGATTTTAGCCTGGTCATCCGATTCCATGGCGGTCTTGACGGCGGCGATGGCTTTCTCGATCCCCGGCTTCTGACCGGCCGGCACCTTGTCGCCGAGGTCCTTGAGCAGCCGCTCCACCTGGTAGACAGTCTGATCCGCCTGGTTGCGAGTTTCCGCCTTCTCGCGCAGGGCGGAGTCCTCCGCGGCGTGCTGTTCCGCTTCGCGGACCATCCGCTCGACTTCCGACTTGTCGAGCGTGCCGGCGCCGGAGATCGTGATCCGCTGCTCCCGGCTGGTCGCGCGGTCCTTGGCCGAGACGTTCACGATCCCGTTTGCGTCGATATCGAACGTCACCTCGATCTGCGGGACGCCGCGGGGCGCCGGCGGAATGCCGGAGAGCTGGAAGCGCCCGAGCAGCTTGTTCTGCGACGCAATCCCACGCTCGCCCTGGAACACGACCACGTCGACCGCCGTCTGGCCGTCGGCCGCTGTCGAGAACGTTTCCGACTTGCGGGCCGGGATGGTCGTGTTCCGGTCGATCAGCTTCGTGAAGACGTCGTTCAGGGTCTGGATTCCCAGGCTGAGCGGGGTGACGTCGAGCAGCACGACATCCTTGACCTCGCCGCCGAGGACACCGGCCTGGATGGCCGCGCCGATCGCGACCACTTCATCCGGGTTGACGCTCCGGTTCGGCTCCTTGCCGCCTCCCAGTTTGCGAACGCGGTCCTGCACGGAAATCATGCGAGTCGAGCCGCCGACGAGGATAATCTCGTCAACCTGGGACGCTTCCAGGCCGGCGTCCTGCAACGCGCGCCGGAAGGGTCCCTCCGTGCGGTCAACCAGGTCGCGTGTGAGTTCGTCGAACTTCGCGCGAGTCAGGGCCATATCGAGGTGCTTGGGCCCCTCGGCATCAGCCGTAATGAACGGCAGGTTGATCGACGTCTGCACGACGTTCGACAGCTCGATCTTCGCCTTCTCCGCGGCCTCGCGGAGCCGCTGCATGGCCTGCTTGTCCTTTCGCAGGTCGATGCTCTGTTCCTTCTTGAACTCGTCGGCGATGAACTCGACAATGCGCTGGTCGAAGTCGTCGCCCCCGAGCCGGGTATCGCCGGCCGTGGACCGAACCTCGAAGACGCCGTCGCCGACATCCAGGACGCTGACGTCGAATGTCCCGCCGCCCAGGTCGTAAACGAGGATCGTCTCGTTCTTCTTCTTGTCCAGACCGTACGCGAGGCTGGCCGCTGTCGGCTCATTGATGATGCGCAGCACCTCGAGGCCGGCAATCCGTCCCGCGTCCTTGGTGGCCGTGCGCTGGGCGTCGTTGAAGTACGCCGGGACCGTGATGACCGCTTTGTCCACGGTCTCGCCCAGGTACGCCTCCGCATCGGTCTTCAGCTTCTGCAGGATCATGGCCGAGATTTGCTCCGGGGAATAGTGGGTGCCGTCGATCGTCACCCGGTCACTCGTCCCCATCTTGCGCTTGATCGACATGATCGTTCGGTCCGGATTGACAACCGCCTGGCGCTTGGCGGAGCTGCCGACCAGACGCTCACCGGTTTTGGTGAACCCGACGACAGATGCCGTTGTCCGGCTGCCCTCGGCGTTTGGAATTACGGTCGGCTCGCCGCCTTCCAGCACGGCCACAACAGAGTTCGTCGTGCCCAGGTCTATACCAACAGTTTTGCCCATGTTATTACTAGCCTCCTCAGTGCCCGCGTGAAAATCTTGTGCGGGATTATTATATCCATTGAGTGTGATACTGTCAATACTCTTAACAAAACTGCCCGAATTTCTGTTCCCGAGGTCCGGTTCGCGTGGGGGCACGATCGCAAGCGAGTGGTCGATCACGCCCGCTCCGGGCAGCCGGCGTGACACCCGGCGGAGGCGGGACATTATCCGGCGCTGTGCTCACCGTGACTGTCTCGGACCAGTTCGGATGTCGGGTGTCCCGAGTTGGAAGATCCTCCCGGTCCCGGTCGGCACGCGGACGGTCACCGGCTCGACCGCCATCTACCGGGCGGCCTTGTCGCCGCTGGGGACGTACTCGATTGAGGGAAAACAGCGCTAATCGACGCCCCGAGTGGCCATGTCGTCGATTTCCCAGGCGATGTTCCGGCGCGCAAGTTCCTCGTACGCGCGCATGGACGGCAGTTGGTACACGGATGGCCGCTCCAGGAAGCGGTGCAGGACGGCTGTGCGGCCTGCGACATACTTGTGGGTGGGAATATGAGCGTACTCCACGCGAATCGCCTTTCGGTACGAGTCGTACGTCTGCCAGTCCGTGCCGAGGATCGCGAGATCCGCGTCGCAAATCGCTTGCCCGGCGACATCGCTCGGGGCGCACATCTCCGTGTGACGGGTCAGCAGAATCAGACGGTGTACTTCCGGGATCACATCGGCCGCCGCGCCAACCTGCACCAGCATGGAGCCGGCGAGCGTGGCGCTCTGATCTTCGTTGTCGATTGCCTGAGGGTCGTAGGTGATGTCGTGATAGAGCGCCGCAAGGGCCAGGGACGTGTCCTGCCGTTCGGTCGTGTCGATCTGAATCAACGCGCTGGAGAGGGTGGTGACATGGAGCGTGTGCGAGGCATTATGATAGGGGCGTTCTGCGCCGATGTGCTTCACAAAGTATGAGAGGCAGTCGTCCGCGACACTGCCCTCGATCCTTCCCCTGGCGCGGTGGATGGCCAGGCGCCACCGGATGACAAGCTCCGTCATGCAGAGATGGTCGACTTCCATAATTCGCCTCTCGCCCGAACGAAAAGGACGACCGAGCACTGCTCGATCGTCCTAAATCCTGGCGGAGCCTGAGAGATTTGAACTCTCGCGGGAGCAATGCCCCCCTACAGGTTTAGCAAACCCGCCCCTTCAGCCACTTGGGTAAGGCTCCCCATCATGGAATCCGCACGCGTATTTTAGCATACCGGCTGGGAAAAAGCAAGAGCCCCGGCCGCGAAAAAAAAAGCCACCGAGTCCATCCGGTGGCTAGCAACATATGCTGGGAAGATTTGTAGATCGCATTTACCCGCCCCGCGAATCGACTAAACATGGCCCGCTTTCTGCTGATACGGTAGCCAATACCTCCGGCAGGCGGTCAGCCGCGCGTTGACTTTGACCACGCCGCGAAGATATAATGTCCGAGAAAGGCTCTCCATGTCCGAACTCATTCAGATTGACCCGTCACATTTTTCCGGCCCGCGGGCCGGGGCCAGTGAACCGGGGCCTATCCCCGGCCGGCGCATTCCCGAGTGGCTCACCATCCGTCTCCCCAAGCGTCGCGATGTCGACGAGGTTACCAACCTGGTGCGGGCGGCCAAACTCACCACGGTTTGCGAGGAGGCCCGGTGTCCCAACCTGGGGGAATGCTGGTCCAAGCGGACGGCTACATTCATGATCATGGGCGACACCTGCACGCGTTCGTGCCGCTTCTGCGCCGTCAAGACCGGCCGCGGCGAGCCGCTCGACCCGGACGAACCGCGACGCGTGGCGGAAAGCGCGGCAGCGCTCGGGCTCATGCACACCGTAGTGACCAGTGTCAACCGCGACGAGTTGCCCGACGGTGGAGCGGAGCATTTCGCGCAGACAATCCACTGGCTGCGCCGGCTCGTCCCGGACACAATCGTCGAGGTGCTCACTCCGGATTTTCTCGGCATTAAGGACTCGATCCGAACCGTGGCTGACGCACGGCCCGATATCTTCAATCACAACATCGAGACGGTTCCGCGCCTCTACCGCAAGGTCAGGCCCCAGGCCCGCTACCAGCGATCGCTGCAGTTTCTCCAGCACATCAAAGAGCTGGACCCGTCTATCTACACGAAGTCGGGCCTGATGGTCGGGCTCGGCGAGACCGGCGAGGAAGTCGTGGCCCTCCTGAGCGATTTGAAGGCGCATGATGTCGACGCGATCACCATCGGGCAGTATCTCAAGCCGGGAAAAAACTACCTGGATGTGGTGGAATACGTCCACCCGGACGTCTTTGAACAATACAAGCAAATCGGCGAGGCGATGGGCTTCATGTTCGTCGCGAGCGGCCCATTTATTCGGTCGTCCTACAATGCCAAGGAATTCAGCGACCGCTTTCTCGCATTGCGCCGGGCCGGAGGGGCGGGATGACGCACGGGCGTCGGCACGTGTATGAGATTAGGGAAGAGCGACCCGCCTAACCCAACACGCTTTCGGCGCCGATACCTACCGCCGGTCCCGCGGTTGCTTGCCCGGCTCATCCTGTTCGCGCCGATGGTGGTCTACGTCGTTATGGCTGCAGGCGGCATCGTGTCGCTCGGACGACTGCTCAACGCCAGGCTGGCCATAATCGTCGAGGCCACGCTCAAGCAGCAGCTTGGGCATGAGTTCCGGATTGGCCGGATCGATTACTCGCATCCCGGGATGATTGAGGTCGACAACGTCGCGGTCTCGTCCAAACGCACCTTCGCGACAGACGGCGTCATGCCCGGACTGACGGCAAAGCGTGTCCGAATCCGCTACGACGCCGCCGGTCTATTGGCCGACCCCCAGAATGCCGTCCATTATATTTCACATATCGATGTCGACACTCCGGTGGTGTTGATTGAGCGGTATACTCGTGCCCGGTTTGACTTCACGGATCTCATTCGATCCCCGAGTAAGAAGATCAAGCCGTTTAGCGCCGTTATCACAGCCACGGGCGGCAGGGTTTATTACCGCGATTACACTGCTCCGCGCACGGCGGGAGCAGTGGATACGAATGCCGTTTATGGAGTGCGCGGGACGGTGGACTGTACGTCACCACACACGGTGAGTTTCGAGGGTGGGGGGACCGGGCGCGGCAGGTTCGGCTCCGTATCCGCGACGGGCGACTTTGCGCGGGGATACCTGCGGTGCCGCATCTCCGGAAATGTCGTGAACGGCGACGCGGGCTACTGGGTGCGCTTTTTGCACCTGATACCGCTGGCCAATGTTTTCGCCGGCCGCGCCGACGCCCGCTTTTGTCTCTTGTTCCCGGGCACGGGCCGCCGATTCGCTCCGGGCCCACGACCGGCCAATCTGTACCCGATCGACGTTTTCGGCAGCGTCGTCGTGCGCGGTGCGGGCGTTCAATGGATGGACCGCTCGATATTGCGCGCGCCGGTAAAGGATATCTACGGCTTTGCAGAGTTCGCGTCCCATCTGGAGAAGCACTCCACAAGAACGGCGGTGGCGGGCCATGGCGTCTTCACGCTGAACGGTCAGCCGCTCGCGGCCAGCGGTTCCGCGTCGATCGCGGCCGGCGGCTCGGTATTCATCTCGGAAAACGGATCGCCGTCGCTCGCGCAGCGCGGGTCGAGTGTGCGCGTGCGGCTCGACGCTTCGAATGTCGACCCACGCCACATCGCCGATGCTTTTGAGCGCTTCACGCTGCCTCCGGGTGTCACCACCGGCCTGGCCAGCGGGAACCTCGTGCTCAGCGGACCCTTCAGTCACATTGCCGGCGCCGGAACTGTTCGGGTCGCACACATCGCCTATGGCGGGAACGTTGCCGACGGGGTCGGAAACGTCGATTTCTCGAACCGCCTGGTCGGCATACATAACGCCGTGCTGACACTTCGCGGTGGTGGGCTGGCGCATGTTGACGCAGCTATCGACGCGACCGGCGCCCATCCGACATGTACTGCTTCCGGGATCTTCCGAGACGTGAACGTTGCCCGGCTGAACATGTCCGGCGGCGCCGCGGCGACTGCCGCGAGCGGCACGGCCGAGGGGGCGTTTATCGCTGTGGACAACGGCAGTGGTCTGGTTACTACCTCCAACATAACGATCCACAACGCGAGTATGAACGGTCTGCGAGCCGATCTGGTCCGCGGGCGCATGGTCTTGCGAGCAAACCAGTCCGTGACCCTGGACAGAGTGGCCATCGAGGACAGAGCCGGCCGGGCAAGCGTCAGCGGAACGATCGGCCTGACAGGGCGGTCTCCGTCACTGCGGCTGTTCGTCGACGCATCCGATGTGGACATTGCGTCGCTGGCGCCGCGCGAGGATGCCGGAGGTAAGGCCTACTTTGACGGCTATGTCCGCGGAACGGCCGCCAGTCCGCACGTTGCCGGCGAGGTCCACGTCTTCCGCGCCCACTACAGAAACTTCAACGCGGATGTCGTCCACGGCTACCTGACCGCGGTCCGCGACACGATCTACCTGGCCGGCCTGCACATCCATCGATTCCCCGCGGACATCGGGGTCACCGGGTCGATCACGCACATCACTGGCGGCAATCCGGCGCTGAAGCTGCGGGCGGTGGTCGCGGACATGCAACTCGACGACCTGAAGGCGCTGGCGTCCTCGGTTCGTCCACCGCTCACGGGAATCAACGCGCTACACGATGTTTCCGCCGAGATCGGCGGGGACGTTAAGATTAGTGGGACCCTTCGCGCGCCGATCCTGCACGGCCCAATTCGGCTGGACGACGTCGTTTGGATCGACAACCACATCGACACTGCCACGGGTTTGCTAGATTCGTCGGTGGACGATGTCAGCCTGTCCGGCGTCAAGGTCACAAGCGGCGACGCTCAGGTCGGCGGATCGGTGGACTGGCGGCCACGAACCGGCCGCATCGACGGCACATTTCGCGGAACCCACATCGAGCTCTATCGATTTCGCCACTATATTTCCGGCATGGTGGCGCTCCAGGGAAATATCGACGTTAATAATGGAATGGTTGGCGGCACGGTCCAATCGCCCGCCATCCGTTTCAGCGTTGTTGGCCGCGACATATCTGTGGACGGCCAGCCGCTTGATACTGTCACCGCCTCGGTTGCTTACGAGAACGGTGTGCTCGAGAACCGGAATGGGCCATGGGCGTTCTCCATCCTGGAGCCGATGCCTGTCGGCGGCGGGTCGGCGGCCGGCACCCGCCGTATCACGTACTCCGTCGATCAGTTCCAGCTCACGCTCCCCACGACAGAGCATCCGTCGCCTCTTATCTCCGCGACTCTCAGCGTTCCGCCCGGGGAGCCCGAGCACCTGACACATCTGGTCGATACCGTGCGTCAGAGCCGCCTGGCCGGCCTCCCCTCGGTTCGCCGGGCGCTCGCGGCTATCGACCGGCTGCCCAGACCCTTTGAAGCCACTCTCTCGGTCCCGCGTGTCACCCTGACAGGGTCGGTTTTCGCGCCGACCATCGATGGCGAGGTCGACATCACCGACGCCGTTCTCGGCCAGAACCAGATCGGCATGGCCTCTGTCGTGGTACATGCCGGCCCGGACACCTTGCCGGAGGGCCTGATGTCCTCCCCTGTCACTGACGCCACCATCCAGGACTCCGGGATGCCTCCGGGACGGCCTGCGGAGAGCGTGACTGCGGATATTCATGTTGCCGACATCCTTGCCTACGGCTCGCACATATCCAATCTTACCGTGACGGGAGGTTACGACTCCGGCTCGGGGGCAATCACGGTGTCCGATCTGGAGGCGGTCGATGGAGACGCCTATTTCAGCGCCTCCGGCACCGCGACCGTCGACGGAACGATTGACGCCACTGTCGACGCGTCCGAGATACCGCTTTCTGCGTTCGATTGGTGGATGACCGGCGGCAGGAGGCTCACCGGCCGGGTAGCAAGTTTCACGGCTGAGGTGACCGGCCGAATGCAGTCTCCCGATATCCTTGCCTCGGTTGACGTTATCGACCCGGCTGTCGTCGCCGGCGCTGCTCGACCGATTGCCGTTGTCAATGAGCTGCGCAGCGGAACCATTCACGTACAGGCCACGCCGGACGGATCTCAGGTGTTGACGGTCAATGGTTTGACGGCGTTCCACGGCAGTGATCCGGTGGCGACGCTCACCGGCAGCATTCCGTTCCCCTGGGGCGCGGACGGGCACACGGCGCCTCGGCTCCCGTCCAATGAACCGCTTCATGCGGAACTTGACATCAACGCTCTCTCCGTACTGGCACAGTTGTTACCGGCGATCGACCCGCATCGCACCGGAGGATCGATGGTGGCGACGCTTGACGCAAACGGGCCGCAGTCTCCCGGCAAGATAGTCGGTCATGTGGACGTTCACAATGCTATGTTCGGCGCCGTAGGGCTCGGAACCGCATTGGATCACATCCACGCCAGCATCGACTTCGACCAGAGCCATGTCGCGATCGAGTCGTTGTCCGGCGAATCGACGGCCGGGGGCGATTTCACGCTTTCCGGGTCGGCGAGCTTTGAACTGCCGCCGGCAGTGGACCTGGTGGTCCACCTGGACAACTTCACGGTGAAAGAAACCGGACAGGATAGCATGTATGTCCAGCACCTCAAAAGCTCGGCACGAGGTAAAATAAGCGGGGACGTTTACATTTCCAGGAGTCTGCGCTCTCCGCTGATTGCAACTCGGCAGGAGCCCTTGCATGTCACCGACGCTGCGATTGGGATTCCGGCCCCGCAATCCGGCCCGAGCCCGACAAAAACCGTCCTGCCGGTCGACCCTGTTTTTCGCATCGCGACGCAGTTCGGCGGGCATGGGAAGAGCGCCACGTTTTTTAATGCGCTGTTACGCGCGGATATGAGCGGGCAGATGCTGTTGACGGGAACGGCGTCCGCCCCAGCCGTCGAGGCGCAGGATCTAGCGGTCGATGGCGGCCAACTCGTTCTTCCGGGAGCCGTTCTTCGGCTCGATAGCGGTGGCACAGTGGGCTTGAAGTACACCGCTCCGAATCCCGGCGCCGAACCCGTTCTGACCGAGTCTATCGACGTGTACGCTGAGACCAGCATTATGGCCAGCCCGGCCGATATTCCGCAGTCGTCTGCGATCGGCTCCGAGCTCGCCGAGGGCCAGGCGGCTATCGTATCGCCGTCGACACAGCAGCAGCAGTATAAGATCACGGTTCACGCGTACACGGTGCCGGGATCCGGCGATATGAAGCTCGATCCGACTTCCGTTCCGGCCCTCGATCGAACTCAAATTGAGGGCCTGCTGCTGCAACAACAGACACTGACCGGAATTCTTACCGGCAGCGGCACATCCGACGCACTGACACAGGAGTTCTCACGCGCCGTCAACTCGGTCGGTTTGCCGCTTGCCTTGAGTCCGATTGAAACGGATGTTCAGAAGGCTCTCGGGTTGTCGGCGTTTACAGTGAACTATTCGCCCGATCAACAGGCGGTTGTTAACCTGAGCGTGCCACTTGGAAAGAGCGGGTTTGAGGCAACGTTCCTGCGAGCACTCGGATCTCGATCGCAGGAGGCCGTCAGTTCGGACGTGTATGCGCCGCAGTACCAACTGGAACTCAGCTACAACCTGACCCATCGGCTGCGAATATCCGTATCGACGGACGACCAGCAGAACAATGCGGTATCCCTGGAGGGTGTACTCGGCTTCTAAACCTGAGCTGTCCGACGTAACGGAACTCCGGGGAGCGGGGTCACTCGATTAACGATAAATGCGTATCTTAATTCTCTCACTCGTAAATAAGGCGGGATAAATGGATGTGCTCCGCTCCCGGCTATCGATCCTGAGACGTCTGCACGACATCGTAGTCCGACGCACTGAGGCTGCTGGGTTAAGCCCCGCTCCGCTGCGCCGGCTGTGTGGCTGCCAAAGCCACACCGAATTGCTCGGCGTGGACTGGGCCACTCCGTTCGGTGGATTGGCCGCGATGACGGCCGCGGCGCCCGGTCGGGCGAGTCTTCAACTGGCGGTGTCCGATGACGGCCGGCAGCGGTCCGGGGCCGACGACATCATCAGCGATTTCGACGCGGTTGTCGTCCGTTACGAGAAGCAACTCTTTAACGTCATTTTTCAATGGATCGGCGACTATGACGAGGCGCTTGACCTGACTCAGGAAACGTTCGTTTCCGCATACCGGGCGCGCGATCAGTTCCGCGGCGATTCGAAGTTGTACACCTGGCTGTACCGGATTGCGTACAACCATTGCAAGAACCGGTTTAAGCAGAGAGATCGCCAGCGTCAGATAGAAGGTCTGTCCCTGGACGCCGGACTGCCGGGCGACGATACCGGCGATGGACTGGTTGCCGAGACCCGCGATGTGCCCGATTGGAGCTTCTCGCCATCGCGCATACTCGAACAGAAGGAACTGCGTGCCCTGGTCGACCGCGCCGTCAACAGCCTTGCCTCGGAGTACCGCGCCGTGCTGATCCTCCGCGAAGTCGACGGGCTGTCCTACAACGAGATCGCCGAGGTCACCGGGCTAACCCTCGAAGCCGTGAAGACGCGCTTAAACCGCGCCCGCGGCATGGTGCGCCTGCGGGTCGAGCCTTACATGAAGACGTGAGAGGCAATACGCGGTCATGATTTCGGCCGCGATACGTCCGGAATCGATTGCTCGTAGCGAAGTGTCTCGCCAAGGCCTTCGTCGAGCGGTCTGGCCGTGAAACCGAGTTCGCGCTCGGCTTTCGCGCTGCTGCCCAGGTATGTGCTGCCGGCGAGAACCCGCAGGCTTTCCGCCGAGTACTGTTCGGGAACCGGCGCGAAAGCCTCAACCGCGCGCATAAAGGTCGAGAGCGAGCGTAAAGTGGTGGGGGATGGGTGGCTTCGCGGGGCTGGGATGCCGGTGATTCGTTCGGCAAGGTCAAAGGCGCCAACGAGGGTGTGGACCGGGCCGGCGATGATATAAGTCTCCCCGGGCCGCCCGCATTCCATGGCCAGCAGGTGGCCGTCCACGGTGTCGTCGACATGGCCCCAGCAAAACGCCGTTCGAGCGGGCGTCATGGGAAGTTTGCCTGCCAGGTACTGGCGCAGGGTCAAGTGCACGCTGCTCGTATCTCCCGGCCCATAGGTCAGTCCTGGCTGGACAATGATCAGCGGAAGGCCCTCCGCCATGAGCGGCAGCGCTACCTGATAGTGGGCGGCCCACTTCGTGCGGTCATACTCACTGAGCCACGGCCTATCGTGGCGGTACGTCTCGTCCACCACACGTCCCTGGGTGTCCCCGTAAACAGCCAGGGTGCTTGTGTAGACGCCCCGGGTAACCCGAAGGTCGCGCATCGCCGTCAGCACGTTTCGGGTCCCGTCGACATTGACGTCCTGTGCCGGTTTTCGGTCGCGCGCGCCAAGCCGATACCAGGCCGCCAGATGGAATACAGCGTCGCATCCCTCCATCGCTCTCGCAACGGAGTCCGGATCGGTTACATCCCCCGGGGCGAGCTTAATCCCGAGAGCAGTCAGGTGCACGAATTCGGCCGGCCGTCGAACGAGCGCCACAACCTTGTTCCCGCTCGCGACCAGCTTCCGTACGAGCCGGCCACCGATAAATCCCGTGGCTCCCGTGACGAAGTATTTCATCCCCTGCCTCCGGCCTGGCCTGCGCCGCAATGAAAACGGCGGACCGTGCCAACACACTGTTCGCGACGGAACGTCAATACTCCTGCTCCAATTGCTTTCATATACGCGAACGCGGGTCTCGACGTTTAATCGTGGTCTTAACCTACCGGATCTTGCGCCTGGCATTGTTGCTCCAAGACGCTTCTTGACACGCGGGGGCGGGTTTGTTATACTTGTGGAGGAGGAAACCGATCATGCGGCCGACAACAGATTCGTCATCGCAAACGCCGTCAGATCCGGAGTTGCCATCTGCGACGCCGGACGATGTCGAGACGACTGACATCAGTATTGCGGCGATGCCGTGGCTGCGCGAGGACCTCGAGGATGCTCCGTTCTGGAAGGAAGTTACGGCTTTCAACCAGTTGCCCATGAGTCTGATCGACGAGTATTTCGGCAAGTACGTTGCCGTCTATCAGGGGAATATCGTCGATTCCGATACTGACGAGGGCGAACTTGCGTTTCGCTTCTACCGCACCTTCGGATATGTCCCGGTCTACATCCACAAAGTTGGCACCGAAGAGGGGTTGGTCGACACGTACGACCTGGAATAGGTTCGTCCTCCGTCAAGCTGCCGTTCACGCCCTGAATCGACAGGAGGGGTCGCGTGAAAGAGATCATCTACCGCGAAGGCCTTCTTCGGTTCCGGGTTCCAGACCACTGGGTTGTCGAATATGAGGATGATGGCGGCGGGATGTTCTATGAGGATTCGCCCGTCTCCGGAACGCTTCGCCTGAACATAACTTCCATGACCCCTCGCGCCGACCACCCGGTGACACGGGAGGGTTTTGCGGACAGCATGCGCCGGTTTAAGCGCGCGGGCGGCATTGTCGAGACCCTCGCGACCGGCAATTTCCTGGTGACCTACCAGGAGCGCGACGACGAAGGGGTTCCCCTGCTCATCTACAACTGGCTTCTCGGCCATGCAGCGCCCCCCGCGCACGCCTGGATCGCCTGGTTCACGTTCACCGTCATGGCCGACCGCGAACATTCCGACGACACTCGATCTCAGTTGTCGATGCTCGACCGGGAGATCCGGAATGCTGCTTACAGCGCCCCCACCCAATAGATCCGGCGGGCGACTGCCGAGAAAGTCGCTGAAATGATCGCCGACTTCCTCGACGTGCCCAGGATCGTCGAGGTGAAGTGATCGGCCCGGCGAGGGCCTCCTTTAATGGCTTCATTTACGAATCTCATCGCGGAATTGTGGAATTAAGCGTAGAAATGGATATAATAAGCGCGTCGTGCGGAAATGGAGCTCCATTTCACCGCCTGGTTACCGAACGAAGAATCGAGGATGTGTCAAACGATCCGGCCAGGACGGCCAGATACTCCTGAACAGGCCGGATAAGCGCAGCCCGTGCGCGTAAACGGGCGATACTATGTCACCTTACTTATCGGTGGGCCTGACCCTTTTGCTGGTGGCCCTGAATGGATTTTTCGTCGCGGCGGAGTTCGCGTTTGTTCGCATTCGCCAGACCCGAATCGCCGAGCTTGTCGAAGCCGGGAGCGCCCGCGCGCGAACTGCGCAGGAACTGATCGCCCGGATCGACACCTACTTGTCCGGGACCCAGCTCGGGGTAACGATCGCCTCGCTGGCGCTCGGTTACGTCGGCGAGCCCGCCGCAATGCGGCTCTTCGAGCCACTATTCCGTTTGACTCACATTTCGCCCGTCTCAACGCGCGCGCACATCCTCGCCCTCGGCTGCGGGTTCATCCTCATCACCAGCTTCCACATCGTGTTCGGCGAGCTTTTGCCGAAATGGTGGGTGATCGCGCACACGGAGCGCACCGCGCTGGCGGTGGCCGGCCCGATGCGTGTATTTCTGAGGATCGGCTATCCGCTGATCTGGCTCCTTGAGGGCGCCGCGACTACTATTGCGCGCCGCCTGCACATCGAACCGACCGAGACCGGGCAGCAGGCGCATTCCGAGGATGAAATCCTGGCCATCATCGCCCACTCGCACCGGGCCGGCGAGCTTCGCCCTTCGGAGGTGGAGATAGCCGGCAATGTGTTCGACTTCGCCCACACCCAGGCGCACGAGATCATGGTGCCGCGGGTCGACATGGTCTACCTCGACACCCAGTGCACGCTCGGTGAGAATCTCGCCAACGCCATCGAGAACGGCTACACGCGCTACCCGCTCTGCGAGGGAGACAGCGACCATGTGCTCGGCATGATCCACATCAAGGATCTGCTTGCAATCGCCGGCAACCCGGCAGCCGATATCCGGACCATCATGCGGCCCATTCTGGCGATTCCCGAGACGAAACCCATCGACGAGTTGCTCAAGGAGTTGCAGAAGAGCCATTCGCATCAGGCCGTGGTGCGGGACGAATACGGCGGTACGGCGGGCCTGGTGACCCTCGAGGACATCATCGAGGAGCTGATCGGCGAGATCCAGGACGAGCACGACGAGCCGCCCCCGCTCGAGGACGTCTCCGGCGACGCCACCCGCTACGCCATCGCCGCAACGGTCGCCATTGAGGATGTGGTCGAGGCGCTCGGTGTACCGATCGCAAACCCGGCGGAGTATGAGACAATCGGCGGTTTCGCCCTGCACGAGTTGAAGCTGCAGCCTCGTATCGGGGCGACCGCGCGAATCGACGGTTTCGATGTCGCCGTGTCCGAGGTGACCGGCCGAAGGATCAAACGGCTCCTGTTCACGCGCCGTGACCCGCTCGAACGGTCCAGCGGGGCTACCAGTCCGGACACAGCAGTCGGCATGGACGCAGCCGTTCTCGAGGCCAGGGCCGGCTCCGGGCGAACCCGCGCCACGATTACCAGCTTCCGCGCCTGGTCGGGGACGTACGGCCGCCATGGCTGATGTCATTGTTATCGGAGGAGGCGCCGCCGGCATCCTTGCGGCGAGGCGCGCCGCGGACCTGAATGCTCGCGTGACGCTCCTCGAGAAGAACGACCGCCTGGGTATGAAGATCCTCATCAGCGGCGGCGGCAAGTGCAACCTGACCCACGACGGCTCCATGGAGGAGTTACGCCGCCGGTTTCGCGCCCCGGAGGCGCTCTTCCTCAAGCCGGCCTTCTACCGGTTCACCAACATGCAGTTCGTCGACATCCTGCATCGCCGCGGCCTCGTGTCGTATACGCGCCCGGACGGCCGCGTGTTCCCCGTCGAACCGGCAAACGCAAAGGACGTGATGGCGGCCCTGACCCGTCTCGTGATCGAGTCCGGCGTTCAGGTGCACACACAAGCGCCGGTCACCGGCCTGATCGTCGACAGCAGTCCTATCCCCGACAGCAGTCCGGCTCTCGCGCGCTCGCGTGTTACCGGGGTGCGCCTGGAATCCGGCGAAATCGCGGCCGGACGCGTGATCGTCTGCACGGGAGGGTCGTCCTATCCTGCCACCGGAACCACCGGAGACGGGTGGCGATGGCTAGGAGCTTTGGGTCATACAATCATACCGCTGAGTGCAGCGCTCGCGCCGATCACCCTGCGCGAAGCCCGGCCGGATTGGTCCGGCATCGCCTTGCGGGATATCCTACTGCGAGCCCGCTGTGGTGGTCGGGATATCTCCCGGTGGGACGGTGACCTGCTGTATACACACCGCGGAGTGTCCGGTCCGGCCGTACTCGGGATCTCTCGTTCCGTCGCGGAGCGAATGGCCGCCAGCGCGGCGGATGTGTTGTTGGAGGTCGATCTTGTCCCGACGCTCTCGTTCGAGGCGCTTCAGGCCGCGATCCGTGTGGCTGTCCGGGCTCATCCACGCCGGACTGTCTCCTCGCTCATTCCGGAATCGCTTCCGGCGCGACTCGCCGACGCCTTTTTGGCATCCGCCGATGTCGATGGCGCCCTTCGGCTGTCCCATCTACCGGCAAAGTCCGCCAACCGGCTTGTCTCCACGATGAAGGGCTGGCCGCTCGGGACCGTGCGCCATGTTCCGCTCGAGCGCGGTGAGGTCGTAGCGGGGGGAGTATCCCTGGACGAAGTTGATCCGCGGACAATGCAGTCGCGCCTGGTTCGCGGACTATACCTCTGCGGCGAGGTCCTCGACATCGCGGGACCGGTGGGGGGCTACAACCTGCAAGCCGCCTGGAGCACCGGCTGGGTCGCCGGGGAGTCGGCCGCCACCGCGGTTGCCTGATGGGAGGTGAGGTACCCCCGAAGCCACTTCGACTACATCGGCGCTCACGCCAGCGCGTCCTGTTTGGCCGGCTCTGCCGCAACGACCGTCGCTTGATGGATGCGGCTCCTGAGATAAGGCCTTTCGAACAGCAGGAAGAAGGCATAGGAGACCGCCAGGCTGAGTGGCAGGCCGACCAGGATGACATGCGTGGTGTACAGCCGGACAATGGCCAGGATGGGCGCGTGGACCAGGTACAGGCTGTACGAGTAGCCACCGATCCATACCAGGAGGGGAGCCTCCATCAGGCGCCGGATCGGCGAGTCCGGGTGATCGCAGCCGACGATCACATTGTAACCGACGAAACCGGCGGCCACGCTCATCATCTCTCCATAACGCCAGACGGTCGGGAACAGGATGCTGACTGCGATATAAGCTCCAAGCAGGAAAAGCGGCCATAGATAGAAGTACCGGCTGACCGGCCTGTCATGCGTCCGCCAGCAGGCAAGCATTCCAAGGGCGAACATCGCCAGGAGGTGGGGGCGGGCGGTGTCGACGTTCTCGTTTATGTGGGCCAGCGCCAGGGTGGCCGAAATGCCGATCGCCAATGCCGCAATAACCGGCGTCAGGGTCGATCCCTTCGCGCGTATCCACAGCAGGAACGGAAACAGGAGGTAAATCTGCCATTCCGTGGCAATGCTCCACATCGGATAGTCGAGCACGGTGTACCAGTGGATGCTCAGGTTGTGCACCATGAACAGGTGCGACAGGATGACATCCGGATCCCACGCGTGACCGGCTGACTGCCAGAAGATGCTGTATCCCGGCGATTTCGGACGGAACACCAGCGCCGCGTACGAGAACACGAGTGCGGCGAAGTAGGGCGGGAGGATGCGCCGTGCCCGCTTCCGGAAGAACACCACGACATCCAGCGACTTGCCTGATAACAACGGCAGGGTCAGGCAGTACCCGGAAAGCACGATGAACAGGCTGACACTCGCGAAGTCGTAATCACTCCAGGACACACGCCCGCCCATGGTAGGGCCAGTTCGGCCATGCACCTCGATGACGGCGTGCGCGACGACTACGTACACCGCCGCGACTGCGCGGAGCCCGTCCAGGTATAGCAGACGTTTGTTCACGGCTCATTATACCGCCATTTCGCCCGACGGTTCGGCGTGCGCGGTGTGTCGTGAAATGCGGACCGCAGTGGCAGCGTGAGATGGCATTCCGTGTGGTTCACCCAAGAGAGTTTCTACCCGTGGGAAGCGGGTGGGGCGCAGGATGCCCCTCACGCACGTGGTATAATAGTTCGGCCATCGAGAGGAAGGCGAGGATGCTAACCATGACGATCACTTTAGATCCGAATCAGGAACGCCGTCTGCGCGAGACCGCGCAGGAACGAGGCGTTGAGCCAAACGCCTTACTGACCCAGATTATTGATCGTGCACTCGACGACCATCCTGCGCCTCGGCGTGGCACTCGAGGCCATCGCGCCATGGGGATCACGTGGGCGAGCGACGATCACGACTCTCAGCGGCCGGACAGCTTCTGGCAATAGCCGTGGCGCCGGAGGGACCAGGGAGCCAGGACCAGTCACCCGGATAGTGGGATAGCGACCGGAAGTCG
>JBKQWH010000051.1:0-7416 GCA_052139635.1 Capsulimonadaceae bacterium
CCGCCGCCGCATTCAGCGCGGGTACTGGCGCCAGCCACTCGGACGACTTCACGTGCCGGCCGCTCACCACTTTATCGAACTCCTAGAGCCGTCCGTGTCCGACCAGCGAATGGGCACCTCCGCAATCGAATACCCGAGCCGGCGGGCCAGCAGGAGCGCCTCGACGTCAAAGGCGAAGGCGTCGATCTTGGCGTGCGAGAAAACATCCTCCGCGGCATCCGCGGTGAATATCTTAAAGCCGCACTGCGTATCCCGAATTCCCCTTACCGCCAGAAACTGGATCACATAATTTGAGCACCGCCCAAATCTTTCACGGTACCAGGGCTGGTGCACGATCAACTGAGAATCACGAAGCGGTCGAGATCCGATGCCGATGTCGGCGCCCCTATTCTTCATGGCGGTCAGGACAACCGCGTATTCCTCGATAGGAGTTGCCATATCGGCATCACAAAACAGACGCAGGTCCCCGGTTGCGCGCAGCATGCCGAACCGAACCGCGTATCCCTTGCCGCGGTTGCCTCCATAGTTCAAACAGCGGATGTTTCGCTCGGGGTGGTTCTTGCAGTATGCCTCGACGACTTTTGCTGTGCCGTCGCGGCTTCCATCGTCAATGATGAGAATCTCGTAGGTCTCGCCACGTCCTTCGAAATAGTCGGCCGTGGCGGCGAGTGTTGCCGGCAGCCGAAATTCTTCGTTGTAGGCCGGAATGATGATCGAAACAGCCATGTAATCTCATTATGGGGTATATCACGTCTTTAAGTCAAGGAACAGCTTACAAGCCGGCACGGAAAATCGGATCGTGCATGCGCAAGCCCGGCGGCGCTTTGTGCCGGCCGTCCGGCATATTCGTTCACATCCCCGGCCTCGGAACGTGAAACTTCTTTCCTTGTAGAGACTCAAAAGTGCAGACGAAACCATGTTAGTCTCCGCGCAGGCGGATGTCGTCGTTTAGCCGCGGTTTCAACCGCCGGGATCTTGCATCCTGCTGCCGCGCAAATGCTCCTGGAGCGCAATGATGGTCAACATGCACAATGCCGTACTGTCGATCGGTCGATTGCGCGCGGTTCGCTCCCTCGTGACACGGACGCCGGCTTTCCGCAGCGTGGTGGCCCGGTTTGTCGCGGGAGACACGATCGACGACGGTATCCACGCCGCGCTCGGGCTGGAGGTGAACGGGATCGGGGCCGCGCTGGACCTGCTCGGCGAGAATGTGCCCGACGAGCCGGGCGCTCGCCGATCCGCGGAAGAATACGTGAGCGTCCTGCACGCGGCCGTTGCAGCCGGAATCGAATCGCCCTACGTGAGTGTCAAACTGACCGCCCTCGGGCTTGACATTTCCGAAAGCCTGGCACTGGAAAACCTGCGAGTGGTTGTCCAGGCCGCCGCCGACCTCGGGGCCACGGGCGGCGGCGATCCCGGAACTACGCCGTCCCGTTCGCCGTTCGTGCGTGTCGACATGGAATCGAGCGCCTACACGGACGCCACGCTTCGACTGGTCAAGAAGGTCCGGGCGGACGGCGAAAATGTCGGGGTCGTTCTTCAATCGTGTCTGTACCGCACGGACGCCGATATTGAAGATGTCATATCCAACGACATCCCCGTCCGGCTGGTGAAGGGCGCCTATGCGGAGCCCTCGACGGTGGCTTATCCGCGAAAGCGCGATGTCGATGCGGCCTATCGGCGGCATCTGGCCCGGCTGATGGCGTCGGATACAGCCATTGCCGTGGCGACTCATGACCCGGCTATGATCCGTATCGCCAAGCGAACGATGCGAGAACGGCGGCGCAAGAACGCGTCGGTGGAATTCCAGCTCCTCTACGGAGTTCGATCCGCCCTGAGGACCGACCTGGCCGCGGAAGGCTACTGCGTCCGCTGCTACGTCCCGTTCGGCTCGCAATGGTATCCGTACTTTGTCCGCCGTCTCGCCGAGCGCCCCGCGAACCTCTGGTTTCTGCTGCGAGCGCTGCGCAAGTGAATGGCAGGTACACTCTCGCTGAACGTCAGCTTGGAGGGGTGGAATGCGAGCCGGAATAATGATCGGCAAGGTCCTGTACTGATCAAGTTCGGTGGGCAGTTATCGATGCTGCCCACCTGAGAGACTTGGAGGAGATCTCTACCGACCCGTGCGAGCACGCCCGTTGCCGAAGCGCGGGTCGTAGCTGCCGCGTCGATCCCAGCCGCCGCGATAGCCATCGCCGCCGCGACCGGGGCCGCCGAAGCGCCCGCGCGGTGCGGGACCGCGGAATTCGGAAGGATCGGGCGGATTGGGATCCAGGCGCTTCCCGACCAGACGCTCGATCGCGCGAAGTTGAGGCGTGTCCCCATGGGTTACGAACGTAAACGCCTTTCCGGCGCGGCCGGCGCGGCCGGTCCGGCCGATGCGGTGCACGTAATCCTCGGCGCACAGCGGGACATCGTAGTTGATGACGTGGGTGATGTGGGGTACATCGATGCCTCGCGCGGCAACGTCGGTGGCCACCAGTACCTCGATGCGACCGGCTCGGAACCGGGCCAAAACGCGCTCACGCTGGCTCTGCGAGACCTCTCCGTGAATGCACCCGGAGCGGATGCCGCTAGCCGTCAATTCCTGGTCCAAACGATCCGCGCCGTGCCGGGTCCGGGTAAAGACGAGTGCGCCGCCTCCCCCCTCACGCGCCTCGTGAAGGAGCGTGAGCAGCAGCTCTCCCTTGTCGGCCGCCGTGCATCGATGTACAACCTGCTCGATCTGTGCCACCGCCGTTGAACGTGGCTGCGCATTGACGATCTCCGGGTTGATCAGGTAAGCACGAGCCAGCTTCTCAACCTCGTCGTCGATCGTCGCCGAGAACAGCATCGTCTGCCGCTCAGTAGGCACATGCTCGAGTATCCGCTCTACCTGAGGCATAAAGCCCATATCGAGCAGGCGGTCAGCCTCGTCCAGCACGAGAACCTGAATGCTCGAAAGGTCGATTGTCCCCTGCTGCATGTGGTCAATGAGACGGCCGGGCGTGGCCACGATGACGTCGACACCGCGCCGCAGCCGCATGACCTGCGGCGCCATGGCGGCGCCGCCGTAAACGGCAATCCCGCGCAGGCCGGTGTTCTTGCCGTAGAGGGCGAAGGCGGTCTCCACCTGCAGGGCAAGCTCGCGCGTCGGCACGAGGATCAGCGCGCGGGCTACGCTCGGCTCAAAGCGCGGCAGCCCGTTCAATATTGTGAGGGCGTACACGGCTGTTTTCCCGCAGCCCGTTTGCGCGCAAGCGATCAGATCCGTTCCTTGCAGCGCGGGCGTCAGGGCAAGCGCCTGTATTTCTGTTGGGATTTCATGGTTGGCCTCGGCGAGATTCTTCTTCAAAGTCTCACGGAGCGGCCAGTCACTAAAAGTCGGCAAAGATTTGTCCTTTCATCCTCCGATTCAGGAGGGGAGCGCACGATAGAATCGCCGGGCGCAAGAACGCGGGGCGACGGTTTTCAACTCTCCACTCACAGCGAATCGACCGAACTCAGGCGGACGGTGCAGCGAGAAGAACCTCGCGCACAAATACTCGCAAACGATTAGGCACGGCTAAACGCTAGAAAAGTGGCGTCTGGAACGTGGGAGCAAGCAGATAGTTGATTGTTGATAGAGACGGCTTTATCCTACCCCATTCCTCCCTCGTTTGTCAAAGAAACAATAATCGGCGCAACCGAGTTCCCATAATATCACCGGATCTCCCGCCTGTGCAGAAAGAGCCTTATTGCCTGAGTTCCGAAGGGACCTTGGTCTCAGTTGCCGTGGATGGCTGCCCCACAAATGTTGCCGTCCTCGCCTGGCTCACGGCGTCCACGCTAGTGATTGTGTTCACGACCGTACGTTTCTTGCAACGTCATCCATGCATTCGGCGTGCCAAGTGGCAGTCTTCGCTCGGCGGCCGGCTCGGCCTCCGCTCCCGCGGTCCAATCAGGACAGTCGAACCGGCGACCCTGCGGCAGGGCCGATTCTCGACATTTGCGGTTTTTTTCACGCCCGAGGTTGCATTCGGCCCGTGCGTGTGGTACAATTTCCCGCATTCATTCCGACGGGGGCTCAAGATACGCAATGACACGCGTGCCAGCCCGCCGGTCGGATAACCCAGGAGTATTAGCAAGGCCCATGCCAAACATTAAGTCCGTCGCCAAGGATGTCATTCGCTCTCGGCAGCGCCAGTTGCGCAACCAGGCGACCAAGTCACAGATCAAGACCTACGTGAAGAAGGCCAAATCCGCAATCGCCGCGGCAAATCCGGGCAGCACCGACGCAGCCGACACGCTGTCGAAGACCTTCAGTGTCATTGACAAGGCCGCGAAGCGTGGGATCATTCACCGGAACGCCGCCGCCCGCCGCAAGTCGCGTCTGGCGAGGCGACTGAATGTGGTTCTGGCGGCGTAGCCGGCTTCCGCGTGAGAGAGTCCGCGCCGGAGCGAAGCGACGAGGGCGGACATTACGCCCTCCGCAAGGAGTCCGATCCGGACACCAAGCCGCGGCGATCATCGCCGCGGATTTTGGCGTTGGATGCCCCGTGGCTATCGGTGCGAATTCTTGGCGGATAATGTGGCTAATTCCTAACCCGCGAAGATAAACAACGTTCAGACAATTCAGACAAATGGCCCCGCGTCGACGCGGGTGGAATCGACCTCAGACTCGACACAACTCGGCGACAAGCTGGCGCAGGTTCCCGGCTGGATCTTCGCCCGAATTGCCGGTGTAGCCGATCGGCCGGATGGCGGGGATGCCCTTCATGGTCATGTCGCTGGCAAGTATCCGCATCAGCGCCGCGCGAAGCTGCTGGTAGCTCCAGGAGCGTGCCTGTGCCTGCAAACCGGTCAGCAGAAAAGACTGGCGCATGGCAAGACCCTGCATCTCCGACGTCAACTGCGCCTGCATGTCGACAGATAACGTGCCCTTGAAGCCGGGGCCAATTTTGTTCTCGCCATAGAATCGGGCCGCCCACAACAAACGGAAGTGCCGCGCCAGCATCACGAAACAGCGGGCCGCAACGCCGTCGGGCCGGTCGCCGGTTCTCAGAATCTCGTCGACACGGGACATCGCCGCGACCACGTCGCGCTTGCCGACCGCGTCAAGCATCGCGAAGATGTTCTCCTCCGCCCCAACGGTCCCGACCGCGACCATATCCGCGCGTGTGACCTGGGGCCTCGAACCCGAGTAAGCAATGGCCTTCTCCAATTCGTTTGCGAGCACATGAACGTCGCCGCCCTTGCTTCCCCGTCCGGCGGCGGCCGTCACGGCGCGGCGAACGGCGATGTCGAGTGCGGCCGGCTCGGCCGTCTTGCCGGCGGCCCGGACAATGGCGGCCGCCCGTGACTTGAGGTCCGCGGCCTGCGGCGCGTCGCAAATCACGACAACTCCGGCCTTCGAAACCGCGGCCTGCAGCTTGGCGCCGATGGCGCGGCCCTTGACCTTGCCGCCGTCATACTCGGGCGCCGCGGCGATCAGGACCAGGCAGGTGCGTTCGCAGAGGCCGGTCAGTCCGGACGCGACAGCATCCTGCTCTTCCTTGGAAAGGCGCTGCGCGTTGGTTGCAACCACAATCCGGCGCTCCGAGAACATTGGCATTCCAGCGGCCGATGCCAGAATGCGGGTCGCCCAGTTGCCGTCGGAAAGCGGTGTGACGCCGATATCCAGGTCCTCGCGGTCGAAGTCGGCAAACGCCGGGTCGAGCAGTGGCTCGACAAGCCGCTGTAAGGCCTCTCGCTTAACACCGTCGTCACTCCCCGTCAGCAGGTACACGCGCGCCGGAGTACCGCGAAAGCCCTCCTGCGCAACCCGCGTATATTCAAGTTCCATGCACGTCCTTTCGATTGAGCGGCCTCAAGAGCAGGCGCAGGCGAGCTCGCCAGGCGGCCCGCACGAATGTCTTCAGTTGAGGCCGCGTATCCGGGGGATCTTGTGCCGGCCCGGAGTTCGCGCCGTTGAGCGGAACTCCATAACGCTGCACGACGAACTGCTCGGTGACCGCGCCCACCAGGGCGGGAGACAGGGACATGTCGAGCGCTTTTTCGAGCGCCTCGAGGTGAGGCACGGCGCGTGCGGCAAATTCGTAAGGTGTTTCCGACTCGGCGCGGCGAAGTCCAAGGCCGGAGATCGCCGCAAGCATGCGTCCGTACTGCCGTCCCGCAGACCACGACGATCCCCGACTGGCCGCACCTGCGCGCCGGCGCGCGAGGAAGGCCGATCCCTCCACTTTGACGATGTAGCAGACGATGAGAAAGACAGCCAGCATGAGCGAGTCGGCGAGCGGTCCGCGTGCAGTCAGAAACGAGAGCAGGGCGTGCCACGCCGATACGGCGATCGACTCATTCGCCATCGACTCGTCCTCACGGGTGCCAACTGTGGGATCGAAAGGCAGCCAGCCATATCCCGTGAAGTAAACCTCGACCCACGTATGCCGGTCTCGGTCCCGGAGCGCGAACCGGCTGCCGTCGAAGTCGCCGGGCCCGAATCCGATCGCAATCCGGGCCGGAATGCCGGCGGTCCGGCACAGCACGGCCATGGATGAGGCGAACATGTCGCAGTAGCCAAGCTTGACCGTGTCCAGAAAGGACCGGACGTGGTCCTGATCCAGAGGAAGCGGAGGCGGCCTCAGGGAGTAAACGGCGGCTCCCGAAACAAAGTCCCGAATGGCCAGCGCGCGGTCGATTTCTGTCCGGTGGTCCTTCGGGAGACGCGCAAACGCCCTAGCAAGGCACTGCCGGAAGAAGGCGATATCGTCCGCCGTTGTGATGCTGTTCTCAGCCATGGGCAGGTATTCCAGGCGAACACTGTGCGGATAATTCGTGTCGCACCGGCGCAGGCGTGCCAGCCACGCCCCGGACATCGGGTCGGCTTGAACGCTGCAAGTCACGTCGTATTGCAGTGAGCGCGGGTCGCGCCCCAGGGTCACGCGGCCATCCTCGGCGATTTGCGCCGGATCGCCCGCTCCCGAATTGACCTTGATGCGCTGTGGATCGCCGCTGTAGAGGACTTCGTTGGTCGGCTCGTGGATTTCGAAATGCTCGACGACAGTCGGATCGGCAGTCGGTGTAATGCCTGCGGCACCGAGCGGCGCCGAATTCCGCAACTCCCTCATGTACCAAACTGGCCGCGGCGTGCCGCGCGACTACGTTGCCGCGGCCGGCTGGCTGCAACTGGCGGCGGAACAAGGCGAGCCGACGGCTCAGTTTCTGCTCGGTTTGCTCTTTGACAAGGGCTACGGCGTGCCGGAGGACTGGGTCCAGGCGGAAGTTTGGCTCAACCTCGCCGCCTCACAGGCTTCCGGAGATCAGCGAGACTACTGGGCGCGCGTCCGCGACGCCGTTGCGCAGAAGCTGACGCTGGACCAGCTTGCCGAAGCGCGGCGGCGCGCCTTCTCTTGGGTCCCGATCGTCAACAACAGCGCGCCGCCCATTGCGGCGCGGTAC
>JBKQWH010000052.1:0-8379 GCA_052139635.1 Capsulimonadaceae bacterium
CATCGGTCCTCCTGTTGACGATGCATGGCCGCTAGCAGGCGACCTTCTTAAGGAACGATCGCAATCAATGGAGAGCCAGCCACTACGTTACCTCGCCTCTGCGGTCCTTTTCGCGGTTCTCGTTGCCCTCAACGTGCAGAGCGCCCAGCACCCCTCATTCCTCTGGTTCTACGGCTATCCTGCCCTGGTGTGCGCCGGAATTCTTGCGGTGGCGATGGCGGCGTGCCTGTGTGCGATCGTCTCTCCGACCCTGCGGGCGAGTGTCGATAATGCGTGGCGCTGGCTGAGAGCGCCTTCGGCGGCAGCTCCGGCGATCCCCGTTTGGGCGCCTCCCATCGTCTTCGTGTGTGTAGCATTTCTACTCTATTATCGAACACTGACGATCGGCTTTCTGGCTGACGATTGGGGATACCTGCAGTTGGCGGATCGAAACAGGATTGAGGCCACAAACTTCTGGCGCCCCTGTGTCAACGCCGGCTTCTGGATTGACGATCGGCTTTGGAGGCATAACCCGCTGCCATGGCATATCGAGAACGTAGCCATCTACGGACTCACCGCGTACGTGATCTATCTTCTGACACGGAGGATGGCCACGGGAATCCGCAGTTCCGAGCTCGCAGGTTGGAGCGCGGCGACAATCTTTCTGTTGATGCCCGGGCATAATGAGACAGTGAACTGGCTGTGTGACAGAAGCGACCTGTCCGGCGCGTTCTTCAGCCTGTGCGGGCTACTCGCCTATCTTCGTTATCGAGACGACGGCCGGGTAGCGACCTTCATGCTGTCGTCGGTTCTGCTAACGCTCGGTTTGCTGTCGAAGGAGGCCATGGTACTGATGCCGGTGGGTGTCTGCATCGCCGAGGTCGCGCGCCGAAAATGGGTAAACGCGGCGGTCTTAGCGTTGGTGGAGGCGGCCTACTTGGTAATCCGATCGATGGTGATCGGCAAGATCGTCGGTGGATATACGGATTCTGTGCTTGTCGGGCACGATCTGAACGTCAGCTTTTTGTGGCATATCGTCTGCGAGTTTCCGGACCCGGCGGGCTTGCTGATAGCCGTTTCGGTCATCTCCTATCTCGCCGTTCGGAGGCCGGTTCGCATGGTCACAGTTGCGGGTCTGCTGATCTGTCTCGCCTTCTATGTCGCCGCGCTACTGCCGGTGCTGAGCACGTCGCCCGGGCCGGAGGGAAATCGCTATATTTTCCTGCCGAGCGCGTTCAGCACCATCCTGATTGGACTTTCGGTCGCCTGCGCGACTCAGGACCGGCGACGGATCTCATACGCGCTCGTCGTCCCCATCGTCGCCGGCATGATCGCTCCGTTTCCCGAGCACGTCCGGATCGAAAACAAGGACTGGATTGCCGCCGGACGATTCGTCAGGGCGTCGATCACGCGCGCGAGGGCCGCCGGCAGCCGCACCATCCTCGACGCGGACCGCACCGACCACATCGGCCGGGCCTACGTTTGGCGGAACAACTCCGACACCGCGGTTGGGCTGGGCGAGCAGTAGGATAGCATCCGCCGCTCCCGCTGGTACAGTATCAATAATCGAGGGCGTCGAGACCGTGTCGTACTCACCAACGGCCGAGTACGGAGGATGGGGTGATCGCGGGATGGGCTCGAAAGTGGCGCTCAACGCCCGGGGCACTGGCCGGCGCGATCGGGGACGCGATGCGTCCCTCGTGGTGAAATCCTCTCTTCCCTTCGAGCGGGCCTACTCGAACAGCGCATCGACAAAAGCGTGGGCGTCGAACGGCTCGAGATCGCCGGGCTTTTCGCCGGTGCCGATCAGCTTGATCGGGATCTTGAGCTCGTCCTTGATGGTGACGACGATTCCGCCGCGCGCGGTCCCGTCGAGCTTGGCGAGCACGAGGCCGGTGACATCGACCGCGTCCTTGAACACTTTCGCCTGGCTGATGGCGTTCTGCCCGGTGGTGGCGTCGAGCACGAGCAGGGTCTCGTCGGCTGGCCGGCCGTCACATGCGCGAATGAGAACACGGTTGATCTTCTTCAACTCTTCCATCAGATTGGCCTTGTTGTGCAGCCGGCCGGCGGTGTCGACAATCAAGTAATCGGCTCCGCGCGCCCGGGCGGCCTGGATACTGTCGAAGACGACCGATGCCGGGTCGGCGCCCTCGCGACCCTTGATGACATCGACCCCAACGCGCTCCCCCCAGAGCGCGAGCTGCTCCACGGCGGCCGCGCGGAAGGTGTCGGCGGCTGCCAGTACGACCTTGTGGCCCTCCCGCTTGAGGGCAAAGGCCAGCTTCGCGATCGTCGTTGTCTTACCGACGCCGTTGACGCCGACGACCAGGTACACGGTCGGTGGCGCCGGAGACGCCGCAAGCGCCGTGGCCACGCCGGCCGTCGGCTCCGCCGGCGGCTCCGGTTCCGAAGCGACCTGCGGGGTCACGACGGTTGTGGTTGCCGCCGCTGCCGCCGTACTTCCCGCCAGCCGGCTGAACCAGCTTTTGAACTTTGCCACGGCCGTCGCCGGGACATGCTCCGACGGAGCCTCGACAAGGGGGACCGGTTCGACCGCCACCGCCACTGCTGCCGCGCTCGGGGCTGGAACCGCGGCCGGCGCGGGTACACCCGCGAGGAGGATGCCGGTGAGAAAGGCCTTCAGACGGTCGATGACCTCCACGGATTCTTTCAGGCGCTCGTCCTGAACGGCTCGACGCAGCTCTTCCATCATGCGCATGGTGGTGTGAACGTTCAGGTCCGACGCGATCAGCATCTCCTCGAGCTCCTCGAACAACTCCTCGTCGATACGGCCGCGGCCCGTGAAGAGCTGGTCGACCTTCTGGATAATCGTCTTGAATAGGCCTCGTTTGAACATCGGGTCTCCTGGTTCTCCGCCGTCCCCGCGATACTCCCGCAGTCAGCGCAATACATTATGGCACGCTTACCCAGCGTTGGCAGGCGGAGCCGCTTACGAAGCCATTCGAGCGGCGAAAAAGCGAAAAAAGCCCCTGCGCCGACCCGCTCCAGCGCGAGCTCGATGGGGAAGAAGCCGTGTGCGACGTGTTACTTGCGGCCACGATGAGCGGTCAGTAGACGTGGTCGGCGACAACGCACGGCAACAGCCCGGCAGGAGGTTCATGAATGGGAAGCTCGCGGATATCAAAGGTATACGGTGTGGTGTATGCGTTTATCGCACTATTACTGCTCTTGACGCCCTGTCGACAAGTTCTATGGCTCGAAGTTGCGCCCTTCGCCGGTGTCGACGTGTCCCAGATACTGAGCCCAAAGACGGAAACCCGCGCAGGCGCGGCTCCCAGCTTCCAGGTCCAACTGGCACGGGCGATGCCGGCGGTCGGACGGACCGATAACGCGGCGCTGTTTCGCCACCTTGATGGCCTGCGAGTGTTGATCCGGCGGTATCCCGGCAGACCTTCCGCTTACGCGGCTTTCTTGAGAGCCGCAAGCCCGGCGATCAACGGGGACATGGATCGACCCGAGGCTCGGCTGATGGATCCGGAAGCGGGGTCGGCCATGCGCCACGAGCCGGACTCGCCGGCGTTGATGGCCGAATACGACTCCGCCGCGGCCGAGGGAGCCCTCCTGGACCCAACTAACGCGTTCTTCCCGACGATGCGGGCGGCCGAACTCTTTGCGGCCGGGCGTGACTCAGATGCCCTGGCGGCGGTCGAGTGCGCCGGCCACGACAGTGACTGGAACGACTACACCCTCGACGAACTTCATGGTCGATGGACGGATCCGAGCAGCGGGAGTGGCGTTCCATCCGCGGTGGCGCATGCGATGGACGTGGCTTCCGTTGGCTTTCCCAACTTTCTCCACATGTTTTCCACCGCGCAGCTTGCCGCCTACCATGCGATGCAGCTTGAGCAATCGGGAGACACCGCGGGAGGCCTTCGCCTGCGAATCGACGTCATTCGTATCGGAGAATTGATGCGCCTGCACGGCACAACAGTGATGGTTACTGAGATTGGCGCAGACATTCCGGATATCGCGATCGAGCGTCCCGGCGGGGCCCCCGCGATCACGGGGGTGGAGAACACTTCCCTGAGCGCGAAACTACTCGTCGAGAAACGGGTCACAGCATTTATCGCCTATCTCCGGCAGACCGGGCATCAGGACGCGATCGTCCCAATCACGGATGAGATCGCTGCCGGTCGGTCGACCATTACGATCGCGAGGCATGCCGCGCGCCTGGACATAAGCCGGAGCAAGGATACCATGCAACTCATGGAATCGATTTGCGCGGGCGGCGTGCTGTTCTTGAATACTGGCTGGCTGCTCGTGTTTGTGGGATTGGCGTGCGTTGTCCAAAGGCTCGAAGGCAAGCGTCGACAGGAGCTTTACGTGTCCCTCGCAATCGGAGTCGCCGTAGGAATCGCCGCGGGACGCCTCTTTGCGGGAGATTGGGGCGAACGCGTGGCCTATCTGGGAGCGCTCGTTATTGCGGTCGGAGGGATGATCGTGTATAGAACTCCGTCCGACAATCGAGGTTGGCTCCTGTCCCTTGTTGCGTCCGGAGCAGGCGGAATGCTCGGCGCCTGGTCGATTGGCGCCCTGTTGACCCGCCAGTTAACTGCGACCGGCATCAAACAAGCGATATTGCTGGACTTGAGCCTCGCTCCTCCAGCAACCGGAACGTGGGCAAAAGCAACGACAGCGATCCAGCATTCGTTCGTGAGCGAACACGTTGCGTTCGATACAGCCCTCCCGATCGTTCTCCCGGTCCTCCTGGCGGGAGTGTCGGCACTGATTTGGTTTGTCCGGAGGGCTCGCAGCGTCCAAACCGGCCCAACATTTACGCAAATGTACGGCTCGGCGGGAACCGTCCTGGCGGCCATACTCGCGATCGGCTTCGCCGGTCACATCGTAGTGTGTACGGTCCAGAACCAGGCCATCGACCACAGGCTGCAGGCGTTGTTTTCGAACCCGCTTGCGTATTCCGCATCAGAGATCCACAAAGGGCTCCCCGGTCCAGTGGATTGGTCGCACGTCCACGTTCTCTGATTTCCTCCCGCCAGATGCGCGATTCCGGGTCAATAAGCGTGTCACGCGGGCCGTAACTATAAGCAAGGTTACTCATTCTCTTAGCATTTTACATGCGTTTTCCGTCACTGGGGTGAAATTCATGATAAAATAAGGAGAGCATCGACGCCGTGAGGAAATAGGAAATAGTAGGAAGGTGTCGGGCGCAGCATCTTCTTCCCCGTTTGCTGCCTATTTACTATATTATGAAGAATCGTCCGTCGAAAGGTTCCGGCGGTTGAAACCGCGGCTAAACGACGACATCCGCCTTCGCGGATACTAACACGGTTGCGACTGCACTTTTGTGATTTGTTGAGCGGCGGAGTTAAGAGGACACAGCAATGACTTTCAGACAGATGTTCATCCGGATTCTGGTGGTTCACTTAATACTGAGTTTCCTGGCGACAATCTACATTGCGCCGCTGCCGCCCGGCGACGCGAGGGGCTGGAAAGCTCCGGACGCGCCGATGGGCAACGACGGCATGTTTCTGTTCATTAATTATCTGCTTCAACAGCCCATCATCGGGCTGGCGCAGTCGTTCGGGCTGACCATGAACACGGATAACGCGGTGGTTCTGATTCCCATCAACAGCCTGGTGACGTCGATTCTGCTTGGAACACTGGGCGTGTTCCTGAACCACAATCGGAAGATGGAGTACAACAAGATGTACCGTTCTTGACCGGTCCTGGTGCGTTCAGCCGCCGCTCCATCAGGCTCGCTGGTTGATCGGCAGAACGGTCAGGCCCTCGGGGCCGGCATACTGGCTCTGCGGGCGAATAATGCGGTTATTGCCGAGTTGTTCGATGATGTGGGCGCACCACCCGGTGACGCGGCTCATCACGAACATCGGCGTATAGAGGTCGGCTGGAATACCCATCAGGGCATACGCCGCGGCGACCGGAAAATCGAGGTTCGGATGCAGGCCCTTCGCCTGCATCATCTCGTCCTCGACAATCGCCGAGATCTCGTGCCACTTTCGATTTCTCGTATGCTCCGCCAGTTCGAGCCCGAGACTCTTGACAATCCGGGCGCGCTCGTCGCCGTTCTTGTACTCGCGGTGCCCGAACCCCATAATCTTCTGCTTGTTCGCCAGGGCTTTACGAACCCACGCCGATGCCTGTTTCGGCTCGCCGATGTCGCGAAGCATGGCCATTGCCGCCTCGTTCGCGCCGCCGTGCAGGGGCCCCTTGAGTGTGCCGATGGCAGAGACCACGCCGGAATACAGGTCGGAGAGGGTCGACACGGTCACACGGGCAGCGAACGTCGATGCGTTATAACCATGCTCCGCGTAGAGAATCTGCGTGGCGTTGAGAACCTTGAGGAACTCGGGGTCGACAGTGGCGAAGGGCCCGAGCAGCAGGTGGAAAAACTACGCATTGTGGTCGAGCCCGGGATTGGGCCCCACGAATGGCATGCGGTGCAGCATGCGGTATCCGTTAACCACCAGCGCCGGCATTTTGGCGAACAGGCGGATCGCCCGGCCCCGATTTGCCTCCGGGGTGTCCGACTCCCGGTCCGGATCGAAGGCGGCCGTAACCGCGACACCGATCTTGAGGGCGTCCATCGGAGGTGTGCCAGGCGGAAGCGACAACATGATCTCGTCCGCAAGGTCCGGTACGTTGCGCTCCTCGGCCACCGTCGCGCGAAACGCGGCGAATTCCGCCGCATTCGGCAGCTTGCCCATCAAAAGCAGATAGGCAACCTCGTCGAACTGGCAATTGTCGACCAGGTCATGCACATCGTACCCGCGGTAGGTCAGCCGGTTGCGCTCGGCATCGACCTGCGAGATGGCGGATATTCCGGCGGTTACGCCTTCCAACCCGGGCCTGTATTCGCTGCTCATGATCGTACGCCCTCCAGAACGAAGAAAGAAAAGAGAAGATTTAACCACGCAACGATCTTGCACATCCTGCCAAAGAATCCGAACTCCTGTTGAATGTCACGCCATCGTTGACAGCATCGACATGGTAACGGCGGACGTCAATGGAGCGCCACGCTGCCAGGATTGGAACTCGTCGATGACGATGTCGGCCATGCGCAGAACCTCGCCCCCGATCGCTCCGGCAATGTGGGGGGTCAGGTGAATGTTCGGCAGATCGAAGAGGGGCGATCCCGGGACGGGCGGCTCGGGCTCCGTGACGTCGAGCAGGGCCGTCAACGACGGCCGGTCTGCGAGAACCCGGACCAGGGCGGCCTCGTCGACCGTCGCGCCGCGGCCGGTGTTGATGAACGTGGCCCCCTCGCGCATCAGGCGAAACTGCGTCTCGCCGATCAATCTCTTCGTTTGCGGCTTGTCCGCCAGATGGTTGCTGACAACGATCCCGATTCGAAAGGCGTCCTCGAACGACACCTTCCGGGCGCCAAGCTCAAGGGCGTCTGCGTCGCCCAGGAACGGATCATAGACGGTCACGTTGAGGACGAACGGCTTCAGCATCCGGATTACCTCCCTGCCGACCGCGCCGGCGCCCAGCAGCGACACGGTCTCGCCGAAGTTGCCCGGGGCAGGACCCGTAGTGCGATCCCGCCAGTATCCTTTGTTCGAGAGGAGAATCTGCGCCAGCGTGAACTCCGCAACCGGAATCGCATTGGCCCGCCACGCACTGACAACCGTGATCGAGCGGTCGAGTAGCGGGCGTGCGAACCCGTGCACGGAGCCGGCCGCGTAGAAGACTGCCTTGAGACACGGCAGCCGATCGAGCGACTCCGTCTCGAGCCGCGGCATTCCCCAGGTACTGAAGATGACTTCGATGCCGGCAAGTTCAGCCCGGCTCAGGTCGTCGGCCTCCAGGACGGTGGGATACAGCCTCGTCAGTTCCGCCACCCGCTCCCATCGCCCCCGTGCGTACACCCGGGCGATATTCGCCGGGTCGCCCACAAAAGCGGCGGCCGGCTTGAGGCCGGCGTCCTGTGGAGAGTTCGTAAGGCTGTGCGTCATACGGCGATCCTATCCCGGCAGCGCCGGAAACAAATGAGCCTCAATACGAAGCGAGCAGGCTGTTGAAATACAGGCTCTCTTGGAGATACGGTCTAAGTGCCTTGCTGTAGGCCTGGATTTGCCGCTTGAACTGTGCGCGCCGGGCGGTGGCGCGCGACGGCACGCCGGTACTCCGCGAGACCGGCCCGCTCGTGGTTCCCGGGCGCATGTGCATGTGCAGGTGCTACGAGAAACGTAGTCAGGGCTATGAGAAGGATACCTCCGAATAATATCTGCCGCATTTATCGCTCCCTCGACTAATCCGAATTCCTCCTAACCCGGCGTAGCCTGAACCAAAATCATCGCGAAGCGATACCTCTGTTCGTCCGTAGGACGATCTCCATGGCAGCCCACGAATTCATTCGTGGGTCGAAGATGGTTCCGGTGAGTCGTGCGCTTT
>JBKQWH010000053.1:0-3377 GCA_052139635.1 Capsulimonadaceae bacterium
TCGCAGAAGTGCAGGCGCACCGTGTAAGAGGTGCTGGCCGTCAAGCCTGTGACCGTATAGGTGAAGGTGCCGTAGCGGTTGCTCTGGTATACGGCGATCGGCGCCGGGTTGGTTACACCTGTCGTGCTGATCGTGTTGGTCACCACGTCGGCCGTACCGCCGTTGTAATCCTCGTCCGCGACCCAGCTTCCCGTAGCAGCTCCGCCGGAGTTGATTCCAAGAACCATGCCGCCCGTACTGGCCGACGGGGTGGCGCTGGCCTCGTTCGACTGCGCCGACGTGCCGCTTGCGTTAACCGAGGCGACCTTGTAGTAGTACGCGGTACCGTTGGTCAAGCCCGTGTTGGTGTAACTGGTCGTGGTCACGCCCGTAGTAATGGCCGTGGCGCTTTCGCCACCCGAGGCCGTGCCACGATAGACGTTGTAGCTGGTCGCGCCGCTCCCGGCGGTCCACGACAGGGCGATCTGCGCATTACCTGCGCTTGCGGAAAGGTTGCCCGGAGCGCCCGGGGCGCCGCCGCCGGAAGCGGACGTCTCCGCGCTGGCCTGCTCCGAGGCCGACGATGCGCCGTACGAGTCCAGCGTTTCAACAACGTAGTAGTACGTGGTCGAAGCCGCGAGGCCCGTATCGGTATAGGTCGTGCTGGTCACGTTCACGTCCAGGTTGGCAGAGGACGGTGTGAAGCCGTTGGTCGTGCTCCGGAAGACGTCATAGGACGTGACGGTGCAGGGCGGGTTCGCGAAACCCGTCGCCCAACTCAAGTTGATCGAACTGGAGGAAGCCGTCGTCGCCGTCAGAGTACTCGGCCCCGTGGGAGGAACAGAGTCGCAGGTCCCGGATGAGCCAAGAACCTCAATGCCATTAAGCTGGCCGTTGTTAACCACCGTGGTGATAGCGATAACAAACTGTCCGCTCGAGTTGGTCGTCTCCGTGAACTGCTCGACCACCGCCTGGTTTTCGGCGCCGGCCGTTGCAAAGATGTCGAAGTTCGTGAGCACCTGTGTGCCGTTGATCGACACGTCGAACGTACGGTCTCCGGCGGCGTCGAAGTACGTCTCGCAGAAGTGCAGGCGCACTGTATACGAGGTGCTTGCGGTCAGGCTGCCGATCGTGTACGTAAAGTTGCCGTAGCGGTTGGACTGGTACACGGCCACTGGAGCCGGATTGGAGACCCCGGCAGTGGAAATGGTGTTTGTGACAACGTCTGCCGCTCCGCCGTTATAATCAGTGTCCGCGAGCCAATTCCCGGTGGCTCCTCCACCGCAGTTGACTGCGATGACGTCGGCAGCGGACGAGGGCGTGGCGTTAACCTCATAAGACTTGCTCGAAGTGCCGTTGGCGTTGACGGCTGCCACCTCGTAATAGTACGTAGTGCCGTTAACGACGGCTGTATCTATGTAAGTGGGAGACGTGACTCCTGAGGCGAAGGCCGTGGCGCTCTCACCACCGCTGGCCGTGCCGCGGTAAACGTTGTAGCTGGTCGCGCCGGTGCTGGCGGTCCAGGACAAAGAGACCCTGCCATTGCCGTATGAGGCTGCCAGGCCGGTCGGGATCGGCGGGATGTTGCCGGCCGGCGTGAGGACGCTGGCCTGAGCCGAGGCTGCCGATGCGCCGTACGAGTCAACCGCTTCCACGACGTAGTAATAGGTTGTGGTACCGGCGAGGGCGGGACTGGTGTCGTCGTAGCTGTTGTTCTCTACGTTCGGCGCGATCAAGTTGCTCGTCGACGGCGTGAATCCGCTTGTGGTGCTGCGGAAGACGTTGTATTCGTTGATGACGCAACTGGCCGGTGGGGTCACCGCGTTCCAGGTCAAACTGATGACATTTGACGCAACAGCCGTTGCTGCCAGGCCGGTCGGGGCCGCCGCAACCGCGGTGCAAACGCTGGTCGGAGCATTACGAGGATCCGGCACCGCAACGATATTGAATGTCGCTGTGCCGCTCGTCAACCCCGGAGCCGTGGCCGTCACAGTCACGGTTCCGGCAGTGAACTGGCTGCGGAGGGCAACTCTCGTCAGGCCTCCCTCAACCGCCAACTGCGGGTCACCGGGCGCCATATAGAATGCGTCAGGAACGCCATTTACATACGTAGAGTTTGCATTGGAGTATGTGTCGGTATTCGTGGACACATACTGCTGGGTTCCGCCCTGGTATGTGGCCGGGCCGCTCACCGAGAAGGTGAGGGTGTCCGAGGCAAGGGGTTCCCAATTTCCATTCGCGTCTTCGATTTCGGCTGTGACAATGGCCGCGTCGGACCCATTCGCCTTAATCTGGTAGTTTGTGCCGTCCGGCCTGATCAACTCAGGAGTAACCGTAAGCACGATCTTGTTTTCGGCTCCTGCAGTTGTCCTGCTATCCGTCGCCACCACCTGTCCGGCCTGGTTCAGACATTCCGCGGTGATTGTGCCGGACGCCCAGGGCACACTCCAATACGCCTGGAAGGGTATTCCAGTGGCGGTTTGGGTCTGATTGGATTCGTCGTTCGAGTCCCAGGGATTTGGCGTCTCAGTCGAACCCTGTTGTACGCCATTGAGCAGAAGCTTGACCGCAGGGCAGTTGCTGAAGGCGTTCACCTGGACCGTCCCGGACTGGTTCCAGTGACCTGCCAGGCGAACCACGGGCTTGATCGAGAAGGGAGTCCAGGCCGCCTCATAGGCGTAGTACAACAACTTCGGGAAGCGGTTCTGGTCCATCGAGGAAGCGCCCAGCGAGCGAACCGCATTCGAGTTACCGGGAGCCGTCGTGCTGGAGCCGGCCTCGACATACTGTCCGGTTTCGCCGGGAGTATCCGCCATGTACCACTGCGCCATTCCCATGCAATCGGCAGCCTTGCTCTTTTGCCAGTTATCCAGGAAAGGCGCAATGAAGGCAAGCTCGAAATTCCAGGCCAGGCCGCGCGCGGTGCCCGTGCCCCAGTATTCGGCGCCCCAGGCCGGGTTATTCGTGAGATTCTGACCGAGCGCAGAATCCGTCGTCTCCTTGACTCCGACCTCGCAGCCTTCCAGGGTGCAGCCGAGCAAGTAGCCGTTGACATTGTCCGGCGTACGGTCGGCGGCGACGCGCGTGTTAATCGGATCCCATTCCGAATTGATGGCGAGGAGGGGTGTACCGACCGATTCTTCCATTGTGCCGTTATTCGACTCCCAGTCGAGAATCGACGGATGGCTGCGGTCGCGTACGATCATGTCGCGCTGAAACTCTTCCTTGATCGTGATCATGTCGGCGCTCGGGTCGCCGGCCGCGGCGAATGCCTCTTCATTGTCGCCGCTCGGCTGGTCGATAAAGACGCCGTATTGATCGGCCGCGTTCACGAATTCCTCGCTGGAGGTCGCGTGGCCCGGACGGTAGATATTCCCGCCCTCGGCGGCCAGCAGCGA
>JBKQWH010000054.1:0-9460 GCA_052139635.1 Capsulimonadaceae bacterium
GAGCAGCCGGTCCGGCTCGGTTTGCTGGTAGTGCAGGACGTTCGTGCAGCCGTGGCGGTGCAGGGCAAGACCCTTGCCGCGGGTCATGTACCCGATGACGTCGTCGCCCGGTACAGGCTGACAGCACTTGGACCGGATGATCGCCACATCCTCGAGGTCACCGCCGACGTGCAGTTTGGCCGGACCCGCGCCCTTGCGCTCGATCGGACGGTTTCCGTGCGCGTCGTGCGGCACATATTGCCGAATTCGGGACATCACGGACCCGACCGCCGTGTCGCCATATCCTACCGAGGCCAGCAAGTCCTCGATGGTATGCATGTTCATGTTCTCGACGACCTTGGTCAGGATATCGGTCGAGAGGAGGACCTTGCTATCGAGACGCAGCCGATCGATTTCCTTCTGCAGGAGCTCTCGACCACGGGCAACGTTCGACGCGTACCGCTGCTTTCGGAAGTAGGCCTTGATCTTGCTGCGGGCATGGCTCGTCTTGGCCGTCGCCAGCCAGTCGAGCGAAGGGCTCGCGCTCGGGCGGGCCAGGATCTCGACAATGTCGCCGTTCTCGAACTGGTAACCGAGCGGGACGATTTTGCCGTTGACCTTTGCGCCGGCGCAGTGCTGGCCAAGGTCCGAGTGGATTCGGTAGGCCGCGTCGATCGGGGTGGCGCCACGCGGGAAGTCGAGGACGTCGCCTTTCGGAGTGAAGACGAAGACCTGATCGGTGAACAGGTCGCTGACCACGGAGCGCAGGAACTCGCCCGGCTCCTTCGCGTCGGCCTGCCACTCGAACAACTGCTGTCGCAGCACCATCATCTTCTTGTCGAAGGTCTTGTCGCCCACCCGCCGGGCGACCCCTTCCTTATACTGCCAGTGTGCGGCAACTCCAAAGTCGGCCAGGCGGTGCATGGCAACCGTGCGTATCTGGATTTCGAGCGGCTCGCCGGTCGGGCCGATCACCTTCGTGTGCAGGGACTGGTAGCCGTTGGACTTCACCTTGGCGATGTAGTCGTCGAACCGGCCCGGCACGGGCATCCAGATGTCGTGCACCACGCCGAGGGCGTGATAACATTCGGCCACCGTGTCCACGATCACGCGGAGGGCGATCAGGTCGTAAATATCGCTCAGCTCCAACTCCTGCTGCTCCATCTTGTTGTATATGGAGTAGAGGTGCTTCGGTCGGCCGTGGATATCCGCCCGCATGCCTTCCTCTTTGAGCCGGGTCTGCAGCATTGTGACCGCGGTATTGATATCCGTCTCGCGCTGCGCCCGCGTCCGGTCCAGCTTCTGCTTGATCTCGTTGTACGCGGTCGGATTGACATACTTGAACGCGAGGTCCTCGAGCTGCCACTTGATCTGCCAGATCCCGAGGCGGTGCGCCAGCGGGGCGAATATCTGCAGCGTTTCCTGCGCGACTTTGCGCTGACGGGCCTCCGGCATCGCCGAGAGTGTCCGCATGTTGTGCAGGCGGTCGGCGAGCTTGATGACCATCACGCGCAGGTCCTTCGCCATCGCCAGCAGAATCTTGCGCAGGTTCGCGGCCGACTTGTTCGTTTCCCCGTGGCGTTTCTTGCGCGCCGCGTGATCGGCGGCTTCCGGCGCTTTGAGAACGGCCTCGGGGAGCGGGGGGAGGGGGGTACGGGTGCCGTCGGGCTCGTTGCGGGACTCGAAATCGGCGAGCTTGAGCTTGGTGACACCGTCGACCAGGTTCGCGATCTCGTTTCCAAAGACCGCCGCGAGGTGTTCACGCGTGACCCCGCAGTCCTCAATGACATCGTGGAGCAGTCCGGCCGCAAGGGTCGCACCATCCATCTCGAGAGTGGCCAGGATCGTGGCGACCGCGACGGGGTGACAGATGTACGGCTCGCCGGACAGCCGGAACTGTCCTTCGTGCTTCTCGAAGGCGTACGCGTAAGCGCGCCTGATCAGGGAGACATCCACATCGGGATTGTAGCCCTGTACTCGCGCGATAAGATCCCGAATCTGCTCGTCGTCTCGTTCGGCCGCCATTGCCCGTCCCTATCTGCCATAGCAAGTAGCCGGTCTGTGTCACGTTTGCGGATTATCTGCCAGTATACCCAATAACCGGGACCGCCTCCTTGATTTTACACCAGACCATGGGAAAAAACGAAACGAGAAAGCGGTGAAATAATCGATTAAGCAAGGATTCGTCCGGGCGGGCAATGCGACACTTGCCCCTAACCAGTACGCCGCTCGTCGCATGTGCAAGTTCCCGTTCGGGGGCATGTGTGCCGGAATGCGTACCCGTTTGCAACAAGAAAGCCAGCCCTGTCGGGGCGGGCCTTCCGAGTTTGATCGCGTCCGCGAGTGACTCTATGGCGCCACGGAGGCGGCCTCGACAGGGGCGGCGGTTTGGACGGCGACGCGGAAGCGGTCGCGCGGCTCGCCCCGGCGGGAGAGGGTGAAATCGGCGCCGCCGTACACTCCCCGGAAGAATGTTTCGATCTCGGGACGCAGGGCCTCCCAGGTCGCGTCGGTATTCGGTGCAAGGAGGCGGTCGTTGACGAGGACCTCGACACTGCCGGCGTCGAACTTAAGGCGGCCGGCGAACGCCTCGTCCTGCTCCAGGAGCACGGCCGCTGCAACCACTGCCTGGAAGGCCTGGGTAAGCGCTGCCTGCGCGTCGCCGCTGACCGCCGTCTTGCGATTGTAGAGCAGGCCGAGCTTGCCGTCGGTTTCGTCCAGGCTGTAGTTTGCCTCATGGCCGATCAGCATGATGCCCGGGCCCTCCGGGACGTGCTTGTAATCGGCCACGTCGATGAGGATCTCGGGACAGACGCTGTCCTGAATCCAGCGGTGAAAGACCGCAACGGCGTTGGCGGGGTCGATGTTCGCCGTCGTGGCGAAGATTTTCATGTTGACATGCTGCACGGAGATGGTCCTTTCCGTCACTTCGCGGAGATCAGGCGGGCGTAGCAACTGTGGCAGCCCTCCAGGAAAAGCTGCGCCTCTTGCACGACCTGGTGGGTCGCCTCTTCGTCCAACGCCTCGCCTGCCGCAATCCGGGCGTGCGTGTTGAAGAAGTACTGGCCGATCGAGCCGCCGCGGAACGGGTCGAAGAATAGCTCGGTGTCAAAGAAGTTGGTCTTGAAGGCGCCAACGACGGCGTCCGGCGTGTCGGAGAAAGCGATGCGTTTGTGCAGGAGGAGTCCCCGGGCGCCTTCCAACATTGCGTCGAACGCCCGACGCACCCCCTTGTCATACGCGCCGTCGTCGAGCAGTACCTGCGCCTCGAAGACCAGGCGCTCACCCGCAGTCAACGCGAACTCGGCCGGAGAGACGACCTCGCCGGCGCATTCGCCCACGCCCATGTCGCCGATGGTGTACTCGCGCGCATCGCCCCAGTCGGTGTACAACTCCGGCGCCTCGGCGTGCGAGGGGATCGGGATCAGGTCGTCGAGCAGGGCTTTGCAGGCCTTCTTGCCGATACGCTTGGTGAACTCCTGGAAGCTTTCGCCGTCAGTCCGTTCCGCTACGAACCGGTTTGTAATGCGGTCGACGACTTCCGGGATGTGCTTTGCGGGGATCGCTGCGATTCCGAGCCCGTAAGAGCCCCCATTTTCGGACCACTGGCCGCCCAGGAACACCTGGAAGTGCGGCACAGTGTATCCGTCCTTGTTCCGGCTGACACCGTAAAAGCCCAGATCCGCCACATGGTGCTGCCCGCACGAATTGAAGCAGCCACTGATCTTGATCCGCAGGTTGTGGACCGCGGGGTCGAGGGAATCGACCCGTGCCAGCATTCGGCTGCGCAGCTCCCCGGCCAGACCGCGCGAGGAAGCGATCCCGAGCTTACAGGTATCGGTGCCGGGACACGACACGATATCGACGACGGTGCCCGCGCCGGGAGCCGCCAGTTTCGCGTCGGCCAGGGCGCCGTAGACCGCGCGCAGGTCGGCCTCGCTTACCCAGCGCAGAACGATGTTCTGCTCGACCGTAGTCCGGACGGTCTCTCGGACATATTCGCGGGAAACGTCGGCCAGTTTGCGCAATTGCGTCGCGGTGATGTCTCCCAGCGGAAGGGTGATCGTGATGGTGACATATCCCGGCTGGCGCTGCCGGTAGATGTTCGTCTCGACCCATTTGCGGAATCCGGCGGGCAGCGGCTTATCGACCGTCAGGAGGCCGGGCTGCCGGAGCGCCGACTCCTCGAAGGCATGCGCGCCGGGGATAAAGGCGGTCCAGCGGTCGTCGTGCGGAAGCACCTTGCGCTCTTCCTCGACCAGCCGCCGGAACTCCTCGATCCCGAGCTTGTTGACCAGGAACTTAATCCGGGCATGCTGCCGGTTGCGCTTCTCGCCGAGCCGGCCGAAGAGCCGGGCGACGGCCTGAGTGACGGGAAGGAACTCTGCCTCGGGGACGAAGTCGAACAGCGTTTTGGCCTGGTAGGGGACGGCTCCGAGGCCGCCGCCGACAAGAATTTCGAATCCACGCTCTGTGACGCCCCCGGTTTCGCGCGTGACGGCAAGATAGCCAATGTCGTGCATGCGGACGAGGCCGCACGCTTCGTCGCGGCAGCCGGAAAACGCGGGCTTGAACTTGCGTCCGAACTCCATCGTGTCGGGATGGCCGAGGAGAAACCACATGAGCGCGTCGGCGTACGGGGTGACGTCGAAGGCCTGCGTGCGGCAAACACCGGCGAGCGGGCAGGCCGTCACGTTTCGTACGGCGTTCCCGCAGGCCTCGCGCGTCGTCATGCCGACAGCGGCCAGGCGGCGCATGATGGCCGGCGTGTCCTCAATGTGGATGTAATGCAGTTGGAAGTCCTGGCGCGTGGTGACATGCGCGATGCCGTCGGAATACTCTTCGGCCAGATCCGCCATCGTTTCCAGTCGGTCGGCGTTCATCCCGCCGAAGGGAACCTTAATCCGCATCATGCCGGGGGCGTCCCACATCGTCATCGGCCCCTTGGTCAGGTCACCGGCCGGGAATTCGAGCCGGCGCAGCACACGCCCGTCGTGGCGCTGGCCGTTATCGTAGCGCTGCCCGTAGGCGCCGCGGCGCAACCGGGTTTCCGCAAAGATCTTATCGTCAATTTTGCCCTGTTTCTTCAGGGAAATCTCGGTCTCGAACACGTCGATCTCGGCGGCGAGTGCGGCCGGCATCTTATCGATGAGCCGCTCGCGCCACCCTGTATTGCTCACTTTCATCGTTTCACCCCCCGTTGGTTTCGCAGGAATTTCGACTTCGGACACACACCACGTGTCGCGTTGCCGCGGACTTCATGCGGTTATCGTTACCGCCCCGGATCGGCGGCTTTGTGGACTTGCTCGCCCTTACCGCTGTTAAACACTTGCTGGACGGGCTGGGTTTCCCGTCCGGTGAAGAGCCTCGGCGGTCCGTACCGGCCGCACTCCACGCCCGACCGGCGCAAATTCGGCATTTGCGGCCGTTTCAGACCCTGCTTTATCGATTTAAGCAAGGAATCGAGTTCGGCATGGGCTAATCCGGGGTACATTATTAACTGGTCGATTCATACGGCAACCATTGTCAAGCTCGCAACTTGACAATTGCCGTATTATACCGCCAAAGCTCTTCGCTTTGTCAAGGCGAGCGACACGCCGGCCCGGCCTGAGAGAGACGGATACGGCTTGCGCATCGCCATCCGGCGGACCTTATTGGCCGCTGCTGCCCACAAGAAAGTGGCGATATGGCGATGGATTTTAGGGATCAGTTTGAAATCGGTGCCGATCCGGCGTACGCTGCCGCGGCGCGTGCCCGGCTCAGGACCGCGGCCGCACGGGCGGGCTTTTCAGGGATACTGCTCGACGACTTCGAGGTTGCTTTTGGCGAGGCGCTTAGCAATGCGATCTTGCACGGGTCGCCATGCGAGGATTGCCACATCGAGATCCGCATCGTTTACTCCGTTCGTACGCGCGACTTCGTCGTCGAGATTGTCGACCAGGGACCGGGATTTGACCACCGCAGCGTCCCGCACACGTCCGCCCTCGACGCCGTCAACGGCCGGGGGCTGAAGATGATGGCGGCGCTCGTCGACAAGGCCGTCCTGTTTCACACGGGCTCAGGCACGACCGTCCGTCTCACAAAGCACATTCCCACCGTATCCGTGCCGGAATACTCTTACTGACCGAACCCGTCTGACCGGCGGTGTTCTGTCCTCCGGCGACAGATATTGTCCTCCCTCGCTTGACAACGGAACTCCCAACGGCTAAAATGCGCTTAAGTCCGTAATGATGATGGATGCTTCCGGTGGTTCAGGTGGGACGGCCGCGGCATGGTAAGGCCTTGACTGAGCCACGAGACATTTCCGGAGCAGGACACTACATCTCCGACTACGATTATGTGTTGCCGGCAGACAGAATTGCGCAGACGCCGGCGGCAAACCGGGATGATTCCCGGCTGTTGGTGCTCGACCGCGAGACCGGGGCAATCGCCCATCGGATGTTTCGCGATTTGCCCGAGTATTTGTCCGGAGGCGACGTGCTTGTCCTCAACGACACGCGCGTAACCGCGATGCGTCTGTTCGTGCGGCCGGCATCCGAACCATCCGCAGCCGAAAATATCGAGGTATTCCTGGTCAGCCGGGTCGCAATGCCGTCCGATGGGGTTGGTTCGCCTCAGTACTGGCAGGCGCTGGTGCGGCCTGGACGGAAGATGCTTCCGGGAATGCGCGCCGTCAAGGGCGGGACGCTTACGGTGGACGTGGTGGAGCGCACTGACTCTCGTGGCGGCCGGCTCGTTCGCGTGGAGTCGGCCGAGGGGCTCGATCCGGACGTGGAGCTTGCACGGGTCTCGCAGGTTCCCCTCCCGCCGTATATCTCAACCCGGTTGGAGGGTGACAACAAAGACCGGTATCAGACGGTATATGCCCGTCACGGCGGTTCGGCAGCGGCGCCGACCGCCGGGTTGCACTTTACACCGCAGCTTCTGACGGACATCGGCGCCCGTGGCGTGGAGATTGCGCAGGTGACGCTCCACGTGGGCCCGGGAACGTTCCGGCCGGTCGTGACCGAGCGAATCGACGACCACGAGATGCATGCCGAGCGCTATATTGTGTCCGAGGCGGCCGCCGTCGCGATCAACGGCGCACGCGGTCGTGTGATTGCGGTGGGCACGACTTCCGCGCGAACCCTCGAGGCATCGGCGGTCGCACCGGGCAGAATCGTCGCCGGGGCGGGTGACACGCGTTTATACGTCACGCCGGGATACCGATTTGAGGTTGTCGACGCGCTGGTCACTAACTTTCACATGCCTCGCAGCACACTTCTGCTGCTGGTGAGCGCGTTTGCCGGCCGTGATCGGGTTTTGCGGGCGTATGAGGAAGCACTCTCGAACGAGTATCGGTTTCTCTCGTTTGGAGACGCGATGTTGATCGTTTAGGCCAACCGTCAGAATTCTTAGCCAGACCGTTCAGAGTCCGGAGGAGTCGCAGCGGTGAGTGTTCGAGTTATTCTTTGCTTAGCCGGGGACGTCACCATTGGGAAACTCAAATCCGTTCATCATCTTGCCGGAGCGTGTCATCTCCAGGAGGACCCATGCCCGAGTTGCAGGACTATCAAATCGGTGAGCGGCCACAGCCGCCGCCGGATTCCTTGCCGGAGAGGTTAATGTCCTCTCCGTCCGAAGACGCTTCAAGTCGCGAATCCTTGCCGGAGGGGCGAATGTCCTCCCATTTCGCCTCAGTGGAGGACTCTCGCCAGAAGCGCCGTCGAGCGGAAACGAAGCAGGAACTTCTCACCCGCCTGCTGGACCCAACAATTACCCTCGAGGAAGCGGCGCTGGTGCTGGAAGTGTGTCCCTCGACCGTTCGACGGTACACGAACCGCGGAATCCTGCCGCACGAGCGATCTAAAGGCAACCAGCGCCGGTTTAAGCTTTCTACTGTCCTCGCATTTATGGAGGCCAGCCGCAGCCCGCAATGTCCCCGGGATCGCGCGGGCGAGGAGTAGCGCGAGGATGCGCATCGGAATCTTCTCGGAGAGTTATAAGCCGCTGATCAATGGGGTGAGTACCTCCCTCGAGACCCTCATTGCCGAGATCGAGCGGGCCGGCCATACCGTCTACGTGTTCACCTCACACTATCCTCGGTATATCGACGATCGTCCGGGGGTGTTTCGGTTTCCTTCCATCAACTCCATGGTCGAGCCGGACTATGTTGTGCCGATCCCGATCTCACCGCGAATACTAAGGACGATTCCGACGCTCGGCCTCGACATCGTGCATTCGCATTCGCCGTTCCTGCTCGGCAAACTAGCGCGACGGGTGGCCCGCGCCCAGTCGATCCCACTGATCTCCACCAACCACACGCTGTACACGGAATACGCGCACTATCTGCCCATCGCACCGGCTGCGTTCACACGGACATGTCTCATACGCTGGATGCACAATTACTACAATACCTGCGATCAGGTCATCGCACCGTCGCGGCTGACGCGTGACCGGCTGGTTCATCTGTACGGGGTATCCCGCCCGGTCGAGGTCATCCCAACGGGCATTCCCGAACCGCCCTACATTCTGAGCTCCCGCGAGGAGATCCTGGACCGCCACGGCCTGCCGCCGGCCGCCAGAGTGCTCCTGTATGTGGGACGGCTGGCGCCCGAGAAGAATTTAACGATGCTGCTGGATGCCTTTCGGCGGATCTCCCGCGAGACGCCAGACACCGTTCTGGTCATAGCGGGCAGCGGAAAGAGCGCAAAATCGCTGCAGAAGTATACGGAGAAAATCGGCCTCGCAAGCCGTGTCCGGTTTACCGGATTTCTGCCGCGCACGCGTCTGGACCCACTCTACCAAACGGCTGAGGTCTTTATGTTCCCGTCCAAGACCGAAACTCAAGGACTGGCGGTGAGCGAGGCTCTGGCAGCCGGAACGCCGTGCGTGGTAGTGAATGAGGGGGGGGCGCCGGAATCCGTTTCCGACGGCGTCGACGGCTTCCTGGTGTCCGACTCGGCGGCCGAGATGGCCCGCGGCGCGCTAAAAATCCTCGGTGACGATGATCTGCGGCGCCGTATGGGCGACTCGGCCCGAGTCAACGCCGCATCCCTGCGTCCCGCCGTGGTCGCGGCCCGCGTCATCGAAATATACCACCGGATGGCGGCCCCATCTCACCCGCCCTCCGCCGGCGCCCGTGCCAATTCGTCGAGGTCCGGTCCGCCGGCGTAAGAGGACATTGGTCGGTGCGGTGGCCGGCTCTACTTTCGTGGACAAGACCGGAGCGCCAATCCCGGCGAAGAGATACGTGTAAGCCCCTTCCCTCAGGGAAGACTTCTACCGCTTGCGCCGCAGGTAGGAGGCGGGGATGCGCATCTCCTCGCGGTACTTGACGACGGTACGGCGGGCGATGACCATGCCGCGTGTCACCAGCTCCTCGGCGATGGCCTGGTCGCTGTACGGAGAAGACGGGTCTTCGGACGCGATCATGGCGGCGACGGCATCGCGTACGTTCGAGCCGCTCCCGAAGAAGATGTCGAACGGCACGACTTCCTGC
>JBKQWH010000055.1:0-2596 GCA_052139635.1 Capsulimonadaceae bacterium
CAGCGCGAATCCCGCCAACAAAACATGCATTTATGGACGGGCACTACCTAGGCGCATGCAGTCACAAATGTGCCATCGAACCGCAGTAAATGTCTTCTCTTTATGATCGAAGTCAAACGCGGCTTAGTCGTGACCCTGACCGATCCTATCGGCCGCCGCAAAGTGCGGCCGGGTGTTGGCGCCGGTTCCAAAGAAACGACCGCCGATCAGACGGGTCGGAGCTTCCCGCTAGGTACGACCGTCCTTGGCGACGGTGTCAACTTCAGCGTATTCTCAAGGGAGGCGAGCCGGGTGGATCTCCTGCTGTTCGATAGTCCCGCCGCCGCGCACCCGGCGCGCGTGATCGAGCTCGATCCTCGCTGGCATCGCACCTACCATTACTGGCACGTTTTTGTACCGGGGATCGGAGCCGGACAGGTCTACGCGTATCGGGCGATCGGCCCTTTCGACCCCGACCGTGGTCTCCGCTTCGATCCCGGAAAAGCTCTTCTCGATCCATACGGGCGCGCCGTCGTCGTGCCCGACGGGTATTCTCGCCACATAGCAAGCCGACCCGGGCAGAACGATACGATTGCCATGAAAAGCGTGGTGGTCGACCTCGACCAATACGATTGGGAGGGTGACGCTCCATTGCGCCGTCCTTTCGCCACGACCGTGATCTACGAGATGCACGTCGGCGGCTTCACCCGGCATCCGAGCTCAGGGGTTGCCGCGGAGCTGCGAGGGACTTACGCGGGCACGATCGAGAAGATCCCATACCTACAGGATCTCGGCATCACCGCCGTAGAGCTGCTTCCCGTGTTCCAGTTTGATCGGCAGGACTGTCCGCCAGGCTTGGTCAACTACTGGGGTTATTCCCCAGTCTCGTTCTTCGCTCCTCACGCCGGCTACAGTTCGCTTAAGGACGCGCTCGGTCCCGTCGACGAGTTCCGCGATCTCGTCAAGGCGCTTCACCGCGCCGGCATCGAGGTGATCCTAGATGTCGTCTACAACCACACCGCGGAGGGAAATAGCGAAGGGCCCACTCTCTGCTTCCGGGGCCTCGCAAACGATGTGTACTACATCCTCGACAAAGACCGCGCGCAGTACGCGCATTACAGCGGCACCGGAAATACTCTGAACGCCAATCAGTCGATCGTGCGCCGCATGATTCTCGACAGCGCGCGGTACTGGGTCACCCACATGCACGTGGATGGGTTCCGGTTCGACCTCGCCTCGATCCTGAACCGGGACGAGACGGGTCGCCCGCTCGAAAATCCCCCGGTTCTCCGGGATATTGACTCGGATCCCGTCCTCGCCGGCATCAAACAGATCGCGGAGGCGTGGGACGCTGCCGGTCTCTATCAGGTGGGAAGCTTCTTCGGCGATAACTGGAAGGAGTGGAATGGCCGCTTCCGCGACGACGTCCGCGGTTTGTCAAGGGCGATAACGGCGCGGTACGGTTGTTGGCGCAACGGACGGTCGGCAGCCCGGATATCTTCGGGCATCAGGAACGGGAACCCGAGCAGAGCATCAACTTCGTGACCTGCCACGACGGCTTTACGATCAACTATCTGGTTTCGTACAATGACAAGCACAACGAGGCGAATGGCGAGGGGAACCGGGACGGGTCGGCGAAAACTCTGTCCTGGAACTGCGGACACGAAGGGCCGACTGACGATGCCGCTGTCGAGCGGCTACGCCAGCGCCAGGCGAAGAACTTTGCCGTCATTCTACTGATTTCGATTGGTGTGCCGATGCTCCAGATGGGTGACGAAATGCGCCGCACCCAGCGGGGCAACAACAACGCGTATTGCCAGGATAACGAGGTGAGCTGGCTCGACTGGAGCCTCCTTGACCAGCACCGGGACCTTCACCGGTTCGTGAAGACTCTGATCGCTCATCGCCTGCGGTTGATGGGAGCAAGCGGCGAAGAAAGCGTCGGACTGAGTCTCAACGAGCTGCTTCGCCACGCCGAGATCGACTGGCACGGTGTCAGGCTGGGCACGCCGGACTGGGCTGACGACTCGCACAGCCTTGCCTGCACTGTTCGATCCGGCCGGCATCGCCTCCCGTACTGGCTGCATGTGATGTTCAACGCCTATTGGGAGGCGCTCGATTTCGACCTGCCGCCCGCCCCCGGAACGGCAGTCGCCGGCTGGCAGCGATGGATCGACACATCTCTGGAGTCTCCCGAAGACATCATGGATTTTTCTACGGCTCCGCTGGTGCCTGGAACGCAATACCGAGTGGCGCCTCGTTCTGTGGTGGCGCTGTTTGTGCGAACCGACGCGCGCTTTGGGTGGGCGGTCGAGGTTGAAGACCAAGGATCGTAGGGAACCCCGCGAGAGGATAACGGGTCGCTGACCCGGATCAGGAGCAATTGATCATGAGCACTTCCATCAGAACCCACGAAACGCTTCGCTCTGACGAGGCCATCTCTGCCTACGGCACGGCGCGTTCGACGGTCGAGGGCGCCCCGCTCAGTCCCGATGAGCTGCGCAAGATCGACGCTTATTGGCGGGCCAGTCTCTATCTGTGCCTCGGTATGCTGTACCTGAAGGCCAACCCCTTGCTGCGAGAGCCGCTGACCCTCGAGCACGTAAAGCCACGGATG
>JBKQWH010000056.1:0-3508 GCA_052139635.1 Capsulimonadaceae bacterium
CACCACGACACGAAAAGTTTTAAACACATCCTTGCCGCTATAATTCCCTTCGGTCGTCCATGTCAGTCGGTGTGTCGCATCGTGCCAATTGAAAGTGGTGCGGCGCATTTCTCCCTGTGTATAACGAGTCGTTTCACCGTCGTCTTCCACCAACGTGAACGTCGCGTCTTTGCCGGGATAAATTTCCAGTTCGAGAGGGCCGCCCGGGAGTTGGTCGGTATGCTGGATGACGGGTCCCAATGGCAGAATCGTCCCCGCCCGGACATATACCGGAATTTCATCCAGTTTGGCGTTGACCTCGAGTGTCTGTTTGCCATTTAAGACAACCTTGGTTTCGAAAGCATACCATTTACCCTCCGGAAGATAGACCATGCGCCTGCCGCCGGGCTGCAAAATGGGCGCGGCCAGGAGCGATTCGCCCATCAGCCATTCATCCGACAGATTGGCCACTTTGGGGTCGTCGGGAAATTCCATCAGCAACGGGCGCATGAGTGGCATCCGATATACCGGCAGACGTTTAATCGGGCGAGCGGGCCGACCCGGTAGACGCCGTTGGGATAGCCGAGTGGCTTGTAGTACGGGAACTTCAAGTACGAGTAATCCTCAACCGCCTCGCCGATGTGATCGCGGTACTTCGAGGGCTCGATCTTCTCGGCAACGATGTTTCCCCCGGAATCCACAAAGGTGAGCGTGCCGCCATAATGTTCCCACGCCCCATCGTCGGCCACCAGGGATAGGAACATTGTCGGGAAGTTCCCGAACAGGATGGCCTCTTCCTTGAACGAGTCGAGAAGCCCCTTAAAGAGCGCCAGCGATTCTTTGAGTGTGGCCAGTGTCTCCGGGACCCGGGCCAGAAGTGCCAGGCGAGACTCGTCGGTCAGACCGGAACGAACGCCGCCGGGAACGATCCAGGCCGGATGGATCCGCTTGCCGCCCAGATGCTCGATGATTTCCTGGCCGAACTGGCGAACGCGGATTCCCTTCCGCGCAAGCTCGGGGTTCGCCCTGATCAGGCCGACAACGTTGCGGGTCGCCGGGTCGGAATCCCATCCGAGCAGCAGGTCCGGACCGGACAGGTAAAAGAAACTGAGGGCGTGCGACTGCAGCATCTGGCCGAGATTCATCATCCGGCGAAGTTTCTCCGCCGTCCGCGGGATCTTTACGGCGAGGATCGCATCGCCTGCCTTGGCGGACGCCATCAAGTGGCTGATCGGGCAGATGCCACAGATTCGCCCGGTCAGGCTCGGCATCTCGGCGAACGGACGGCCCTCGCAGAACTTCTCGAACCCGCGAAACTCCGTGACGTGGAAGTGTGCGCCGGTCACCTGGTCCTCGTCATCCAGCTCGATCGTGATCTTGGCGTGGCCTTCGATCCGGCTGACCGGATCGATCATTATCTCTCTCGACATTGACGTATCCTTCTTCTATCCCCTAGCCGAACTTGGTTGCACCGGCCACGGATACGGAATCCCCGAGAGCAGCTTCGATCGCCTCTCGGATGATGGCCGCCGAGGGCGGGCACCCATGAATATATCGGTCCACGTCTACATGCACGTGGATCGGCTGTACCTGATCGAGCAACACCGGGACGATGTGCGATCTGCTCGGGATTTGCGGCTGCAAATCGGGCATTTCCGAGTAAACGGCATGCAATATCGAATGCGCCGTCCCGAGCGGATTGCGCAGCGCCGTCACATTTCCCGTTACCGCGCAGTCGCCGAAAGCGATCAGGACGCGGCTATTCGCGCGGGCCTTCTTGAGCATCTCCAGGTTCTCGTCGTTTGCCACCGCACCTTCCACCAGGACAATGTCAACGTTCTCCGGAAAGTCCTTGATGTCGGCAATGGGTGTGAAGACGATGTCGACCAGATCGGCCAGCTCGATAATCCATTCGTCCACGTCGAGGAAAGACATATGGCAGCCGGAACAGCCCGCCAGCCAGACTGTGGCAAATCGCGGCTTCGTCTTCTCGAGTGCAGGGGCCGTCTTCATAGCGTCCACTCCTTCTTCTCACGCGCCCGCATCAGGAACCCGAGGATCGAACGATCATGCTTCATCTCGGCGACCGTGGAGCCCTTACGGAACAACGCGCCGGTGGGGCACGCCTGAACGCACTTGCCGCAGGACGTGCAGCTTTCCGCCTCGCCCCATGGCTGATTGAGCCCCATGATAACCTTGTCCCCGCCACCGCGTCCGGAAACATCCAGGCAGTGCGCACCTTCGATCTCATCGCAGACACGGACACAACGCGTGCATAAGATGCACCGATTGTGATCGATGCCAAACAGCCTGTGGCTGATGTCGACAGTGCGCTTCGGGTATGTGTACTCCCAGCGAATATGGTCGACATCGGTCTCGACGGCCAGGTTCTGAAGTTCGCAATTCCCGTTCGCGACACACACCGAGCAAACGTGGTTGCCTTCGGCGAAGAGCAACTCAACAATCATTCGACGGTATTCCTTGATCCGATCCGTCGCGGTGTGGATATCCATACCCTCCGCGATCTTCGTAACGCACGCGGGCAGGAGGCGATTGACACCCGTTATCTCGACAAGACACAGGCGGCAGGCGCCCACGTCACCAATTCCGTCGATGTGGCACAGGGTGGGAATGTTAATCCCCGCTTCCCTGGCCACCTGCAGCACCGTTTGCCCCTCGAGAGCCGAGACGTGCTTACCATCAATCGTCAGCGTTTTAGTTTCCATGCACTGCTCCATTCCGTCCGGCCGTCACATGCTCGTGCCGCGCATCCAGGCCATGTCCACCGGACGGTTTCAGCTTGCGCGTATAATCTTCGGGGAAGTAACGCAGAGTGCTGAGGACCGGGTTCGGGGCCGATTGCCCCAGTCCGCAAAGACTGGCGTCCTTGACCATGTCGCAGAGCGCGCGGAGCCGGTTCAGGTCCGCCTCTGTCGCCTGCTCACGGCCGATTTTAGCAAGCAGACGGTGGATCTGTACTGTCCCGGCGCGACACGGAATGCACTTGCCGCACGACTCATCCATGCAAAACTCCATGAAGAACTTCGCGATCTCCACCATGTCGTCCTTCTCATCCATTACAATCATGCCGCCGGAGCCCATGATCGATCCAAGCTGTGCCAGCGAGTCGTAGTCGACCGCCGAGTCAAATAGCCTCTCGGGGATGCAGCCGCCGGATGGACCGCCGGTCTGCACGGCCTTGACCGGCCCTCCGGTGTCCGTTCCACCGCCCATTTCCTCGACGATCGTCCGCAGAGACGTGCCCATTGGGACCTCGACCAGACCGACATTCTTAACCTTGCCGGCAAGCGCGAAGATCTTCGTACCCTTGCAGCGGGCCGTCCCCATGCCGGCGAACCACTCGGCCCCGTTTCCAACAATGCCGGCAACATTGGCAAATGTCTCGACATTGTTGATCAGGGTCGGATGTCCCCAAAGGCCGTTCTGCGCCGGATAGGGCGGCCGTGGTCGAGGCGTTCCACGATGTCCCTCGGCATTTGCTCCTATTGCTGCATGGTTTTCTATCACT
>JBKQWH010000057.1:0-4389 GCA_052139635.1 Capsulimonadaceae bacterium
TGGGGCGTTTCCGACCAGCCGGACCGGTCGGACAGGTCCTGATCTGAGTGCTACGGGATCTCTTTCGGCAGCCCATTCCAGTACCAGGCCCAATTCGGGCCGCGGAAGTAGACGCCGATGATGATCAACACGACGACGGCAATGACATAAAGCGTAAAGAGAATGCATGCCGTCCGGCGGCTCTTGGCGAACCATCGGCCGATTCCGCTGTGGTGCCGGTCGAAGTACGGGATCGCCATCAGCACGACGATCACGATCATCGGGATACCGAGACCGCCCCAGAAGGCATCGTACGCAACCAGCTCCTGCAGGCCCAAAAAGTACCAGGGCGCCTTGGCCGGGTTCGGGGGCCGCATCGGATTGGCCGGCAGCTCTAGCGGCGGCGGACAGCAAACCGATAGCACAAGCATCGCCGCCAGGCAGAAGGAAAACAGGGCCGCCTCGCGGATCAGGAGGTGCGGCCAGCTCGACACCATGTCGTCCGGCCCCCGGTCGACGCGGGTTGAGGATCCCTTCACCAGCTCCATCAACCCGTACGTCTTATTCGGGTTCCTCGGAAAAATCTCTTCTTCGCGTACTCGTTTCATAAGCGTTGAACCGGACGGTACGTTCGAGATCGAGCAGCACGAGCGAATCGCGTGCTCGAACCACTCCTATTCCGGGGACTCCTTCGGGCTGGAAATGCCGCCGTCCTTACGGATGCGCCAGAAGTGATACAAGATGAACATCGTCGTGATGATCGGAAGCACCATCACATGCAGGGTATAGAAGCGAATAAGCGCCTCCTGCCCAACGGTGTCCGAGCCGAGCAGCATCCACCGGGTCTGATTGCCAAGTTCCGGGAGTTGAAGCGCCGGTGGTATATGCATCGCCTGCAGGATGGGGTTGATATGGTCCGTAATCCAATTCGCCTTACCCGCAATGCCGGCGCCGACTGTGATGGCCCAGAACGCGAGCTGATCCCACGGCAGCAGGTAACCGGTGAACCCGAGAACAAGGGTCAGGACCAGGAGATTGACGCCGATCACCCAGTTGAACTCGCGCGGCGGCTTGTACGCCCCGGTGTAGAAGACACGGCACATATGGAAGAAGACCACCCCGATCATCGCGTTGGCTGACCAGAAATGCATGCCGCGCAGGATGCCGCCAAAGGACACCGACGAGTGCAAATCCAGCATCCGGTTATAAGCCTGCTCTGTCGATGGCACGTAAACGAACATCAGCAGGAGCCCGGATATTGTCAGCAATATGAAGAGGTAGAGCGACAGCAGGCCGAGTCCAAAGGTGTATGTAAACCGAAGGGCATGCTTCTCGATCTTGGCAGGCTGTATATGCAGCAAAAACGAGTTGAAGAACGCCTCGGACCGCTCGCGCTCCGTCTTCGGAAACGCCGTCGTGCGATAGATCGACTTGTAGATGTTGTGAATCAGGGTGCGCGGCCGGGCGTTATCCCATACTTCCGGCGCCTGACGATAGATTGCCAGATTGATCCGTCGGGGCAACCCGGGAATCGAGCGGAGAAACGACGCAAACCAATCCATCGATTCTTCACCGGAGGGGCCCTGTCCACCGCTCTCCGGCGGCGCTCCGCCCGGTAATGATTCCTTGACGCTCATGCTGCGCCTTCCCTTCCACCTGGTGAATCGCCGTGTCGCCGGCCTGCTTCACGATTTCCTAACCACTACGTCCTGTTTCATACTCCGCCGGGTGCCATGCTCATAGCTCTGGATGAGCATGCCGGCTTCGGCCCGGTCGTCTGTGAAACGCATAGTCCTTGAGCCGCGAGCAATGTACCTCGTTCGTGAGTCCAGTATTGTGCCGGCCTTGACTGATCCTGTCGTAGGACAGGCGTCCCTGCCTGTCCTTACTGTGCAGGTCCATTACTTCCACTGTGCCCGTTTGTCCACGCATCGCGTCGGTCTGAGGCTCAGCCTCGCTAGCTTACTACGAAGTAGTGGCCGGGTAAGTAGTTCTTGGACTTATCCACCTGCAAGTCGCCGCTCGGCGTCAGGCTGACGTCGAACCAGTTCAGCGCGATTTGCGCCGGTCCGTGGGTCACGTTTCCCATGCTGTCGTACTTGGAGCCATGACACGGGCAGTCGTAACCGGTTGGTGATGCGGCCACGGTGCATCCCAGATGCTGACAGACCATGGAGATCGCGCCGATATTGTTGCCGTGCCGGATGATGGAGACCTTCTGGTCGGCGATGTCCTGGTTCGCTCCGTCCGGATAATTCGACGGCTTTCCAATGGTGAACTTCAAGGGCGGGCCGTACTGGACGTTCGGGTAGAAGAAACGCCCGCAAAAACCCAGAGCCCCCAGAGAACCCACAATCCCGAGTGCCCAGCCGGATAACGAGATGAAATTCCGGCGGGTCAGTTCCTGTTTTTCACGGTCATAGTTCACTGCCATGGCAAACCTCTAATCATCGTCGTCCTCGTCGTGGAAGACGATGTACTTTGCCTCTTCGGCGTTCTCGAAAGCACCGTGCTGAACGCCCCAGAGAAAGGCGAAAAGAGCGATCAACCCCATCGATGCTCCCGCAATGAGCAGATAGTAAATACTTTCCATCGTGAGGAGTCCCTCCCGGACCGGAAAATCGCGCGTCCCAAGTGGTCGCGTGCAGCGTTCACGGAAGGCCCTCCCGCGTGGAGCTCACAGGTCATAAAGGTGCATATCTGGATTTCGCACCCTCCTGCCGCATAACGGCGGCGAAACTCTTGCGCAAGCCACGCAGTGTCTTCCGGGCGCGGAAGTAATCCGGCGCAGTCAGGCCGGCTCAGCGGTCGGGGTTTGCCCACCCGGCGGCCGGCTAAGGCCCGGAACGGACTTCGTGCTCTTTTTCACACGTGAGATTATTATACTGTCGCCGTTTTTTGCTTGTCAAGGCGAACACGGGAACTTGTGAAAAAAATCTCAAATTGATGAGGGGCTCCTTCAACGGCCGGGCACGTCCCTCGCGACCTGTCCAGCGCGCCGGAAAGGGATCGCTCGCCTGCTCGACTACCAGCGCAAAGCCGGTCCGCCATGAGTATCGACCAGGCGCGGGTTCCGGCATCGGGGCTTGACTCCGGTTGTGCGTCTATGATATACTATCCCGCAGTCTTTTCGAGACACGAAATTTCAAGGCTTTACCGGATCACGAGAGGAACTTTTTTCATGGCTTACGGACAGTCTGGCGGCGGGCGCGGCCCGGCCCGACCAGCGGCTCCTGCCGGCGGCGCAAAGAACCGCCGCTTCAAGCGCCGCAAGGTCAGCTACCTGACCATCAACAAGATTAGCTACGTGGACTACAAGGACGTTACGCTTCTTCGCCAGTTCACCGACGAGCGTGGAAAAATCGTCCCGCGACGACGGTCCGGCGCAACCGCCAAGGAGCAGCGAATGGTGGCGATCGCCATCAAGCGCGCTCGCGAGGTCGCCCTGCTGCCGTTTGTCAAGGAATAGATCCCCCGGGCCACCGCCCTTCCCGACCTTGTCCTCATGCCCCTCTCGGCTCGACCCGGGGTGTTGAGGCATGAGTCGGGTGGGGCCGCTTTCTCGCCGGACGCGTGAATATTGCTTTCCAATGAAACACGCCTCTGCGCCAATTGTCGACAATCCCGTTAGGGTCTTCCGTCGCAGCGGCGGGGGAGCAGAATTTTTATGCCTAGTCTCTTTTCATACTGATGATTTTTCTGGTACAATAGATTATCCGAACCGATCGTATTGTTATTAAGCAAGCGAGCTAAGGTAGGTTGAGCGGGGCGGAAACACTATTCCGCCATCGGCAAAGCTGTTCTTGATGCCTGTTTTGCGACATAACATTAAAAATCGCGGATACAATCATTCATTGAGAAAGATGCCTCCGGGTGCGAGGCAGTGACCTGGTCTTATGAATACATGCTTCTATCCGGCTAATCGTCGCAGTCTGGAACGCATCAGAGTAGCCCTCACGGCCGTAGTGTGGCCAATTATTGCGGAAGGCTACGAAACCATCCCCACCGCCGCCCAGGGTATGCACGTCGCATTTATCGACAATATGAGCTTGAACGGCCTGTCCTTTCAGTCGCAATACTCGTACCCCGTGGACACGAGTGTTTGGATCAGGCTGCGCGTCGGCTCAAAGACCTGTCAACTCAAGGGAGTGGTTCGCCGAGTGTCGACCGTCGTGAACGCCGGCTCTCGTAACTACCACTGCGGTATCCAGTTCGTGCGCAGTCAGCAGACCACGCACGGTCAGGCGGTTGTCGCCGGATACTTCGACCAGCAGCGCTACTACTCGCACAATCAAGTGCACGCCTGACACTCCCACATCGAATTCCGCAACTCCCTCTCCGCTTGCGGGGAGGGCCGGGGAGGGGTCGAATTCGACGACAAATACGCCGGCACCCTCGCGATGAGCGACC
>JBKQWH010000058.1:0-6758 GCA_052139635.1 Capsulimonadaceae bacterium
CACTTGCGGGCGCTTGCCGGACATCACCGTCTGGTGATCAGATTGGATCGGAATCGCTGATCAGATTGCAGCGGAATCAGTGATCACATTCCAGCGGAACGAGCGATCAAATTCAGCGGAATACGCATCATCTTGACATAATGCGGGCTGGATGTGCAAAACCGCTTGGCTTCACATTCACTTCCGCGGGCGGAGTCTCGACACCTGTGGAATTGAAGTCTGTTGGACCGAACTACGTATCGCCAGCGACCGAGATAAACGGCAATAGAGATCATGTCCTACCATTCGTATATGATCGCTTGCATACTCCAGAACCATTAGTATTGGCACGTATTGACGGAAGCAAGCCCCACTGGTTCATGCTCGATACCGGCTCTGATTTTGCACTGTGGGTAATGCCATGGGCTGCGTCGAAGATCGGATTGGCCCCCGCCCGCAATCGAGATCCGTATGGACGACCAATGGTGCAGGTCCATCGGGTTGACATCATCGGTACAAATGGCGACGAAGCGTCATTTTCAGTCACGCAAGCGTGGGTACTGAAATCTGATTTACTTACGTCGCTCTACGGGCCAGACCGCGTCGCCGGGTTAATCGGAATTGGGATGTTTGACAATCGGGTAACTCGGTTCAACTTCGAGACGAAGAATCTAACAGTTCTAGGAGCTGGCACACGTCCAAGCGATGAACAGGGCGTTGCGCTCCCGATAACCATGGATCCATATGGCATTCCATGTGCGAGGGCAACGCTACCAACGAACACATCCGTTGATCTTAGAATCGACACAGGTGCGATCGGAACCGTGCTTCCCCTTGGATTCGCGAACAGCCTCGGTCCATCAATGACATTCGCGCCAGAAGTGGCGCAAACCCTGGATGAGACATACTTTGTACCACAGTTTAGAATCAGAAGCCTAATGCTAGGGCGACTTGCATTCACGAACCAAAGTCTGACCCTGCTTCCAAATGACCAACTGAGAAACTGTCTTGGCCTCGACGTTCTGACTCAATTGCGCAGCTTTACTCTCGACCTAAAACTATATAAGCTTATTGTTGATTCAAATAATTGCGCGATGCGAGAGCGCGTCGGTGTGCCTGGAATGATATTCGAAGGCGGATCTGAGGACCGATCACGATGGATTGTCAAAGCCGTAACTCCTGGATCACCAGCTGATGCGGCTGGAATCAAGCCTCAAGATGAAGTCATTTCGGTCGACGGGACACGCCTTTCAAATCTTACGTATCCGTTGGGGCATTTGTTGATCGCCGGAATTGCCGAGACCACATCCACATTCACAATATCCCGCCCTCGCTGTAAGCTTCTCCAGATTAAGCTCAAGCGATCGGGCAGGCTTTCTGGTTCACATGGACCATTAGGCGATCTCATTTTGGTACGGCACCGTGGCAAAGTAATTTCTGTAGCCTACGTGCCGCAGACCTGTCTGGCGTATCACAGAGGCGTGCGACTTGGAGATAACATAATTTCGATCGACGGTATAAGTACGATCTTGATGAACGCTGACACCGTAATTAACTTGATGCAATCTAATGCACAACATGAGCTTGCAATATCAAGATCGGGGGCGGATACGAATGTAGTGATCGATATGCCGTCGGGCAATTAATATGAAACGTCCGTCGACCCTTCCGGGCTGGGGCCGTGCGACAACACCGGGGTAAGGGCGGCCGTGGACGATTTGATCTTTGCGACTTGCACATCACCGTTCCTCTTCTGCATGGCCGCAGTGGCTATGTTCTGCGTAGCAGGTCAACTCATCATATGTGCGGCAGGAATTGTCGCCTGCGTCCTTGCGTGGTTGATTTGCGAACAGTATGTCTGGCTTAAGAATTGTGGATAAGCAAGACGAAATGGAGCCTGCCGGAGAAACTAACATGAAATGTCCGCCATATGATCTGCGTTTTAACCGCGTTTGACGCATAATTAATGGACGGCTTTCATGCGTTTATCTGGCGGGCTGTACTTCAATTATGCATTTCAGGAGATTAACCTATGAACGAACTCAATGGACCTTCATGGCCTCCACCAATCCCTGGATCCATTACAAACATAAACTTTGTTATCGACGGCATTCAATGCACAATGACGGGCAACAAGCTCTATTTGACGTCGTTCCGCGCCCGAAGTGTGTTCTTAGCAATCTTCAGCATGGTGTCACTCGCGATGGTTGCGGCAGCGGTCCACGAGACTATTGCATTGGCACAATATACGTCGCCAACAAGCCATGTTCAAATTGGATTAGGGATGGGGGTATATGTAGCATGTTGGATGGCGTGTTCAACCATAGTTTATTGTTTATCCCTAGTTTATTTGTATACGTATAGGTATAATAGATTCTTGATAGCGCTTATCCCGAGTAATAGGTCTCTCGTCGCTGCGGGAGGTCAACGATTTGGTCTACATCAAATTCTAAGAATAGAGGTTATCGATATAAATCTGCTGTTGATTAAGCGCTATAAAATGCGCTTTCACGTTCCGGTTAGACAACTTCCACGCGTATTGTGGGCCTTCGATCGACATGATACATGGATTGACATTGGCCTCTTCTCAAATAGGAATAACGCAGAGATGGTTACAGCATGGTTACAGTCACTCATCCGCGATTTGGTGAACAAGGAGGCGACAGAGTAAGGCACGCAAGACTAGGTATCGAGTTATAATTGCACCAATGCAAGACGAGTTACTTCAATAAATGAATCTGCGATTATTCCACTATTATTGCTGTAGCTGCCGATCCATTTTGCGAACTGACAGCTATGAGCTCCGAGACGCGTACCCGTGCGAAACGAGATCCGCCTGGACCGTTCGACTTGCAGTTAAGGTGTACGGTTAAGAACAATCCGTGGGAATTAACCGTTTGGCCGCCGGGCCTACGTTGCCGGGGAGAGCGGCCCATTACCGGGGAGTTGTGCATGAAAGACGGGTACTACCTATCGACATATCTCCTTAACGACGGCATAGCCAACCTCGTCGGCCATTTCCGGCGGCACGATCAGAGTGTGGCATTGTGGCATAAGCAGGGCGAAGCCGTGCGGCTGGTTCATTACTGGGAACTGGAGCGGCGGACGGGCTTGAAGGAGCATATGCGGGGATTCTGGAATCTTGCGGATGCAGTGTGCTTCATAAGCGGGCTGCTCGGCACCTATGGCTTGTCCCTCAGCGACATGGTCGAGGTCTGGGGACGCCCGGGCTTCAGACTGTCGACGACTACCACTCGGTGGCGGATTACCCCGACCTGTGCTACCACAGCCTGGCCCACCTCTTCTCCGGGCTGCTGCTGGACACCGACGTGCTGCAATCCTCCAACGTCCTGGCCCTGGCCGTCGACGCTGGGCCGGACGACGTGATCGAGGAGGTGGGGAAGGAGCGCTTCTACACGGGGGCCGTGTCCCGCCGCGGATCGATCGACCTCTTCCCGATCCTGTCCCCCGCGTACCTCTTCTCCGCGGCGCGCTACCGGTACGCCCTGCGGGAGGGCTCGTTGATGGCCCTGGCCTCGGCCACAACCTCGGCCGTGCGCTTCGACCTCGACGAGGCGGTCGCCGACGTGCCCTATCGCGGCAACGAGTCGCAGCCGCTGTCGTACGAGGTGCTGGAGCGCCTGGAGAGGCAGGTCCTCGCCGCCGTCGAGGGCTCGTCGGACCGCGGCTTCACCGGCTGGGACCCCCTGTTCACCCGCGAGGAGTGCGTCTGCAGCATGGTGATGAAGGGCGCGCAGGCGATCTCCGAACGGATGATGGAGCGAACCGTCGAGTGGGTCCTGGACCGCTACGGGCTCGATCCGGCGCGGACATACCTGTCCATCACCGGTGGCTTCGCGCTCAACTGCCCGTGTAACAGCATGCTCATGAAGAAATACGGCTTCAGAGGCTTTCTGTCCTATCCGGCCGTCAGTGACTGCGGACAGGCCCTCGGAATCGGGCTCTATGCCTTTTACAAGAAGACCGGCGGCCACATGCGGCACAGGCTGTCCTCTCCCTACATGGGCGACGAAGACACTACTTGGGCCGGGTGCCACGGCGGCTGCCCTGAGCGGCCCTGGATTGGCGAACGGGACGAGGACAGTCGCGACGCCCCTGAGCGGCCTTGGGCCGGCTTCGTGAAGGGCGCCTCGAAGTTCGACTCAGCACAGTTCGTTACCGATATCCGGTCCGGATCCGTCGTCTGGTTCAACGGGCGGGCGGAGATCGGGCCGCGGGCGCTCGGGAACCGGAGCCTCCTGGGAGACCCGACGCGCCTCGAGACCAAGGAGGAATTGAACCGAACGAAGAACCGGCAGTGGTGGCGGCCGGTCGCGCCTGTCGTGCTGGAGGAGCAACTCGGAGAATGGTTCGAGGATACGCAGCCGTCCCCGTACATGCTGCGCACGTTCGACATCCGCGATGACAAGGTGGACCGCATCCCCGCGGTCGCCCACCTCGATCAATCCGCCCGCGTCCAGTCGGTGAATCGCGAGCAGAACCCGGACCTCTACGACGCAGCCGCCGCCTTCCATGCCGCAACCGGCGTTCCGATGCTCTGCAACACGTCCCTGAACGACCAGGGCGAGCCGATCATCAACACCATCGACCAGGCCGTCAACTTCTGCCTTCGGAAGCGGATCGCCGTGGCCTACGTCAACGGAACACGCGTGGAGTTCCACAACTTCGGCGACTACGCAATGCAGACCCCGCTGCCGCGCGACACATCCCTGTTCATCCCGGCGGACGACTCCGAGTGGAGCGCCCGGCGCCGGGAGATCAACCCGCACGGCGTCAGCGAGTCGTTCATCGGCCAGATCGTCTTCCGCCCTGCCTTCCGTCGGCGCTACGATCTGACCCAACGCCGGGATGCGCTCGAACTCATCGCAATGGAGGCGGCCGCACGTTTTGAAGCGACCAGGATGGAACAAACCGGGACGAAATGAGGCTTCTTTTGCAGGCATGAAGAGAGGATTCTGAGGCGCAATTCCTCAGTCCCTAAGGGACTTTAGTCTCATCAGCCATGGACTTCAGTCCATGGGGGCCTAGCCAGTGTGTCCATTTCGAACAGGACCACTTGTCTGAATTTCCGTCTTTTCTCTTTTCCGTGGTTAAAAATCTTCTCCTATTTCCCTCCGGAGGCCCCGCCATGACCATAAACACAACTCTACGCGATACGCTCCGGTGGTTGATCGAGGCGCGCACACTTCCTCCGGAAGTGCCTCCCGAGCTTGAGGACCAGTTGCTTTACCTCGTAGTCCTCCACCGGCTGACACACCGCTTTGCGCGCAAGCTGACGTGCGGCGATGCGTCCGGGACGTTCTCGCGCAGGCTTGTGGCGCGCGTGTTACACGCCTCCGCCACTGAGCGTCGCGTCTTCGACCGGCAGTTCGCGGCCGTCCGAGAACTCGCGGACGCCATGCGCGACATCGGCCAGTCGCCGCCGCTCATCGTCAAGGGGCTGGCCCTCTACGCGCGCACCGGCGATCCGTCCCATCTCCCGATCTCATACGACGTTGATGTCTTCCATGGGGAGCTTCCGGCGTTAGTCTCTGCCCTGGAGCGGATCGGGTTTCACTCATACTGGGACGGCCACGAACGCGCCCATGAGATGACCGCCATGCGGCGCGAAGGAGTGACCCTTGAGGTTCATCGGTGCCTCGAATCCTGGGCATATCCGATCAACCTTCGCGATCAATTTCCAAGCGATGCCCCGCTGTGCCGTGATCTCGTGGTCTGGTACAATAGCAAGGTCGGACTTTGGTACAGGGACATCGTGGCACACTGTTCGCCAGGCGTCGCCCGCGGGACCGAGGGTGTGCTTGTTCCAAGCGTGACCTTGACGGCGCTGATCACCTGCGTGCACGCGTTTGGCAACTACACGGAGCCGGGCTACTGGGCGCTACGCCTTTCCGAGATAGCGACCATTCGTGACTGTTTCCTTCACCGCGAGTTCGATACGGACCTGTTTGCCCAGTTCGTCGACCGGTTTGCCGCCCGGGATTCGATTAGCTACGTGTCAACGGTATTTCGAGAACTGTACGGAGAAGTCCCGGAAGGTCTTAATCTCTCGAACACGTGGCTATCGGAACCTACCCCTAACCCCTCCCTAAAGGGAAGGGAACCGGAAGTAACCTCACCCCAACCCTCTCCTTGGAAAAGGGAGGGGGCTGAGGTGACTGAGGAACGAGGACGTGGTGGGTGCGGTCTCCCGGTACGGCTTAGCTATGGCGGCGGATGGGCCGTTCCTTTCTCCGTGGACGAGCTTCTCCTTCCCCTTTTGGAAAGGGACATCGTGGCACGCCTTATGCCGGCCCATGTTATCGCTTCGCCTGTGGGCAGCGACCCGGCGGCTGTCTATGCCAATCGGTCCGCCGGGGTTCGACTGCATGGATCGTAACAATTATCCGGTGCCGAAGGAGACACACGATCATCGACTGAATCGTAATTCATACGAAGTACACGCTGGCATGAATCAAGCGGGCGGGCACTCATGCTACCAACAGTGTCCGTATCGTCATGCATTTTTAGGATAGTAAGATTCTGAGACTTGTGGAGAGCGAAACTGGTTATGTGTGCCGGTCACGAGTGAGCAAGCCACCACTGACGGACAGTAATCTATCGTCGTTTGATGGCAAGCTTAACCCGGTCAACCAGGTTGCTTCTGGAGATAACTAATGGCTGTTCGCGGCATCGTGCTTACTCTTGCCCTCCTCCTGACACACACAGTCGCTGGCTGTCAGATTGAGCGGCCAAGGCACACCTCTATTAGCCAGGCG
>JBKQWH010000059.1:0-4070 GCA_052139635.1 Capsulimonadaceae bacterium
GTACGTCGTTCCATGGACGGCCCCGAACGGCCTGCCCGTCACGAACCGCCCGATCCGGCCCGAGGACGAGCCGCTGCAGGGACTGTGCGCGACGGCAGAGCCTGCGCATGGGCCGGGATGAAGGAACGGGCTCCGCTGGGGCCGAACAAAGGAACTGCATCGACAAGGAGGATGACGCAACCCCACATCAGTTACACTGACCCAATACCGAACCTCTCCACGAAAACGGGGCAAGTCCATTCATCGTTTGGTGGTCTTGTTGGAGGAATTATGTTTCGTACTCTGGTTTTGGGGCGGCAGTAAAAGAGGCTGGTCCTCCATCCATGAGAACCAAATCAACTGCAATCCACGACACCACCGTGTTCAAAGTGCATCCGCAGAGCCAAGGCCGGATGAAAGAACCTGCGCGGCATAAGCGCTCTGCGAAAAATCGGAAGGGCCCCACGGGCAGAATATTTCGACCGATCCGACGCGTTCTTTCACCGGCCCATTGGATATGGGCGGGTTTGCTTGGCTCAGCCCTTGCCTGCCCTACCTGCGCGCAAGAGGCCTGGAACCCCTTCAGCCGAGCGCCGCTCGATCCGATTGAGCAAGGCAAGATCGACAGCGCCAACGACCCGGCGGAAGCAATCAACCGCGAGATCTTCAAAGCAAACAAATTTCTCGACGACAACATCTTAAAGCCGGTCGCACGCGCCTATGTCGCGGGAGTGTCCCCAGATCTGCGTCAGGGGCTTCACAATTTCACCAAGAATGTCGGAGAGCCTGTCATCCTCGCCAACGATATCCTGCAAGGCAATGTCGAACGGGCCTGGAATACGACGCAGCGCTTCGCCGTCAACACCACGATCGGCATCGCCGGTTTCGTCGATGTCGCCGACACGTGGGGTCGGCCTTATCACTACGCGGATCTCGGCCAGACTTTTGGCATATATGGGGAATAGCGCCTGGGCCCGCCGTACAAATTCCAATTCTTGGTCCATCCAACCTTCGTGATGCGTCCGGCCTGGCGACGACGAGCCTCGGCAGTGCCTTCGCTCTTCAGGGCACGATCGGGAGCGTTGTCTCCTACACCCAGCTCGGCGCGAGCGGCGTGGATAAGATCGACTACCGTTCGAAATTGCTGCCGAACACGGACGCGCTGGAAAAGACCTCGAAAGACCTTTATGCGTCGGTCCGTCTCATCAAAGCGCAGCTGCGCGCAAAGCTCGTCGAGGAAGGCAAGGCCGGGCCTATTTCGCCCAACAATGCGAGCAATGCCGAAGCTTCGCGCCCTTGAGAGAGACCGCGCCAACGTCTGCTGAATGAGCAACAAATGCAACCGCTTGCCTAAACAGGCTAACGCAAGAACTGGGCTTTGTGATCCTTGCGACGTGTGAATGGAGAAAAAGGAATGTCACAGAAATTTCAGCAATGTAGCGTTTTCCAGGCGCCGAAAATCGCGCTGGCGATCGGCCTGTTTCTCTTGCCGGTCTCCGCGTCCGCACAACAGCACTCAGGCGGCGCTTTTTCTCAATTTGCCGGCGATTGGTCCGGCGAAGGCACCGTCAGGACGACAGCAGGGCATGAGCGAATTCGCTGCAAGGTACATTACGACGTGGCGTCCGGCGGCGCGTCGCTCGATCAGACCTTGCATTGTGCGAGCGATAGCTACAAGCTCGAAGTCAGAAGCAAGGTCGCCGCAACGGGAACCCGGCTCGCCGGCAAATGGAATGAGGTCACGCGCGATACGATCGGCAACATCTCCGGGACGATCAGCAGCACGGGAATTCGAGCGATGATTGATGGCATCGGATTCACTGCGGATCTGGCCATGTCGATTCAGGCCACCCGTCAATCGATCACGATCAACCCCACCGGAGCAACCGACATTTCGAATGTCGCGATCACGTTAACGCGGATCTAGTCTGGTTGTTGTCTTAACTTCCGTTTTGGTATGCCCCAAAAGGAAAGCGGCCCGCTTTCGCGAACCGCTTCGCCGGGCAATTTAGGGGGAGTCGGCCTACTTCAGAGGCGAGTAGATGTTGTTGATGTGGTAGTTGATGCCAACCTTGAAGGTATTGACCGTCAGGTCGTGGTTAAATTGCCAATCGTAGGCGGAACTGGTGTCAACCCAGTTCGTGTTGAAGCTGCCGAAATCGAAGTACAGATATTCGGCCTTAACGCTCCAGGACGGGGCGAACAGATATTCGACGCCGCCGCCAACGGTCCAGCCATTAAGTCCGCTAGTGCTGGCAGACCACGGATTTCCATAGTAGTCAACGCCGCCAACTTTGGTGTTTGCGTCGAGGAAGGCCCAACCGCCCTTGACATAGAACAGAGCGGGACCGACTGCATAGCCAAGACGGCCCGTTACGTCAGCGTAGAAGCTGGCGTTCTCTTTGGCCCAGAGGTAACCAGAGTAGTAGCCTGGGGTATAGCCATTATTCCAGTTGCCGGTCAGGCCCGCGCCGCCGAAATCGGCTTCGACACCGAACACGAATCCGCCTGTCTGGTAGTTATAGCCGACCGTGCCGCCCCCGAACACGCCGCTGTTGTTGTTGCTCCAGCCGTAGTTCGAGCCGTTCAATGTGTAACCGTTAACGTCAGTGTTACTGAGGTCGGCCCACGCGCCGCCGACATGCGCACCGATATAGAAACCGGTCCATGTCGGAGGCGGAACATAGGCTGGAACGTCCTTCAGGCCGCCGCCTGAGGGAGAGTACATATCCGCGGCGTTGGCTACGCCAGCTACGCCAGCGAGGACCGCTACCGTTGCGGCTGCGAGTGTCTTCTTCATAGGGTGTATCCCTCATTAGTCCAGAGAACGCGAAGTTCCTAACTTACATGGCAACATCTAGCGCGATTCCCGGTTACACTTTCGCCGGAATGGTACCAACGTCTGTCAGCGGGACCGCAAGCAACAATGCTTTACCGTTTACCGTCAAGCCAAGGAGGCGTGACGCCAATCGAAGCTTGGCCTTAAGAATGACTTGGCGGTTGGCTAGCTTGTGAGCATGTTTGGATTTCCGCATTTCCGCACACCCTCACTCCCAAATGTCCGCATCCACTCAGTCAAGCCTTTCCGCCCATAGTCGCTTCATGCAACTTCCAGGCGTCACATAAGCCGGATCAGATCCACATCACCCGCAGTGGCTCGGTCATTGGTATGAGTGCCGGCCGATATCTATATCGCTACGATAGACTACGGACACGTCCATATCCTTAGAGGCATGCGCCAGGTCTCCATTAGAGCTGCCGACATACATGGGCTTATTGCGGGCGGGAAGTCTCCGGAGCAGTCGTGAGAGTGTAGGCTGACACGGCAGAAGTCCTGGGATTAACCTCTGCCTTGCAAGGCAACACAGGAGGACCCCATGCATGAGCCACTACGTCGGACTTGATATATCCCAGAAGGAGGCGCACATCTGCATCATCACCCACGAGGGTAAAACTATGTGGCAAGGTAAGTGTCTGACCAGCCCGACTGCTATTGCCGCCAGGATCAACAAGCATGCACCTGATGTTGAGAAGATCGGACTGGAGACTGGCGCCCTGACACCGTGGCTGTGACATGAGATGTCAGCAAATGGGCTTGCCAGTTGTGTGCATGGATGCCCGCCAGGCTCATGCCGTTCTGTCGGTCACGTTCAACAAGACCGACAGGAACGATGCCCAGGCTTTGGCCAGGCTGTTGCAAACGGGCATGTACCGCCAGGTGAAGGTCAAGAGCTTTGACTGTCACCGCATCCGGGCTTATCTGGGTCGCGGATATCTGGGGGCGGAGGCCCCCAGTGAATCAGCTTAAAATAAAATGCTGATCGGCCAACTCTCAGCTGTAATGCCAGAAATGATCGAAATGGGTTGTCGGCGATGACTGGTCTTGCAGAAGTTCGCTCGTGAAGGGTGCGTGTCCGCCCACGCCTAACCCGGAGCTGCTCTGGCTCGCTGCGTCGGTGAATCCCTGTCCGAATCCTGACGAAGAACCATCTTGTCCGTGTTGGCTAATGCCCGCCTCGCCGAAGCCGCCGAAATTACCCTGATTCCCAGCGCTGGAGTTTCCGTTTCCGAAGCTTCCGGCGCCGCTGCCG
>JBKQWH010000060.1:0-13315 GCA_052139635.1 Capsulimonadaceae bacterium
GTCTACCGCGCTACGGCGACCGGACTGGAGGCGCCGCCGCCGATCGCTACTGGCATCACGTCCGCCGGCTACACAGACAACTCATCAGCGCTCACCGCCGGCGTCACTTATTACTACACGGTGGCAGGGGTGGATTACGCCGGAACGTCGTTGATGTCGAACGAGGCGTCCGCTACGCCAAGCGCTCTTCTGACGTCTGTGCTGATCGACTGTGGCTACACCGACAGCACCGGTCCGTTCAACGGCAGTTGGACGGACGGTGAGGGCCGGACCTGGCAGGCGGACAACTACTATAGTAGCGGAAGTGTGCTGACGACGAATTTGGCGATCCTCGGCCTGGCGTTCTCTCAGGACGCCCCGCTTTACCAGGCGCAACGCGAGAGCTCCTCTGCGGACGGGTCGTTCAACTACGACTTTCCAATACGCAACGGCACTTACGAGGTCACACTGTACTTCGCGCAGATCGATACGACTGTGACCGCGGGGCAGGCGGTCTTTAACGTGACTGCGAATGGCAGCCCGTTCGTGACGGGATACGATATCTTCAAGGAGGCGGGCGCGGCCGATACGGCGACATCCGTGACCAACTTCGTGACCGTAACCGGAAACACGCTGGATCTGACCTTTACCGGCACGAGCGGCACGAATGGTTTGGCGTCGGTTGCGGCCATTCAGGTTACGAATCCGGTGGGAGCAGCGACCGACATCCCGGCTCCGGAATGGGCGGAAGACGTTGTGCCGTCGGTCGGCACCGGAAGTGGAGGGGCGGGCCCGGCCTCGTCGATGTCGGTGAGCCTGCCGTCGGCGGTGGAGCAGAATAACCCCGGGCCGGATATCTGGTCCTACAATCCGCTCGGGCCAAGGGTGTCGTTTGAGCGTTCGTACCGTAGCGCCCTCGTCAGCAGTTCGTACGCGTCGGACTACTCCTCGCCGGGGCTGTCTCCGGGCTGGACTCACAACTACGACGTCACCATTACCAACCCGAACCCAGGGACGTGGGGCACTCTTAACCTCCGCTGGGCCGACGGCGCCGTCGAGCTCCTGATGCCGAATACGCCGGGTGGCACGCCCGACGGCACGTTCCAGCACACGCCCGGCGTGCCGTACTCGGTCAGCGGCGTGGCGTCGTCGGGCACGGGAGACTGGACCTCCGTAACTCTGACCTTTGGCGACCGCACGTCGTACACTTTCGAACCCAACCCGAATGCGTCGACCCAGAACCCGGACGCCCTCATTCTGTCGCAGATAACGAATATTGTCGGCCACTACGTCTCGTTGACCTATGACGAGGGCAACCGGCTGACGGAGATCGATAACGACTCGACCGGAAATGGCGGGGTGGGCTTCCCGCTGCTCACACTCGCCTACTCGAGCGGCGTTCTCAAGACGGTCACCGACTACGACGGCACGACCAATCAGCAGCGACAGGTTGCCTACACGTTCGACGACAACGGAAACCTGTGTCAGGTGACCACGCCGGTAGACCTCGGGAACCATGGCGAGACGTGGACACGCTGGGGGTACGGATACGAGCAGATCAACGGCCTCTGGTATCTGAACCAGGTCCAGGCGCCGGACCCTGTCGATACGTCCGGCAAGACATTGGCGACAGCGAAGACGATATATGATTTGACTACGGCCAACGTTCTCGAACACGAGGACGCCACCGGCGAAGTTGTTGACACGACGCCCCGCGTGCAGCGGTTCGATTACACCAACGCCGCGTCCGGTCAGGTGGGGGTCGCTGCTTTTAGCGCACCCGACGCGCCGCAGCCGGACTTCACGTATACGCAGAACTTCGATAAGTTGACGCTCAACCGGGACCTGGGTTATACAGATGCGGCGGGTAACACGGACGCGACTTCCTACACCGGCTCGCCCAATCCACCGAATCCGTACCTCGCGGCCAGCGACACCGACCGCATGGGGCAGTTATATCCGGTCTATTATGATTCCTACGGCAACGTGACGCAGGCGAATTCTCCTTACGGCAACTACGATATATACTCTTTCGCATATCCACCCGACTTTCCGAACGGGCAGTTGTCCGAAGTGCAGGAGTTCGCCGGCGGCGGGGCAAGCAGCCTCGCTCCGACAAGTTATGGCTATTACTCCGGTACGGGGAACGAAGCGAGCGGGTTGCTGAATACAATTACTTCGCCGCAGCCCGGGGCAAACAGCCATACGGCCTCGGTGGTAACAACGCTGTATTACACGGGCACCACGGCGTCGTCGCTCGGCAACGTGGCAGAGGTCACCGGCCCGGGACCGAACGGCGTCGCCGCGACGACGATCACCTATAACTACACAAGCTTTTCCATCGGCAGTATCAACTACTCGCAGCCCGAATGCCTCGGCGAGCCGGTGGAGATTTCGGTCAGCGGGCCGAATGCCGGCGGTGGATCGAGCAGCCAGAGCGTCTACTACGAGTACGACGCACGCGGGCACAGGATCGCCGCGATCGACGGCTCCGGCAACGAGACTGACTATGCGTATAATGCGGCAGACCAGGTGGTGTCCGTGACGTACCCGGCGACAGGTTCGGACCCAACAGAGCACGCCGTACTCGCTTACTACTACGAGTACCCTGGTGGCCCTCTCTACGAGACCGACCTCTATCCCGAGGGTTCGACAGAAAGCTTCCGCCGGACCTCGTATCAATACGGCGATGAGGGCGAACTGCTCAACGTGTCGGACATGGTGGGTCAGGTTTCGGCGTACACCTATGACGGCGCCTACCGCACCAAGACGATGGCGGATGGCAACGGGAACACCACGACATACTTCTACGACCCGGTTGGTTCGCTTCAAGCCGTCGAGTATCCCGGATTTGGAGTCGCCGGCAGCGCCCCGCCAACTGCCGGGACCGCGGACACGCTGACGTACAATTACGACGCGGACGAGAATGTGACCTCGACCGTGGACGGGCGCAATATCACGACAAGTTATGTACGTTACCCAACCGACGATAGTCTCGTCACCAACGTCAATTACCCACCGGCGTGGGCTTCCCTCGACGTCACGTACGGCCCGGATGCCTATGCACGGACCACGTCTATGTCGAACGGCAACGCGTCGTACGGATACACCCTCGACGATCTCGGCGACCTGCTTGTCAAGACCACCAGCTTCACCGGCGGCCCGCAGAACCAGACGCTCAGTTATGCCTACAATCCGGACGGCAGCCGCCTGTCGGTTACGCTTCCAGGCACGGGGCAGGTCAGCAATCCTCTGCCAACCAACAGCGGCGCTCTTAGCTACGCTTATGACGGAGTCGGCCGACTCTCGGCAGTCACGCTGCCGTGGGCCCCCGGTTCAGCCTCGTACGGCACTTCGGCCGCCGAACAGCTCGCGTATGGTTACTTCTCTAATGGATGGCTATCCTCGATGTCGAACGGCGTGTTCTTAACAAACTATCAGTACAACCCGCGTGGGTTCCTCGGCAACCTGGCCAATTACTACACCGGACAGGCGCCGGGATGGAACTCTAGCAACGTGCTCTCGCTATACCAGGGCTCGGCAACCAATTCAACCGCACTGATGTCCTACGACGCCGCCGGAAACCGCCTCAAGTACTACGCGGACATCGATAACATTCTGGACGGGGACATCGGCCAAACCGATCCGCTCAGCCACGTCCGCACCATGACATATGACGACCGGGACGAGTTGACCACGGACGAACGAACAGCATCGACGGTGAATGGAGACCAGGGCGATACCAGCCAGCCGGCGATCAACTACACCTACTATTACGGCTATGACCTCTCCGGGAACCCCACCACGTTCCGCTCGACGAGTCCGCCCCCGACACCGCCGAGCCAGCCGATGTGGTCCTTCAACACGGACAACCAGTTCAACAACGGCATCACATTCGACGGCAACGGGAATCCGTCCGACGACTTCGGCATTCCCACCTGCGCATACACGTTCGACGCCGAAAACCGCCTCACCAATATTACCTCGATCGGGTTCGCCGCCCAGTACGACGGCGACGGCCTGCGGACGGTAAAGACGGTCGACGGCGGCACGTCCTACTATATTTACGACGAGAACGGCCAGCCGCTTGCCGACGAGACCTTCAGCGGTGGTGCCGCCAACTTCCACTGGATATACGCGTACGGCGCGGACGGATTGCGGGAGATTTACCTCGCACCATCCAGTATCTACTACGCCGACGTCTATGATCCTGAAGGCAACGTGATGCTTCGGGACGGCTCGACCAACAGCACGACCTGGGCGCGGGACGTCCTGCTTTACGACGCCTATGGCGAGCAGTTGTTCGACGAGTCTCCGTCGCAGAGTCCCGACACCTACCGCGACCCGGTCGGCTTCGCCGGGCAATGGGGCGGCTACTCCGACTGGGACGTCACCGCCGTCAAGCCGTCGATCCCGGCCCCGGTCCTGATGATCCACCGCTACTTCGACAGCCGCAACGGCCGGTTCCTCAATCGTGACCCAATCGGGTATTCTGGTGGTATCAATCTGTACGGGTACGCGGGGAACAACCCGATCACAGGGTCCGATCCGAGCGGACTGGATGGGAAGAGTTGGTGGCAGGAATTCGTTGACGGGCTGGTTGGCCTCGTTTACAAACCTACCCGCGTGTTTGACACGCCTAAGGACGGCATTGTCCGCATGGGGTCAGGGCTGAACTCGTCCGGCGACGCTCCGGCCCTCGTCGAAGGCGCCAAGCAGACCGCCGTTTTCGTTCTTGCTGGCTCAATTGGTGGCCCGGAAGCCGGCGCGAGCGACGAACTGGTCGCCGGAGGGATACTTGCCCGTGACGCAGTCCAGTTGGACCGAGCGGCGAGCATTGCGACGAGAATCACGGCAAAATATGGAAACTTCAAATGTGTCGAATGCGCAAAGGACCTTGTTCGAGCCTTCAAACGGAAGGGAATTAGCGGTCAGATCGTGGATCTTAAGACCTATGGCAACACCGGCGTTATCCGTAGTGTGTCACAAGACCTAACAATCTCAGTTAACGGTATTCACAGGGGCGTGCGCGTCGGTGATACGGTTTACGATAACATTCACAAGGCGGGAATGCAATATGACCAATGGGTGAGTGATTGTGGTTCGGCGCAAGGCGTTTACGTATCAAGTTCAACACCATTCTAGAGGTAGAGCATGAATGCAGAAATAACTGACTTGGTATCAAGAATAAAGGCTACACCCGCGGCTTTTATAAGCCAACGTTCTCTTGTCCTGCTCAGAACTTTTGTGGACGGTTACAATTCTGCAGTCTTCGCATTAGGAGGTCAAAGCGCACGGAACGCCCCAACGCAGCGTTTTCAATTCATGGTTCAACGACGCTACGGCGTGCTCGACTCAATCGGTTGGGACCAGATTCTCATGTCCGTGTCGGCAAACGAGGAAGTGGCATGGAACACGTTTTGCGAGCTTTGGGATGAGTTTATTAAGCAGCCAGATGATTACTGTGAATCGCTTGACTCAATCGAAGAGTTTATTAGTCAACTCGGGGATGCTGATGATGACGAAGACGGCGACTGAAGTCTCGGGTTTTAGTGAGCGCTATATACCACCGCCGGTGCGAAAGACCCAACTTCACCCTTCACCCGTCTCGACACCCACTGGTCCGGCAGTGCGCAGGTCACGCTGACGTGGGACGCAAGCACGAGCGCAACGAGCTACGTCGTCTCTCGCTCCACCACGAGCGATGCGGCTAGCCTGGCCGCAGTCGGCACGGTAACGAGGGTCTTGGCAAACACAAACTCAGCTCCTCCCACACCACGAATGGGATGAATGGGATCGTTGGGCTCGAACGTCAATCCAAAGGTACGAAGTCGCTCTTCGGAAATGATCGTACTTGCGGACCCTGTGTCCACGAGGACGTTTGCGAGGGGCAATTCACGGCCTTTGTAGCATACCACCGCCGCCACAAACGGAAGGCCGGACTGCATCGAAATCTTCATGTCGCGGCTCGGGCTCCCATCCAAAGGCGCTCTGTAATGTCTAGATCCTCCCGACTTGTGTGCAGCACATACAATTCGCGGTCGGGCGAGCGACGATGAACATCTCGGTACCTCGAGAGGGCACGGGTTGAGTCTTCAAACGAGTCAAGCACAGCGATGTCGTCCAGAATCCGCTTATTCCCGGCGCTGGTGGCCGAAAGTGCTTCTACCAGCAGCCACTGGTCCGGATAGTGTGTCCGGATGTCTTGCCATTCCATATTTGCCGCCCTTCGACGCGCGCGCCGATTATCAACGTAATTATACTCGGTTTGGGCGAGTGCCCGAACTTGTCTGCAAGGAAGCGTTCGTGGATGGCGTGGGACACAGGTGTCGAGAACACCAATGCTCGCGGATAGAGCCCAAGCCGATCGGTCTCAGCGATAAGCTCATGCGTCGCGTTTCCACGCCGTTCCATTTCCGCATCGGAAATGGGGTTAGCCGGAGGAGAGATTTGTCGCGCGCGCGAAATCCGCGCGGATTTCGGCAGCAGATTCGTATGGACCGCTGGCTCGAGCACTCGTCGCAGACGACCCCGCTTTGCACCCGGAAAACCAGCCAAGCAGCCAATCTCCCATATTGACCGTCCGGACAATGTCGATTAGTCGTGGGCGGGTGGGGCGGCGGTACGGGCGGCCCAGTCTTGCAGGAACGCGTAGGATGCACTGTCGCGGTGCTGGAGGATGGGCGCCGCGTTGATGTAGAAGGAGAACGACTCGGCAAAACCCTCCTCCACGTTGGTGGCCGCATATCGGGTCACCAGGTGGTGGGAGGCTCGCTGCGCGTTGTACACGGCACCGTAGCGCGTCCGATCCGAACTGCTGAAGATGTCGAACCAAACGAAGTGGCCGTACTCGTGCGCGAAGGTGAACCAATCGATCTGGCCGGCGTCCGGAACTCGAAGCGTGATCCGGGGAGGATCGTTCTCGAAGATGCCATCGATGTCGTCATTCGCGTTGCTGGCATCGTCGTTGTGATTGCTGGAGTTGTCGCTGTTCGGATCGCCCGTTGCCAGGTACGACGACATTTGGGCGGCGGTCAATGCCGTTACGGTGACCGTGGTGTGTGTCCGAAACACCCCCGGGATATGTATGCGGCACCACGCGTCGACTTGAGCCACGCCGTTGCTGCCCGAACCGCCAATGACGATATCTGCGCGGCACGGGTGAGGCGCCGCACAGCACAGGGCGGCGGCGACGGCGAGGGACAGGAACAGAGTCCGGCGGAAGGTCTGGAAAGGCTGGAGCATATGCCATCATACCACGGAAAACGGCCGAAACGCCCACCCGCGACCACAGGTTTTTTTGGCGACGCCGTACGGCCCGTCACATCGTTGACGGTTGCTGCTGCCCTGTGCTATTATGTACCGAGGTTATCATCCGGACGAGCGATCTCGCCACTCGAAAAGAACAACATCGCCCCGCGAGTTCGCGGTTCGAACGTCACCAGGCCAGGCCACAGGATAGTTCATGTTGCAATCGAAGACGCACTCGGACCTGCTGGGCCGATTGACGGGGATCGTAATACTGCTCGCCGGGGTTGGACTGCTCGGAATGGTCTTCACCTACGCGAACCACCTGTTTCACTCACCCATCGCCGGACTCTCCTCAATCGATCGATCGCAGCCGCCCACGGCACAGGCCGTTGGGGGCGCTGTCGGCCAGTTCCTCGGCCAGATTGTGCTGCTGGGATTGATGACGGCGATCGCCTCGGTGATTGCCGGCAAAGGCGTCGACATGTACTTTGCCGCCAATCATACCCCCCCGCGCACCGAGCGACACGACGCTCCAGCCGCCGAAACGAAGCACGGATAGTCGGGATTACGCGCCGTGCGGACCCTTGCGCAGAAACACATCCGCCCACGTCCCGGCCCGCCGCACCCACGACGGAATCGCCTCGACCACGCCGCGAAGGCTGGTGAGGCTGCCGGTTCCCCGGCGCCAGTTCGCATACTCCCAGCCGAGGATCACGTAAAACGGAACGTATTCCAGGATCGACGTCCACCAGAGCGGCGTGATGGCGATATAGTACGTGTATAGCAGGCCGATGGTGCAGACCAGCGCCACAAACGCCCACGACGGGCGGCGGCTGATCAGCGGCAGGAACGGGATGACCCAGGTGAGGTACCACGGGAACAGCGTGGGAACAACCAGCAGCACCACGGCCATAACGATGAACGATCGTCGAATGAGGTCGGCGTAGTCGTCCACCGGCCGCCAGGCGGCCCAGAGTGCGACGCCGGCCATCACCGCGTCGCTCAGCCTGGCCGTAATCTCGTAGTGGGCGGATGTCACCAGGCTCAGGCAGTAGTTTGTCCATTGAAACAGCGATGCGTTGACATGCACCGTATCCAGATACTGGCTCATCCCGTGCAGGAATTCCGGGAAATAGACCCACATCGGCATTCCCAGATACAGCAGGCTTACGGCGGCAACAACGGCAAAGCGCCGCCCGAAGGCGCGCAGAAATAGCGGAAAGAGGAACAGGCCGATTCCCTTCGTGAGTGTCGCAGCCACGAGCGTGATCCCGGTGGCCCACGCGGTGCGCTCGCGACCGGCGAGCAGGATGGTAAGCATCAGGAAGAACACCCCGACGACGTCCTGATGGCCCGCGATCGCGATCTCGGTAATGGGGAGCGGGCACCACGCGTACCAGATAATCGACAGGCCGCTGCGGCCCAGCTTGCGCAGTAGCCGGTACAGCAGTGCGATTACGCCGACGTCGAACGCCGTAAAGACCGCCTTATAGCCCAGCAGGTTGTTGTGGAAGATCGCATTGCACAGCGCGAAGACCACCTGCGACATCGGCATGTAGATCGTCTGGTAGTACTTGTACTCCATCAGATCCCAGACCGGATCGCGCAGGCTGCGCAAGCAGGGCGAAACGGGGGACCACCGATAGGGATTGATCCCGTGCATTGTCAGGCGGCCGTCCCAAACGTAGCGGTACATATCCGTGGACAGGGATGGCGACGACGGAAGAGCGAAGGCGCGAAACACGACCGCGGCGCCGACAATCAGCCACAGCGCAAGGCGCTCATGCCGTGGGTCGACCCCCGGGACGAGCCGCCCTGCCGCGTACGCGTAAAAGCCGAACAGGATGCCGTAGACAGTCAGGTAGATCCAGACCGGGTTGAGCAGATAGACCCGATGGCTGAGGTAACAGTAGAGCCCGAGGGTATCGATCGCGACGACGATCAGGCCCACCAGCGGCCATATCGAGCCAGCAACGAGTCGTTCCTTGATGTGTCCGGGGGAAACCCCCTCCGGCGAACAGCCGGATGTCTCACATTCGACGATCGGACTTGAGATGGGGTCTGTAAGGGCCATACTGCGTGGATTATAGCACGCGCGGACCAGCGGCACGCCATTGTGCAGCAGGCGGCCGGACAATTTGCATATTTCGGACTATTTCGGACAGACGTTCGACCTGCGCGATCACTGCTTTCGCACCGCGGTCGACATCATTCGCGCCATCCTGAACCACGGCGGGGTGTTGGGTCGATGCTGGCTGGCCAGCGCTTCCGCGGCGGCGTAACGCTCCTTGTTCGCACGCACCGTGGCCAGGGCACAGAGGAAATACTCGGTGGACGGCCTGATCGAGGCGCCGGTCGCGCGGTCGTAGGCGTAGAGCAGCTTTCCGTCCTCGACCAGGCGCTTCAGGTCCGCGCCGGTGAGGTCCTCGGTCGCACCGGCGATCCGGGTGATGTCGAGGTCCGCCAGGGCCGGCGGGACGCTGCCGAGGTTCTTGCGCAGGATCGACTCCCGCGCCGCGGCGTCGGGCATCGACGTCTCCAGCCACAACTCTATCCGGCCCGACCGCACGAGAGCCGGCGGCATGCTTCCGACATTCATCGCGGTCATCACCACGCACACTCGAGCGGCGCTGCGGCTCTCGAGGCCGTCCATCATGGTCAGCAGGAACCGGTAGAGCCCCATTTCCTCCCCATTCTCGAAGATGACGTCGCTATCGTCGATGAAGATCACCGACGGCGCGTTTTGCTCCGCAGCGGTGAATATCTGGGGAATCCGCTGGTAAAACTCCTGCGTGCCGGAGATGACAGTGCCGTCGATCAGGAAGAACTTGCCCTTGAGCCGGTGGGCGAGGGCGCGTCCAATCGTCGTCTTGCCGGTTCCGGGAGGCCCCGCCAGCAGCACGCCGCGCTTGGGACTGACATTCAACTCGGCGGCCAGCTCGTGGTTCTCAAGTGGCAGAATGACGTTGGCCTCCAGTGCTTTCAGCACATCGTCCATCCCGATCAGGTCGTGCAGGTCGACCGCCTGTACCTCCCCGAGATCGACATTGCTCATCATGATATTCCGGCGCAAGTACTCGATCAAGACTTCGGTGTCAGCTCGTCCCTGCGCCATCCAGACAAACGCTCCCTTTAACTGATGGCAGTTCAGGTTTGGTGCAAAGCGGTGCACCTTCGCGTAGTCGATCTTGCCCGCCTCGCTGCCCAGATACGCCTCCCCGAGGGCCGCATAGTCCTTCGCCTCGAACTCCTGGATCGGGAAGTAGTATCCGCGCTGATGGATGGCTCTCGGCGCCGTGCCCGTGGTTCCAAAGATGAGCTTCTTCCCCTCCGAGACCGCACGCGCCGCCAGTATTGTCAGGGGGATATGCAGGAGGTCCTGTCGCGGATACATGTTCAGGTGCCCGCAGGGGCAGACCACGTTATTGAGCAGATGAAAGTCGTCTATGATCACGCAGTTGTTGTAGGAAAGCGCCTCGGAGACCAGACGCTCGAACTGCTCCTCGAGCGAGAGGGGATGTGCCTCCCGAAGAAGGTCGATGAACTCGCCCAGCTTCACGGTGCCCGCGCCGGTCGCCGCCTGCAGTTGTTGCAGCACCGTCGTCCTCCCGGCCCCGGTGTCGCCACTGCAAATCAGGATGTCCGCGTACTGCATTGCCCGTACCAGACCGTCATAGGACTCTTGCTGCCTGGGTGTGAGTTTCATGAATGGGACCTCTTTGGAAGGAATTGTGCCCTCAGCGGACTTTAGCAATGATACGGTAACCGGCAAGCGTTCGTTCCCCGGCGTCGACGGACACGAATCGGCGACTTTCGGGCCTCGAGAGTGTGTCCGACATGAAATCGAGTCCACAGGATATCACTTACTGCTATAATCCGCCGAATCGGGGATGTGCGCGCCAGTTCCTCAGGGTATACAGCGTCGAGCTTTGACTGCGATGACGACGGTAGTATGGAAACTTGGATCACCTGGATCGGATAGCGAACTAGACCGAACTACTGTTACGTCACTTAATTAATTGCCCACGGGCGTGAGGCAAGGCGAGGATCGCATGAACATCGGATATCAAACCATCATCTACCGCGGCGAAATCGATGACCTTGCGCGTGTGCTCGACATCATACAAGCCGCCGGCTTCAAAGGCGTCGAATTCGCGCAGAAGCCGAGTTGTCTCCGCGAGATGATTGCGAACAAGCCGACGCCAGTGAAACTCGACCGGCTACGGCAGATGCTCCAAGAACGCGATCTGACCTTCCTCGGCCTCGCCGGCGGGAAGCTCGCGGAGCGAATGGACTTCTGCGACGGCAAAGACGGATCGGCGCCATTTCATCCGCTCTACTTATATGTGGACGATTGCTCCATAAGCGATCTGATTAAAGCGGCCACGCGACGTTATCGGCTCGCTCTACACAGCCATGTCTATATGAGAAACCATCTTCTAAACGACGCGCGACGGCTCCTTACCCAACTCGACCAGCCTGCGGAGTTGCTCGATGCCATTAAGGACCGGGATACGCGTTCGATATTTGGGAGTTTATACTGGATGCCGGATACGGCCCACTTGTCGATCGTTGGCGAGAATATCGTTGACGCGCTGGATCTTGTGGCGCCGGAGCGAATTCTCGCCGTACACATCAAGGACTGGGATGCCGCTTACGGGCGGTCCTACCATCGGTACGCAAAGGGATTTACAGAGCTCGGCGAGGGGGATGTGGATCTTGCCGGCTTTATTAAGAAGCTTCAGAAGAACAAATTCAATGGCTGGCTCGTGGTGGAGCAGGACTACGCAAAAGCGGACACTAGGACGAGCATACTGAAGTGTGTGCGTTGGCTGATGAACCACTCAATCCCGATCGATCCAAAGGAAGACACGTTGCTTGTTGGACTCGACGAACCGCAGGATTCTACGTCGGCCGGCATTCCATTCACCAGTACCATCGGCGATAACGATTTGGCGGACTTGAATAAACGACTTAACCTGGCATTGCTGTCCGTATTCGACGGTGTTGGAAAGGACCCGCAGAAGTCCTACAAGATCATCATAAGAGCTCTTCAAGCGATAACCGATTGTCGCCTTTCTGCAATATGGACCTATAGCCCCGAGCGCGATGAGCTGTGTCTGCTGGAACAGTCGGAGGAAGGTGAGTTACCGCCGACACGAAAGGTTCGAAGCTCGAGCGTCGAGCCCGGTATCTGTACGATCGACGTGCCGTTACTTTCTGAACATGACCATCCGAGAAACCGACTTTTCGATCTTCACGCCGAAGCGCGGAGAGTGAAAGCCGATCAGATCGTTCGAATAGCGGTCCCCAATGCGTACAATAACTGCCACGTACGACTATACGTCACGTTGTTCGTCAATTCGGACAACCCCGCAAAAATCGCGTGGAGCAAACTCCCGGACAATGTTCTATTGTATCTTATGTCACACATCGCTGCTTGTGCCGATAGTTCGCTCGAGGAAAAGTGTTCTTACGAGGCGGGTAAGGTTAGTATTCTAGCTGGACGATTTAAGACGCTCAACACCTTCCTGCATGGGTTAAACTTGCAGATGCGTAAAGCGTTGTCCTGCGGAGACGTAACGATTTTCCTGATTAACCCGGCCGGCGACCTTGAGGAGACGCCGCGCCCCCTGCCGAGCTCCGCTGATTCCCGGATAGCGCCGGAAATTCATAAGGAGGACAGCAACTCCCAGGAAGCCAGTGTGCTGCGACTGCGCGAGGCCTTCCTTCGGAATAAAGAATCCTCGCTCTTGATCGTGCCAATGTTTGATTCGGACGGCCGTCCACTAGCCGTCATCCGATGTCGAAACAAGCAAGTTGCGGGCCAATCTGTCCCAGACGGACGCGAGTGCGAGCTAAGAGCCGTCGTTCCGGGGGCTTTCTCCGAGGACGACGCCGCAGTGCTCGACGCTATCGCCCATGCCGCCGCGTCTCATATGCAGGTCTTGCGCAACGACGTAATGCGAAGCCGCGCCGTTCGGAACCTGACACACGAATTACGCCAAACATTGACACCGACAATTGCGTTGTTGAGCTTGCTTGGGCGCGAACCGGAATTGGATTCAGCGAGGCATCAATTTCG
>JBKQWH010000061.1:0-6592 GCA_052139635.1 Capsulimonadaceae bacterium
TCCTCTTGATTCCGTATCCTATCGTGGGACAGGCCTCCGTGCCTGTCTTCTTCCTATTTCCGTATCCTATCGTGGGACAGGCCTCCGTGCCTGTCTTCCTCCTGCTTCCGTATCCTATCGTGGGACAGGCCTCCGTGCCTGTCTTCCTCCCATTTCCGTATCCTATCGTGGGACAGGCCTCCGTGCCTGTCTTCCTCCAATTTCCGTATCCTATCGTGGGACAGGCCTCCGTGCCTGTCTTCCTCCTGATTCCGTATCCTATCGTGGGACAGGCCTCCGTGCCTGTCTTCCTCCTATTTCCGCGCCTTCCGTGCCTTCCGCTGTTAAATCCTAATCCTCATTCGAATCCCTTCAGCCAACTCCCATGGCATGCTCGGCGAGCCTGACGACGATGTCGGCCCCGGCCTTCTGGGCGACATCGAGCACGACTTTGCCGGTCGACTTGAGGATCTCCAGCAGCTTCGGCCCATTCTTCTCGCGAGCCGCCTGCCCGGCATCGACCAGCATGCCGACGGCGCGATCGTTCTCGTCGCTCACCGGCAAGCTTCGGAGACGCTGGCGGACGTCGAGGATCTGCTCGGCCAGCCGGGCATAGTCGACGCCCTGAAAGACGTCGTGCCCCGCCTGCGTGAAGTTCTGGGTCCCGCCCGAGACGGTCACGTTCTTGCCCTGGATGCCCTGCCCCTGCTCGTACTTATCGCCCATATGTCCTCCAATGTTGATTCGAATTCCTCCGGAGCCATCGAGGCTTCCCTCGAACGCCTCCCCGGCCCGCCCCTTCGTAATTCGATCGTCAAACACCTCGTCGATCAAGGCCCGCACATCGACGGCCTTGCCGCTCTTGTTGCACGGGATCTTCGACATTTCTCCGGCATCGACAATGTTGCGAAGCCCGTTGAAATCGAAGAAATGCGGGAGCAGGGCGCTGTCGTAGGGCCGGCCGGCCTCGATCGCGGCCTCGAAATCGGCCTGCCTTTTGCGGCACGGCTCACAAATGCACGGGACCTGCGTTTCCACCTTCAGCTTCTTGAACTCGTCGAAGATCTTCCGGAAAACGTAGTTGACGACTGTCAGCATTTCCCGCTTATGGAGCCCGCTGACGCGCACTGCGATCTCTCGCGGATACGTTTCAGTCACTTCCGCTCGAGTGTCGTCGGCCTTGAGAACCACACCGGTACGCCAGACCATCCGCTGATCTTCAATCTGGGCATGGTTCCAAACGATGAAGCGCCACAGCATGCCTCTTGGCATCAGGTCGGGGAATACATACTTGAGCATGCGGCTGTCGTTTGCATCCCACGCGTACGCCGGCCCGTCCTCCGGCAGTTTTTGTGGAGCGATGTAGGAACGCGTGCCGGGAACGGGATAGCAGATGTTGTAATTGACCATCAGGCGGAGGATCTCGGTGCGCATTTTCCGATGGCCGGGTTCGGTCAGAATCCTGTCCACGTCGTCCTCGTCGAATTGTCCGCGCCGTTCAACCAGCAACGGACTGTTCAATATCTGATAGACCGCGCGCGTCCCCCATTCCGGCTTGAGGATCACAATCCTCTCTAGAAGCGGATCGTCCCGGTAGTGCAAACAGACGCCGATATCGTGGAAATATTGGATGAGGACCTTGATATTTGGCTCGTCTGTATCGTTGCGTACGCAGAGCGCCTGGAACTCGTCATACCCGATGAAATCGCGGGAATCCTGGTCCAGTGCTGCTCGCACCGCCGTCCAGCTTTTGGGCAGCGAGGCGCCGACATGCGGCAGTTGCGAAATGTAGAACTTCACCCATTTAAGAACATCCGGAAGCTTATCGCTCTCATTGAGCAAATCCAGGGTGAGGGTTTTCTGGAAACAACTGAAGTTACCGTGCAGCGTGTTCTCGGATATCTCTTTGATACACCCGTCGACGACGTTTCGAAGGATAATCAGCGGGCTGTCCACTCCTTTGCTGTTTTGCCCCAGAAGCTGCACAATTCCCAGCCAGTAGTTGAAGTCGGTATCCTCACTGCGCTGGCGCGCCACCAGGATATAGAGGGAACTCTCCGTCAGGAAGAATCGGTGAGTGGACAGATATATTTCTTGCCCGCCGAAGTCCCAGATGTTCACGTAAAACTGCTTGTCGTCCTCATACGTGAAGCTCCAGCGGTCGATTTTGATTCCTTCCGTGGATTTCTCTCGGCCGCCGACGGGCTGGTAGTTAGGATCGAGGATCTTCTTGGCGAGGGTGGTCTTGCCGGCCTCCGCCTCGCCGACAATGATGAGCTTGGCCTCGTAGAGAGTATCCGTTCCTTTCTGCGATTCCAGGAAGTAGCCGCGGATCGCATTGATGCCCTGATCGACCAGTTCCTTGGGCGGCTCGACCAGCGGATTGTCGCGGGCGCCAAGCCAGATCAAGTTGGGAATCCGGGTGACACGCTCCGGCAGCTTTTCGAATCGGTTGCCCTTCAGGTCCAGCTCCATCAGACTCGACAGCCGAGTGATCTCCGGCGGCAGATCGGTGAGCTGATTTTGAGACAGGACCAGCCGCAACAGCGACGTCAGGTTGCCGATCCCGGCCGGCAGCGTGGTGAGCTTGTTGTTGGACAGGTCCAGGTCCTCGAGGCCGGTCAGCGCGGCGACCTCGGGCGGCATCGACGCCAGTTCATTGCCCGCGAGATCCAGGTACTTGAGCTTCTTCAGTCCTGCAACCTCGGCAGGCAGTACGAGACCCGGGTTATCCCGCAGGTAGAGCCCTTCCAGGTTCTCCAGTCGACCGACCTCGCGGGGGAGAGACCTCAACTTGTTGCCGGAGAGGTCCAGACTCCGCCCACTGAACCCGCCGATGCCCACGGGAAGCTCGGTCAGGTCCCGGTTCGACAGGTCAAGCGACTCCGCTCCGCTCTCTTTCGCAGCCCTAATGGTCTCGGTGACATCCATATTGCTCCCGCTTCCTTCTACAGGTTTACGACAACTCCAAAGCGCGGCATAGCCGCAACCAAACTGCGGAGAAGAAGCGATTCCTCTTTCGTCCGGAGGACGTTCTCCACGGCAGCCCACGAATTCATTCGTGGGTAGATTTCGTCGCCGCCCGCGACGATTTTCACGATTAGTATCGTAGAGAGAATGGCGACGGAGCGCGGGCTAGCTGATTGATTAGCGCTTTGCATGAAGGATAGTGATAATGGACCCATCCACGCAGAAAGTTTGGAATCAGGGAGCTCAGGCCGCAATTGCGACGGCTAAGGCGGAACACCGCCGGGTTACGATCGACCCCATCACACGTCTCGAGGGCCATGGCAAGATCGACGTATTCCTCGATCAGGGGGGCGATGTCGAGCGCGCCTATCTGCAGATCCCCGAGCTGCGCGGCTTCGAGGCGTTCAGTGTCGGCCGGCCCGCCGAAGACATGCCTCAGATCACAAGCCGCATCTGCGGCGTCTGTCCCACGGCTCACCACATGGCAGCCACAAAGGCTCTCGACGCCTTGTATCAGGTCACGCCACCGCCGGCGGGACGCAAGATTCGGGAGTTGATCTACAACGCGTTCATGGTCGAGGACCATGCGCTTCACATTTATCTACTCGGAGGTCCGGACTTCATTGTCGGTCCCACCGCGCCCGCGGATCAGCGCAACGTACTCGGGGTTATTGCCAAGGTGGGGCTCGATGTCGGCAAGAAGGTGATCTCCATGCGGCAGCGCGTGCGTGAGTTGATCTCCTACTTTGGCGGCAAGGTCATTCACCCGGTATTTGGCCTTCCCGGCGGCGTCTCCAAGGGAATCCGCAAGGAAGACCTGGCGCAGTTCAAGGCCGTTGCGGCCGATTCCGTCGAGTTCGGCAAGTTCACCCTCCAGGTATTCCACGATCTCGTGCTCAAGAACAAAGAGTATGTCGACCTGATCGTCGGCGACGTATACACGCACAAAACCTACTACATGGGCCTCGTGGACGATAAAAACAAGTCGAACTTCTACGACGGCCTGATCCGTGTTGTTGACCCAACCGGCAAGGAATATGCGAAGTTCCCCGTATCGCAGTATCGCGACTTCGTGGCCGAGCATGTCGAGCCCTGGAGCTACATGAAGTTCTGCTACCTCAAGCCGCTCGGCTGGAAAGGCTTCGAGGAAGGGCCGGACAGCAGCATCTACGCGGTCGCCCCGCTGGCCCGCTTGAACGCCTGCGACGGAATGCCGACCCCGCTGGCACAGGCGGCGTACGAGGAGTACTTCAAGACCTTGGGCGGAAAGCCGGTCCATCATACACTCGCCAACCACTGGGCTCGCGTGATCGAGATGGTGAGCGCCGCGGAGCGAATGGTCGAGCTATGCAACGATCCCGAACTCCTCGATCCCAACATCCGGACTCTACCGACTGCGAAGCCGACCGTGGGGATAGGCGTGGTCGAGGCGCCGCGCGGGACGCTGTTCCACCATTATGAAACCGATGAGAACGGCCTGATCACCAAGGCCAACCTGATTGTCGCCACCCAAAACAACGCCGCGCGCATCGCCATGAGCGTCGACAAGGCCGCCAAGGGCCTGATCAAGAAGGGAAACGTCAACGACGGTCTCCTCAACATGGTCGAGATGGCCTTCCGCGCCTACGACCCGTGCTTCGGCTGCGCCACCCACGAGTTCGGGAAGATGCCGCTGATCGCCAGCATCTACGACCACGAAAAGAACCTGATTCAAAAGATCGTTCAAGACTGATCCGGCGCTAAGATGCCGGCTCTTTACGGTCTACTCCCTCAGCGAGGCCATTCCGTCCAGGCGAAATCCTGGAGGTAATGGCCTTTTTGACTATTACGATGTACCGCTGGTTTGGACGGATGCCCGACTAGTCGAAGCCGGGTCTCATTTCTGTCTGACATGCGCCTCACGTAGTCTGAATCGGTGCGTTACTCGACACCCTGGACAAGCCCGGTCGGTATGCGAGCGTCGTTCGGAAACAAGATGCGGTATCATAGACGATGGGAGGATTGAGTCATGACCCTTACTATTGACGCGGTGTTCGATGGGGACGTGTTCCGCCCGCAGGCGCGTATTGACCTTCCAGCGAACACCCGGTATATGATCACGATCGATGACAATACAGGCGCGGCACAAAAGCCGATGTCTGAGCCGGCCCGGGTGCCAGTCACATCCCTGGATGATTCCGAGTCGTTATCCTGGCGCATCTACAACGATAAGCTACGGGCGACGCTTGAGCCGCAACATAACGGCGAGTTAGTCGCTATTCACATTGAGAGTGGCGACTTCGAAATAGCCCGTTCGTCTCCGCAAGCATGGAAAGCTCTCCGCAAACGCCAGCCAACCGGCCAGATCGACGTGATCGATATTGGGCCGGTTGCAGTGGACAATTCCCTGGCCTTGCGTGACCATCTTTCGGAATGGGCCGCACAAGTCCATCAGCCGGCCGCACCGACATTGCGCCTGGCTGTCAACCGGCAGGATGCTCCGCCGCCAGACCCGAACGATCCGTTCGTAAAAGCCTACGCACACTTGCTTCCGGATGAATAACCATGGCACGATATACCATAGTGCGGCATAGCCGCAACCAAACGGAGGCACTCAAGCGTTAAGCATAACTCGACAGAAAAACTCCTGTTCCGTGCTTTCCGTGTTTTCCGTTGTTAAGATTCCTGATTCCGGATTCTTCTCCGCCCGCGACGATTCTCACGATTAGTATCATAGCAAACCCGAAGGCTTGCGACACCCTCACTGAAACTAATTTGCCCGGCCCCGTGAACCTTTCGCCGACAGGTCGTAACTGAGACCTTGGGCGACAGGCGAGATGGAGGACTGCCGGATCGCGTGACGCTACGAACGCTTTGGAGGAGGGAGTTATCATGTTACCGTCAAGCATTTCCGGATTCGCAAGGGCGCGGCAAACCTGTCGACGCGGTGAGTTGGTCGAAGGCAACAGATACGCTGGGATTTGCCGGCGCGTGGCCGCGGCTACCATCGCGGCCGGAGTGATGATGAGTTGCTTCGGCTGCGCAGGACGCACGACATACATGTCGAACGGACACCAAATTGACTCAAGCACGCAGGCGGGAAGGCTTCAGATCGAGAAGAACTACATAGCGTCCGTACAGTTGCACTCGCGGGTTCTTCATCAATGAGGGTCGTTCCGCCGACCTGGGCGACGCCGAAATCCGGGCCGTCCAAACGAAAGGCGCTATAACCTCAACCGGGGAGAATGCGCTGGCATTCTCCCCGGATCTCGAAGCCAAAGCCCGCGCAAAACGCGTCAGCGCCGCTTCGTCTCAAAGACAACCTCGCCGTCCGGGCGCACGAGCTGCACATGCATCGGCATGGAACCGTAGGCGTGGGTCGAACAGCTCAGGCACGGGTCGAACGCGCGAATGCCGCCTTCGATCCGGTTCAGTACGCCCTCGGGGATCTCCCGGCCCTTGACGAAGTGGCGGGCGATCTGCGCCACCGTCTTGTTCATCGCCAGATTGTTCTGGCCGGTTGCTATCAGCAAGTTTACCGTCAGGATCAGACCGTGCGTGTCCACGTGATAGTCGTGGAAGAGCGTCCCGCGCGGCGCCTCGCTGACGCCGACACCGTGCAGATGGTTGATATCCGCGTTGGACCGCAGGTGGTCGCCCGTAA
>JBKQWH010000062.1:0-8584 GCA_052139635.1 Capsulimonadaceae bacterium
CACTTGCGGGCGCTTGCCGGACATCACCGTCTGGTGATCAGATTGGATCGGAATCGCTGATCAGATTGCAGCGGAATCAGTGATCACATTCCAGCGGAACGAGCGATCAAATTCAGCGGAATACGCACAGGAGTGTCCGTATCTCTCGCTGCGCCTCGATCTGGACCCGGCGGTGGTCGGGAGCGTCATGGTCGAGGCGGGCGTCGGGGTTCCTCGCAGCCCCGGCGACGCGAGGGCGATGGTCGTGAGCGCGCTCGACGTCGAGTTGCTCGATGCCACCCTGCGGCTCGTACGGCTGATCGACACCCCCGGGGATGCCCGTGTGCTCGCGCCCCTGGTCACGCGGGGGATCGTGTTTCGACTCTTGATGGGCGAACAGGGAGCCCGCCTGCGACATCTGCCGATGCTGGGCGGGAACTCGCACGTGATCGCCCGGGCAGTCGAGCGGCTTCGAAAGGACTTCGATCGGCCGCTGAGCATCGAGAGTATCGCCCGGGACCTCGGCATGAGCTCATCGGGTTTCCACCACCACTTCAAGGCCATCACGGACATGAGCCCGCTGCAGTACCAGAAGCAGATCCGGCTTCAAGAGGCGCGCCGGATCATGTTCGGCGAGAACGTGGATGCCGCCAGCGCCGGATTCCGGGTCGGGTATGAGGATCCGTCCCACTTCAGCCGCGACTACAAGCGCCACTTCGGACAGTCGCCGATCAAGGATGTCGCACAGTTGCGAGAATCGGCCTCCGTCGCGGCGGAAGCTTGAGTTTCCGAGCAGGGCGCCACGTCGACCACGACCATTCCTATCGTGGGACAGGCCTCCGTGCCTGTCTTCCTCCCTGCCCATCGCGGCCATGCTTGTCGGTCTGAGGCGGAGCCTCGCTAAAACTGAATAACGACAACCGTTGTGTTTCTCGACCTCTCACGTTCGACGGCATATCGCACGAGGCGCCTTGCGCAGGCGGCCGCGTCGACGTCGTCGCCAATGCCGGCCCAAACAAGCTCGGCGACGCCGGCTGGCTGCGGCTGGACGTTCCAAAAGCCATCGGTGCAGAGCACCAGGCGGTCTCCCGGGGTCAAGTAATGGATCTTCAGGGACGGATCGATATCGATCTGACCATAGGAAGTTGCCTCACGCGGTGAGATCCGGCCGCCCAGGCAGTTGATGAGGGCGTATGCCAGCGGGGAGGCCGACGCCTGGTCGAAGTCCATCCGGCCAACGTCGACAACCGCGTTAAACCACGAGTGATCCCGCGTCAGCAATTGCGGGCCCTCGTACGAAACCACATAGGCGCGAACATCGCCAATCCAGGCAATGGTGGCTGTGTTATCGCGGACGATCGCGGTCAGGATTGTGGTTTCCGGTGGGTCGAGGCGTGAATCTTCATTGTATGGCAGGGCCCTCACCCCCGCGTTCGCCGTCCGGATGGCAGAAATGCTCAGCAGTCCCAGGTTCACGTGGTGATCGGCGCGCAGGGCCGACTCGATGGAAGCGCTTGCCAGCGCCGCTGCGGTCTGAGCGGCCGGTCCCGCACCTTCCGAACTGGACACGCCATCGCAAACCACGGCAATCGAGTACGTTACCTCGTCGACCTCGACCTGCGACACGACAAACGCGTCCTGATTCTCCACCGAAAACCTTCCACGGTCCGAAACGCCGGCGATCGTCGCGGCCGGCGCGGATTCGATATGGTCACGGCTTCTGTCGAAGCGAAACACGCCGCAGCGACCACACCGGCCGTCGGCCCCCACGGCGCCGGCGGCCGCGCCACATCGGCAGGCCGGCAGCGCCCGCGGATCGGGCAGCGAGTCGTAAACAAGGCGCGCGCCGTCATAATCGCAGATATGAGTTCCGGGCTGGCCCTTCCGCATGCAGGTCGGACAAATCATGGTACTCTCCGTGGCGGCCACCCGTATGGTGAACGGCGCCAAGATTATTATGCGGCAACTTGGCGCCATTTCAACCGCCGCGGTCCCGGTCCGAAGGATTCCTCCGAAAGCCCTTCCGAATCAGAAACGAACCTCATCAAAACATAGTAATCTCGATTGGTATATACACTAAGTGCGCCTGCCTCAACCCGGAAATATGAATTTACCTATCCGGCTAACGGGGATACGCTAAGAGATCCGAACAGCGCCGGCGGGCGGGCGGTGCAGGCCGTTGGAAGGGCCGTCACCCTTCCAACGGCAGGATCTTGGAATCTACCTGGCCGGCGTGCAAACGAAGACGTGGTTGCGACCATTCGCCCTGACCACGTCGACCAAAATGGCATCGGAATCGTTCATGGCCTGCGCATAGATATCGGCACCGCTAAACCGGCTCGGAAGTGCGATGCTCACGCCGCACAGCCGGCCGCCCTTGTCGATGAGTGGGGTGTGACGCTGTACCCGTATCCTCTGGTGAACCATAATATACTCGTTCCCGTCAATTAACACGCTGCCGGATTTGTCGAGAGACATAACCAATATCATCTCGCCTTCGACCTGGGCGGATCGCAGTTCAGGCATGTCGCGGGATTGGCCGCCGGCGGGATCGAACGAGTGCTCGAAGACGACGTCGCCCAATCGGTTCATTGCCGCGCTACCCCACCGGCCAACCTTCCTCGACTCCTTGCGGAGGGCGTAATGTCCGCCCCCGTCGCTTCGCTCCGGCACGGACTCTACCCCGTTCGCCGGAACGACATAAACGCCGTACCCCGGATCGTTTTTGTCGATCTCGCCGACACGGCGGTCTCGTTCGCCATACGCCTGGATTAGCACGTCCCCGCGGTCGTCGAGGCCCAATGGAGTGTCCCACCGCTCATAGGGGATTGCGGAACCCAGGTCGATGACCGAGCCATTTCGCCAGAGGACCGCGTGTTGAGTCCAATCGGGAAGACCGTTCGAATTTCGGTCCGGAATTATCTCCTCCCCGGCGGCCATGCCGGCATCGTTCACGAAATCGACTTGTCCGTTGACCGCCCCCGGCAGCAGCGGCAGACTGGCGATAGTTGCAACCCCCAGGGAGTATGTTCGCCGAAGTGTGTCTTCTTTCCTGCCGAGCGCATCACCACAACCGCAGCCGGCAGGGATCGAGCGGCCGCGAGGACTTGCCGCACCATCCCTGCCCTGCCCTCTACCGTTCAGAGTTCGGATTCCGGATTGTGCCCCCCGTGTTTCGCGCTTCGGAGACTCGTCCGCGCGCGGGCGTTTCCCTACCCCATTACCTTCCCGGCGTCCCGATCGGCGGCGCCAGGTCGGCGCGCTCCCGAGACTCTTCCGCTAACGGCTGCCTCTTTCTGCGCCGGCGAGGCCCTCCGGAGCCGAAGGACGACCGGCCTGCAAACCCAGTCACCGCGTGCGCAATTCGGCTTGCGACGGATCACTACATGCTATAATTCAGCAGGCATGACCAGAAAAGACCCAACCCCGAAGCCGATCGTCAAGCACGAAGCCGCCGACACCCTCGAAACGCCGACGGGTTATGATGCTCTCCTCAAAGACATCAAGGCGCGCGTTCAGGCCGCCCGGATGCGCGCGGCGATCGCCGTAAACAGCGAGCTTGTCTTGCTGTATTGGGGCATCGGTCGCGACATCCGGCAGCGTCAACAAGAACAAGGCTGGGGTACGAAAGTCATCGAACAGCTTGCCGACGACCTGCGCCGCGAATTCCCCGATATGACCGGCCTTTCGGTTCGGAACCTCAAATATATGCGGGCTTTTGCCGAAGCGTGGTCAGACGAACCAATTGTGCAAGCACCGCTTGCACAATTGACCTGGTACCATAATCTCGCTCTTCTTGAGAAGCTTTCCGCCCGCGTCGAACGCCTTTGGTACGCGCGCGCAGCGATCGAACACGGATGGAGTCGCAACGTCCTGGTACACCATATCGAGCTCAGGCTTTTCGAGCGCCAGGGCAAAGCCACCACCAACTTCGCCCGCGCCCTACCCCCTCCGCAATCCGATCTTGCCCGCGAGCTTCTAAAAGACCCTTACAACTTCGAGTTTCTCACGCTGCAGCAGGACGCCGAAGAACGCGCTCTTGAAAAGGGTTTGGTTGACCACATTCAGAAATTCCTGTTGGAGCTTGGCGCCGGCTTCGCCTTCGTCGGTCGGCAATACCACCTCGAAGTAGGCGACCAGGATTATTACATCGATCTCCTGTTCTATCACCTCAAATTGCGGGCTTACGTAGTGATAGACTTGAAGAGCGGGATGTTCAAACCGGAGTATGCCGGCAAGATGAACTTCTACCTGGCGGCCGTCGACGATATGCTTCGCCATCCCGACGACGCGCCGAGCATCGGCCTTGTTCTCTGCAAGCAGAAAGGACACAAGCTTGTAGCCGAGTACGCCTTGCGGAACGTCGCCACGCCGATCGGCATATCCGAATACAAGATCACGGAGGCCATGCCCGACGCGCTGAAAGGCAGCCTGCCAACCGTGGAGCAGCTTGAAGCCGAGCTTGCCAACGTCGCCGAACAGGAACCAGAAGACGAGCAGAGCTAACCGCCGGCCGGCGCTGGCCGCCGCGTTTTAGGACGCGGCGATCCATACACCCATAACAATCACCGTAAGCGATTGCTGCTATACACCAAAGCTACGATTCCGATTATCACTAACAGAAACCAGAAACGTTAGCGTTGCCACAACAACGGTTCCTAAAGCAGTAACTACAGTCATAATATTGTCAATAATGTTCATAATTATTACCAGCGGCTCGATTCGACTCCAGGACGCAGCCGCCAGTGCCGCGTGCTCGGCGAGTTCTCCCGCACGTCGAACCCGGCCTTGATGGGCGGCCTCTGCCCTGGCCGCATTCCGGGCCGTCATCCGGGCGACGGTGAAGAGCCATGCCGCGAGGCTGGTCCGCCGCCGGAGTTCCGGCGCTTTCTGAGCCAGCACCAGGAATGTGGCCTGTGCGGCGTCCCGTGCCAGGTCCCGGTCGCCAATCTCACGGCTGCACGTACGGTACACCAGTTGCATATGGCGCTCCATCAAACACGCGAACGCCTGGTCCGACCGATCTCGGGCGTACTTTCGTAAGAGTTCATAGTCGTTCATAAACGAGCCCTCCATTTTAGGCTGTTCGTGAAAGGCACTTCTGTGATACTCATCGTGAGGATCGTCGCGGGCGGCGACGAAATCGACCCACGAATGAATTCGTGGGCTGCCGTGGAGAACGTCCTCGGCACGAAAGAGGAACCGCTTCTTCTCCGCAGTTTGGTTGCGGCTGTGCCGCGCTATCTTAATATCTTCGTTTATGAAAAGCTGTATGGTTCGACGCCGGCGTGAGACACGCCCGCTCAGGGCAGCCGGCGTGGCACCCGAACCGAATTCCGGAGTCCGGCCTATCCGGAGTCCCGACACGGACGTGTCAACCATGATTCCACGAAATCAGGGGCGTCCGGAGCGTTGCTAAATGACCAGCCCGCACTCGAGCAGCTTCCGCCCAATCAAAACGGACTGCTCGTCCGTGGCCGCCTCGAGCGGGGGGCGGACATGGACCGGAAAGCCTTTGATTCGATGAGCAAGGGCGGACTTGACGACGGCGAGTTCAGTCTGGCCCAGGCTGGATCGAAACCTGGTCCATACATCGAGGTCGCGCTGATTCGCTTCGGCTTCGGCGATCTTGCCGTCAACGAAGCTGGCATGGAGGTTTACCAGCAACTCGATCACGGGGCTTCCCCCTCCGGTTACGGAGCCGTCGAGGCCTCGACGCAGCGATTCGAGGGCAATCCTGTCACCGCCCACGAAGACCATGAACTCCGGATCAGATTTGTACGCCTCCGAGACGTCCAGGTCTCCGCCGGAATCCTTGATGCCGACGACCGTCTCGTATTCGCGGGCCAACTCATGCAGCAAATCCGGCGCGATCGGTGCCTGCGTATGTCGCGGGAAGTTGTACAGGAAGACCCTCGAGCGCGCATGCCGGATAACACCCCGGAAAAACGCGGCTAATCCGTTGCGGGACGGCTGGGCGAAATAGAAAGGCGGCAACAGCAAAACCGCGTCGCTGAAATCATGTCCGTGGCTCATCAGCTCGATACAGTCATCGACCGCACAGGAACTGACATTATTAATGACAGTGCCGGCATAATGGGCGCGGCAGTACTCCAGGATTCTCTTGCGCTCGTCCAGTGTCAGTGCAGGAAACTCGCCCGTCGTACCGTTGACAACAATCACGCGTTCACCACGGTCCCAGAGAAATTGCAACTCGTCCCGCAAGGCGCCAAATTCTATCGCCCCACGATCGTCAAATGGCGTCACGATCGCGCACACCGGCCCATCCATCTTCATCGCTGCTTGTGGATTCGACATCGTGAAGCACTCCCACGACATTGTACCTGTCCGTATGTCTATCGCGTCCATTTATCCGAGACGGGGCCTGCATATGCGCCCGGTCAAGTGGGTACGTACTTGACCAGGTATGGCATGCGCTGCTGCCTCCGGGCGTCCGGTGGCGGCAAGGCGCCGCCGTTGCCGAGGAGGGTTAACAATGAGACACAACCCTATCGCAGACATATCTGTCCGCCGGGTTTCGGCACTTCTGCTTGCGGCGATGATGTTCGCCGCGGCGGGGTGCGGAGCCCACAATGCCGCACCGGCGGGTGCTCCCCTGGAGGCGGCCGTGCCGGCTGCGGTTCCCGCCATGCAGCCCTACACCGTGGCGACCCAGTTGCCTCCGGCCCCGCCGGTCGTGCAGCGCGTACACCGCACACTGCGCTTGTGCGAGTACCAGGGGCAACCGTGCCTGCAGGATGAAACCGGCCGGCGGTACTACGTGGCGCGCGACCGCAACGGCCGGTTCTACCCGTGCTGGCGCAATCCGTCGAGCGGAAGGCTTCTTCCGGTCTATTACGACGGCGCCCGGGATCGATACTACGACGTAGCGTGGGACGGCGACGACAACTGCTTCGTCCGGCACTACGTCGACGACAGCGATAGCGGACAGTACTATCCGAACCAGGGTGGATACGAGTATGCGTACGGATCTTCCGCGCCGCCGGACTACGCCCAACCCGTGATCGTGTGCCCCAACTACATCTCCTATTCCGACTACCAGGGTGAGGACACCGTTTCGTATTATCACCAGCATCGCGACCAATGGTGGCTCGCGGTCCCGCTGGTTGTCACAGCATACCTGGTGCTGCAGCCGCATCACCACCATGCGTGGGGATACCAGGGATATGCGCCGCCGGCGCTGGCGATGCAGGCCGCCTATCTACCGCCCACCCAGACGAATGTGTTCGTAACCACGGTCAATAACACGTCGGTTTACGTGTACGGATCGAATCCGCAGCCGCGTGCGGGTTGGCCGGGCGGACAGCATCCCACGGCTCCGCTGCGGCCAGTTGCCCCGGTCGCCTGGCAGCCGGCACGTGCGGCGCCCGGGCAATTCGCCAATGGGGCCGGCTCAAACGGCTTCGCCAATCGTGCGGGAGGGTCTCCGGGAGGGCCGGCGCTTCCTCCGCAGGCGTCGTCGACACCCGCCGGGCCGGCGCATCCTCAGCAGGCCTCGACTCCGCCGCCGGCGAACCATGGGAATGCTTCGGGAGTCCATGTCGCCGCCAATCAACCGGGACATGGACACAAGCACCCCGCGATGTCGACGGCGGCCGGCTCGCACAGACTTGCGCCGGCGGCGGTCGCGGCCGGGGCAGGGTTAGCCGTTGCGCATCACGAGCGGCGCATGGCGGAATCTCCGGCACAGTCGCGGCTGTCATCGTATCCCATTCAAGAGCAGCACCCTCACCATCATATCGCGAAGGTCGCTCGGGCGCCGAGGAGCCAGCCCTTCAGTCCGCCGGCACGGACCCGGACGGCTTTCCAGCCGCGCGAACGCGCGCAACATCCACCCGCCTTTGTGCCCAAGCCGCCGGCTCATGCATACATGCACAAGGTTCTTGCTACATCGCGGCCGGAGCGCACCCTCGAGCCGGCTCGACCCAATCGTCCTCCGGCACGTGCACCGGAGCGGATGCGCGCCGCACCGCCGTCGCCGCCCCGCGAACCACCCGCCCCGCGGCCGACTTCGTTCGAGCCGCGTCGATCGCCCCCGCCGATGCGCCCGCGGCCCCCATCCGGCCCCGCGCCCGCGCGGTCGCACGAAAACAAGAAGCGTGACGATCACCGGCCCGCCTAACACCGTCCGCCAGGGCCCCGCTGCGCCCTGTTCGCAGGGCGCAGCGGCCTGACCGGCCAGAGAGACCAAAGCATATTACCTTTCTACGCTTCTGCCAGATTGCGCCCTCCACCTTGAATGACGAAGACGGCTCCTTCACCCGCCTGCGCCCGCGCGCCGAGCGCGATGTTATGCATCCTCAAATGTGGCAGGTAACGGGTATCGCGGCGCTGTTTTGAAAAACGTTGATTACGCGCGTTTTTCAAAACGTGGATGGTTTATTGGGTTAATTGGGCGTGCAGCGTGATTATTTGGGTCTCGAATTGCTCGCCGGGGCGGATTCCCGATCCGATTTTTGACGACGATATGAAGTTTTCAAGGAACACTCGCGGGGCGGCCCGCCGGTTGGGCGTGTACGATGCTTGCGCCCGCCGGATGAATAATACCCCGTAAAGGGAACAAATGTTCCCGCAGGCTCGACTC
>JBKQWH010000063.1:0-7207 GCA_052139635.1 Capsulimonadaceae bacterium
ATTTATCCCTATTAATCCTTCCCGGGCTTGATAATCTCGCGTATTCAAGAAAATCATGCGCCGCAGCAAAATACTCTCCGGGGCCAATCTATCCCAATTAATCCTTCCCGGGCTTGATAAACACGCGTTTTCAAGAAAATCAAGCGCCGCAGCAAAACACTCTCCGGGGCCAATGTATCCCAATTAATGCTTCCTGGACTTGACAAACGCGCGTTTTCAAAAAAATCAAACGGCGGCAAAATACTCTACAGTGCGCCACAATTGCCCCATTTATAACGACTCTTGTCGGTGGTTTGTGGCCGTCTGGTGTCAGGTTCATTGTCCGCCTGGGAATGTTCGAACGACAGCCGGGTGCATTCTTGAAACACGGGCTCGAACGGCGCGTAGCCGTCCACGGGGTGGAACGCGCCGAGCACAAGGTCCATCCCGGTTCGGGCTGGATCCTCAGGACCGGCGGACCGTTGGAGGTGGTCCCGGACCATGGAGCGTTGGCGAGGCAGGCGCTGCGTCGATGATGGGCGCGGCTTGTCGGCATCGCACGAAGTTAATCGAATTATGTGAACCCGAGGGTGAGGCAACCCACCGGATTGTCGACGGCTTGACCGAAGGCGGGGCCGCGGGTTCGCTTCGGGCGCACGTTTGCTCGGCTGAAACCGAGACCGGTGCTTGCGCCCTTCGCAAACCCCTACGAAGACACCGCATTCTTTGAGCGGGACGACGGCGATGGAAATGGCTCAGGTTTTGGCAGTGGTCTTCGGCTGGTTCGGCTCGGCGAAGACGGCGATCAGGAGGGCGACATCGTCGGAAAGGCGCTGGTTGTGGGAGATCCAGCGGACGTCGCTGACGATCCCGTCGGCCATGAGCTGTGCATCGTCGAGGTTCATGGCGCGCTCGGCGATGATCGAGGCGACGCCGTCCCAGCCGAGCAGTTTGTCGACACTCGAGCGGACCTCCGTCAAGCCGTCGGTAAACATTGCCAGGACATCCCCCGGATCGATGCGAATCGTGGCCTCCTCGAAGTCGAGCATGCCCACCCCGAGGATGGAACCGGTCGGATCGAGAGGCTCCGGGTACTGCGGCCGGTCGCGGTAGATGACGATTGGCGGTTCGTGTCCCGCGTTCGTGTAGGTCAGGATGTGCGTGCGCGTATCGTACACCCCGAAGAACAGCGAGACGAACGATGCGAGCATGGTGTCGATCAGCTTGGCCGTCCGGGTCAGGATGTTTACGGGGCTTTCGCCGGAGTCGATGGCGTAGGCGCGCAGGGTCGTTGTGACGAGAGCCGTTTGCGCGGCGGCCTCGACACCGTGGCCGGCGACATCGCCAATGACCAGTCCGATCCGGTCCCCGTTCTTGTCGAGCTGAAGGACGTCGTAGAAGTCGCCGCCGATCAGGATGTCGCGTTCGGCCGGCGAGTACATGGACCCGAGCCGGATTCTGCCGTTGCTGACCTCGCGCGGAATCTGCGGCAAAACGGCGTTGTGGAGGGCGACCGACAGGTTCTTGATCCGTTCGAGGTCCCCCGACGCTTTCATCTCCCGCTCACGCGCCACGGTCTCGCGCCGACGCGCCTCACGCTCCCGCTGGATGGCTTCCTGCGCCTGCCACATGGCCCTTCGGGCATCGGCCAGCGCGGCGGCCAGTTCGGCGGCATGCCGGCCGGTCAGCTCCTGCGTCCGCTGCGCCTCCTCGCGGGCGCGGCGCTCGGCGGCGAGCAGGGCCGCCTCGTGATGCCGGGCGTAGCGCTGGTTGATGGCGAAACGCCGCTGCGACAACACCTGCGACCAGATCAGGAAGCCCGTCAGGACCTGGACACTGACACTGACGACCACGTTGAACGTCTCAATCCCGGGGGGCAGGTGCGAGTGGCTGCGCTCGATGGCATAGCCGATCATGCGCAGCAGGACAGTCAATCCGGAAAGTGTGAACACCCAGCGCGGATCCCAGGTCAGGATGGAGAGAGCGATACAGATGTTGTAGAGATACGAGACGTGATAGCTCTCCGGCGTGATCGCGTCGAAGAGGAAGACGATGAAGACCAGCGCGATGTTACCCCACGCGAGCGCGCTCTTTGGCGCACGGGGAACCATCCCGGACTCGCCGTCATCGTCGGCGGCGTAGTCGATCGGAGGCTGTTCCGTCAGCGGAAGGAGTTCCGTCGGCACGGGGTCGTCCGACAGGCCTTCGCGCTGTTGAGATTGTATTGGCAGCTCTATCATGTCTTCAGCCAGTCGGCCCGGGCGACGTATGGATTCGATCGTTCCATTCGCATAGTTCCACACCGATTACAAAGATCCCTGCGCTTTCGCCCACCCATATTTGTGCCCGCTGACCACGGAGCACAGGTCGCGGACAGCCCGGCGGTACTCCGCCCGCCGGCATGCTCATCCGCGGCTACAGGCATGGTACCCCGATTGTGACGTAACACCTGGCCGCCCATCCATACCGATCATTAAAGTGCAGTCGGGCTTGCGCACCCTGATGCCGCACAAAAGGCCAGGCGACCGTTATCGTGCGAGCATGCGGGCCAGATAGCGCCCGGTGTGCGACTGTTGCACGGTCGCAACGTGCTCCGGCGTCCCGCATGCCACGATCACGCCGCCCTTATCTCCCCCTTCGGGGCCCATGTCGATCAGCCAGTCGGCCGTCTTGATCACATCCAGATTGTGCTCAATGACCAGCACCGCGTTGCCCGCATCCGTCAACCGGTGCAGGACCTCGAGAAGCTTCTTCACATCCGCAAAGTGCAGGCCCGTCGTGGGCTCGTCGAGGATGTACAGCGTCCGGCCGGTTGGCCGCTTGGCCAGCTCCGTCGCCAGCTTGATTCGCTGCGCCTCGCCGCCGGAGAGCTGCGTGGCCGGCTGGCCCATCCGGATATAGTCCAGTCCCACATCGTGTATCGTCCGCAGCTTGCGCGTGATCGCCGGGACGGCGTCGAAGAACGCCACCGCCTGCCCGACAGTCATATCCAGGATGTCCGCTATACTCTTACCTTTGTATTTTACTTCGAGAGTCTCCCTGTTATAACGACGTCCGTGACAAACTTCGCAAGGAACATACACATCCGGCAGGAATTGCATCTCGATTTTGATGATTCCGTCCCCTTTGCAGGCCTCGCACCGTCCTCCCTTGACGTTGAACGAGAATCGACCCGGTTTGTAGCCGCGCATGCGCGCGTCGGGCGTTTTCGTGAAAAGGTCCCGAATCATGTCGAAGACGCCGGTGTAGGTTGCCGGATTCGAGCGCGGCGTTCGCCCGATCGGCGACTGGTCGATGTCCACCAGCTTGTCCAGATGCTCGATGCCGGTGACGGAATCGTGCGGGGCCCAGACGACCCGGCTTTTGTTGATGGCGTACTGCAGCCGCGGATAGAGCGTCTCCTGCACCAGGGTCGACTTGCCCGATCCCGAGACGCCGGTGACACACACGAAGCAGCCGAGCGGTATTTGTGCGGTCACGTCCTTCAAATTGTGCCCGCGCGCGCCGTGAACGGTCAGGAACTTGTCCCCCGGCGGCCGGCGGACAGGCGGGACCTCGATCTTCTCGCGGCCGGACAGGTACTGCCCGGTGACGCTCTTCTCGCTCTTCTTGATGGTCTCGATGGGGCCGGCCGCCACCACCTCGCCGCCGTGCTCGCCGGCGCCGGGGCCGATATCGATGATCCAGTCGGCCGCGGCCATCGTCTCCTCGTCGTGCTCCACAACGATAATCGTGTTGCCGAGGTCGCGCAGCCGCAGGAGGGTTTCGATCAGGCGGGTGTTGTCGCGCTGGTGCAGGCCGATGCTGGGCTCGTCGAGGATGTAGAGGACGCCGGTCAGTCCGGAGCCGATCTGCGACGCCAGCCGGATCCGCTGCGCCTCGCCGCCGGCCAGAGTCGCCGCTCCCCGGTCCAGGGTCAGGTAGCCAAGCCCGACATTGAGCAGGAACCCGAGCCGGGTGCGGACTTCCTTGATGATCTGCCGCGCGATGAGCTGCTGCCGGTTGGTGAGCTTGAGGTTTTCGAACCAGGCGCAGGCGTGCTCGACACTCATCTCGCAGACATCGGTGATGTTCAGCGCGCCCAGCTTGACGGCCAGCGCCTCCGGCTTCAGCCGCTTACCCCCGCACGCGGGGCACGGTTTGTCCGACTGATACTGGCTGAGCCACTCCTTGATTCCCTCGGACTCGGTCTCGCTATACCGCTTCTGCAGCATTCCCATGACGCCCGCGAAGTCCGACGTGAAGTTGCGCGTGCGGCCCCACCGGTTCTTGAAGGCGACGGTGACATTTCCCTTCAAGCCGTATAGAAGGGCATGGAACTGGTCCACCGACAGATCCTTCATGGGGGTATCGGGCTGGAATCCAAACCGGTTCGCCACGCCTCGGAACAGCCCGATCGCCCATTCGTTGTTGGCACCGTTCGCGTTGACATAGGGGGCGATGGCGCCGGTCTCGATGCTCAGGTCCCGATCCGGGATGATCAGGTCGGGGTCGAACTCGGTCTTTACCCCCAGGCCGTGGCACTGGGCGCACGCCCCATACGGGGAGTTGAACGAGAAGAGGCGCGGCTCGATTTCCTCGAAGTTGAACGTCGAGTCCGTGGCCGCGAAGCTCTCGGTGAACTCGAGCGGCTCGCCTCCAAGGACGTCGACCACGACCTGTCCCTTGCCCCACTTGACCGCTGCCTCGAGCGATTCCGCGAGCCGCTTCTCGGCGCTGCCGTGCTTGATCACCAGGCGGTCGATGACGATCTCGATCGAGTGCTGCTTGTAACGCTCGAGGGCGGGGATCTCGTCGGTGGAAAGGTCGTAAATAGCGCCGTCGACGCGCACTCGCGCGAAGCCTTCCTTGCGGATGTCCTCGATCTCCTTGCGATATTCGCCCTTGCGCCCGCGCACGACCGGCGCCAGGACCTGGATGCGCGTGCTCTCGTCGAGCTCCATCGTCCGGTCGACCATCTGCTCGACGGTCTGCTTCGTCAGGGGCTTTCCGGTCACCGGATCATGGGGGATTCCGGCGCGCGCGAACAGCAGGCGCAGGTAATCGTAGATCTCGGTGACCGTCCCGACCGTCGAGCGCGGGTTCTTCGACGTCGACTTCTGGTCGATGGAAACGGCAGGCGAGAGCCCCTCGATATGGTCGACATCCGGCTTGTCCATCTGCCCGAGGAACTGCCGCGCGTACGCCGATAGCGACTCCACGTACCGCCGCTGGCCCTCGGCGTAGATCGTGTCGAACGCGAGCGACGACTTCCCCGAGCCGGACAGACCGGTGATGACGATCAGCTTATCGCGGGGTATGTCGAGCGAGATGTCTTTGAGGTTGTTCTGTCTGGCACCCTGAATGCGGATGAACTCTGCCATGCGGCTCCCCATCGTCACGATGCCGTTGAACCTGAAGCGGTTCCTGCGACGTTCGTAGTCGAACTATTCCTGATAAAACATTTGTTTGCCTAGTGTACCCGACGAGGGATTTGTGGGTCAAGCCAACACGACACAACAAGGCTCAAGGGTCGGTGTATGGGTACGGCGCTTTCAGCGGGGTCAGGACCAGTTCGTGCCCGATATGCCGCGCCAGGTACTCCGCGAACGGACGAAGCTGGTCCGTGTGATCCAGTTGGACACTGTCGATGATGATTCCGACTCTACTGGCGAATGTGATCTGGAGCGACAGAATGCCGCACGAGCGGCGCCCGTGTCTGTCGCGGCTGTCGTCATCCACTCGGGCAAGCTCGATAACGGTGACGTCGGAAAAATGGCACTTCCTATGTCCGTCGACCAGGATCTCCTGCGAGTCTCGGTCGAATTCCATCGTTCGGCCACGCAGCAGGACCTGGAGGCAATCCGACATCGTACAATCGAACGACACGCCCCACAGAAGATGCCCGATTAGCCCCAGAACCACGAGGGCTCCCAATATGGAAGCGCTCCAATCGATCCAGTTCCGGTGAGACGGGATCGCGAACGCAAACCACACACCCCCGACAGCCACAGTCAACAGAAACAGATACATGAACATGTATCCCACGACCTCGTTGGCCGCGTCCGATTTCCGCTTCGAGAGCGTCAGGCGGCCATTGCGCTCGACCACGTCCCAACTCAAGAGGCGAGTCCGCTTTGTGCCGGGCGACCACGATTCTCCGGGTGGCGCATTGTGCGTTAAGATGGGCGGGCGCTGGTGAACCGGTGCGGCGGGAATCGGATGCGGGGGGGGATACGGCGGTGGCGCGTATACGGGTCGCGGTGCGGTGTGCGCCAGTTGATGAGGTGCGGCGGGTTCAAACCCGGCGGGAATCGGATCCCATCCCGGAATGTCCCGCCCGTTTCCTTGCGTGTCCGGTAAGCACGAAGCCTTCAACGGGGAGAAGTTCCCGGATTTCGCGGCAACGGCAGCCTCGTAGAAGCTCTGGGCGTGCGACAAATCCGGGAAGGCGGACCTCGGCACATACCATATCTCTACGCCGTTAACCTGAATGTAGATATCGCCGTTTCGAAGCGATACGCGCCCGACGCGCGACCATTCCACGTGACTGGTGATTGGCATCGTGCGGTGAAGCGAACGGTGAATCCCATCCGGAGCCAGGAGGGTGACCACGTAATCCTGTTTATCGCGCCAGTCGTTCGAGGCCAACCCGGCAATGAACAACAGGAACAGTGCCAGCGCGACGACGCACAGGCAGACAGACAGCACGGGCTCGATATTCGTCATCCTCGACAGAACCGCTCCGCCGATCAAGCACGGTATCGCGGCCAGCGTCACCAGCCAGGGCCGCTGGAAAAACTTGCAAAGCTCGCACCGCAATAGATCCTCACGCGCCGGCGTGAATGTGACCCGCATGATGGCCTCCTGTAGTGCCCTATTCGTGGACAGGTCTCGCCGGTAAGTTCGCTATCGGGCCGATCGAATCCTCCTTGATGCAGACAGCCGGCGGCTCCCTTCTCTCATTGTCGTGAAAGGCTCGGATGCGACGATCGGCAATGCCGATCACCACGCCTTGCAAGTCGAGGGTCCGAGAATCTTACTCGATTGGATCGAACGGTCAAGCGCGCGCCCGCCCGCCCGTCGAGGGTGTCGAGGGGCGGGCGGTGTCGAGTGAGCTCACCGAACGCGTTTATGGCCAGGCCGTCAGGTCGGTGGCGGTCCAGCCGGCGAATGGGCCGTAGGAATTCTGGGAGAAGACGCCCGCGGTGTCGTCGAGGTCCCAGATCGCGGCGGCGCCGCTGGTGTT
>JBKQWH010000064.1:0-19722 GCA_052139635.1 Capsulimonadaceae bacterium
CGATTGGGGTCCCTGTCCGCGGCGGATATGCAACGCGTTACCGCGAAGCTGACCAAAATGGTGTGTGTTTGATCATCATCCTCATTGCCGACCCGGTCTGCTCCTGCGTCGACGGGCTGGCCTGTCACCGCACGTCGAACTCGACCTTGAGGCGTTTGGCGTTCCAGACGGCGCTCATGCTGCGGGGCGCCGGGCACGGCGATTGCGGTCTTAGTGGCGGAGGCTGTCCTTCGTGCCCTCTGTCCCGCCCCTACATATCGTCACGATGGCCCAGCAAGCTCTCCTCGGTAGGGGGAGTGTACCGGGCCAGCAAAATCCTCTTAATTCGGGATCAGCGCCGCCTTGACGATGTCGCGGCAGGCCGGGGCGGCGGCGGAGCGGCCCTGGCCGCCGTTCTCGACGATGCAGGCGAAGGCGATTCTGGGGGTCGAAGCCGGGGCGAAACCGACAAACCAGGAGTGCGTGCGGCCGTCGCCCTGGTGGTTCTGGGCGCTGCCGGTCTTGCCGGCTACCGACACGGGAAGGCTGTTGAAGATGCCGGCGGCCGTGCCGCTCCGGGTCACCCCGAGCATCATCGACTGCAGGGTCGACGCATCTGTCGCCGGCAGGGCCCGGTGGCCGGGGCGGCCGGACCGGAGGTCCGACGCCGTTAGCGGCAGAAAGCGGACCGGCATCTGCCAGCCGTTGTCGGCGATCGCCTGCACGACCGACGCCATCTCGAGCGGCGTCACCTGAATGGCCCCCTGGCCGTAGCCGCAGTCGGGAAGGTCCTCGCCGATCTTCTCGGCGGTCGGGATGTGTTTCAAGTTGAAGCCGAGGGCCGTGTCGTGCAGCGCGGTCGCTCCCATCTTCACCGCGAGAGTCCCGAAGTAGACATTGCAGGAGACGCGCAGCGCCTTTGCCATGTCAGTCACACCATGTTCCGGCATGCCCTCCTCGTCGGTGACCCGGGCGCGCGAGTAGGTGACGCCGAACGAGTGCCAGATGACATTGCGGATCGTGTGCGGACAGTCAACCACCGTATCGGCGAGCCCGTGGCTGAGACCCGCCGCCGCGGTCACGATCTTGAAGGTGGAGCCCGGCGGGTAGAGCCCGGCCGTGGCGCGATCGAGGAGGGGCGCCCGGCTGTCCACGGTGAGGAGGTTCCACTGTGCGGCGGTCAGCTCGGCCGGATCGAAGCTCGGGGAGCTGACCAGGGCCAGCGCCTCCCCGCTATCGACGTCGACGACGGCCGCGGCGCCCCGGTCGAGCGGCTGCCCGGTTCGTGTGTCGCGGATGGCCTGAGCCGCCTGGACCAGGGCATCGTAGGCGGCGCGCTGGAGTTTCAGGTCGATGCTCACGCGCACATCGTGCCCGTGTAGCGCAGTCCATCCCGGCAGGAACCGTCCCCGGTAGGATGCGAGGAGCTGCGCGTTGTCCGTGTAACCGCGCAGCGAAGTGTTCATGCCCAGAGAACTGACCGCCGGCGTGGCCTCGACCGCCATCAGCAGGTGCGCGATGCACGGCCCTCCCGTGTAGAGCCGCTTGCGGCCGTCCGGAGTCAGCAAGCCAACGCCAAGGGCGCTGGTATCAGGCGCGTCTTCGGCCAGGACGGCCCCGTTGCGGTCCTCGATCCGGCCGCGTGGGATGGTGGCGGCGTAGGCGACCAGGCGGGGGTTCAGGCGCGGCCGCCGAACGCCGTCGCGGTCGGGGATCAGCAGCGTGTGCAGGGCGGTCTGGCGGTCCTGCAAAAGCTGCACCGGCAGTAGCCGTGCGATTCCGATGCCCAGCGCCAGGTACGCCAGGCTGCCGAGCGTGACCGCTCGCAGCGTCCGCGGCCAGTGCGCGGCGGGCGGGTCGACGACCTTGTCCGCGGTGTCCGCCCGGTCGGAAAGCCGAAGCAGCAGGCCGACCATGAAGAAATCGACCACCAGCGACGAGCTGCCGAACGAGACGAACGGCAGTGTCATCCCCGTCAGCGGCAGCAGTCCGGTCACACCTCCCAGGATCATCATCGTCTGGATGCCGAGCAGGGTGGTGATTCCCGCGGCCAGCAGCCGGTCGAACTCGGTCGGGGCTGTCGACGCGATTCTGTATCCTCGGGCCAGGATCAGGCCGTACACCAGCAGCAGACAGGTCGTGCCGACAAGGCCCAGTTCCTCCCCGACCGTCGCGAAGACAAGGTCGGACTCGGCGCGGGGAATGACGCCCGGCATACCCAGTCCGAGGCCTGACCCGAATGGCCCGCCGGTCGACATCCCCCAGAGGCCCTCGGCAAGCTGGCCGCCGCGCGGATCGTGGTTGTCCCAGGGGGAGAGCCACATCGTCACGCGGGTTGCGAAGAAGCCGAGGTGAAGCCGGTATCCGGCGATTCCGGCCAGCACCAGCAGGAGTATCCCGGCGGCGGGATAGCGGCGCCGCCCGGTCGCGAGGTACACCAGCGTGACGAAGGCGCCGAGCAGCAGGACAGCCGGGCCGAGGTCGTTCATGACCTTGAACAGGGTCAGCGCCGCCAGGAAGACCGCCGCGAGTGGGGCGAAGTCCCGCGGTCGGGGAGCCGGATTGAGATTATCGGCGATCAGCCTGCGCCGGTCCGCCAGGTACGAGACCGCGAACAGGACCATCAGGAGCTTGACCACCTCGACCGGCTCGAACCCGAGCAGTCGCAGATGGACTCCGCCCGGCCCGCTGCCGAAGACGATGAGGAGCAAGATCAGCAGAATGGCGCCCGCCGCGTAGGCGTACCGGTATCGACGAAGCACCAGCCGCTTGAACGGCCGGGTCAGGGGCGCCAGCAGGGCGGCGGCGCCGAAGAAGGCCACCCCGGAGGCCTGCGCCGCGAACACGAAAGTGTCCCGCAGGGGGTCCTGCACCGTGAACACGGCGATCAGCCCGACCCCCGCCAGCAGCACCACGAGAGGCAGCAGAATAGGGTCGCTGCCGGGCGCCTCCCTGCGAATGACCAGGTGCACGAGGAAGAACGCCAGAAGGGTGGCCAGACCGCCCAGCAGCACGGCCCGCCGAATGTTGTCCGGCTCGCGCGCCACCAGGCGATTGCCGGCGTCCGGAGCGATCGTCCAGCCGGAGAGTACTTTCGCGTGCCGCAGTTCATAGACCGAGCTGAAGGCGTGCCCGGGGCGATCCGCGCGCGTTGTGAGCAGCGCTTCCCCGACGGCTTCCGGGACACCGAGCGCTCGCGCGAGCGTCCGGGCATCGGCGGTGTTGATATTGACGGTGGCCGTGGGTGCGGCGGCCTCGGGATGGGTCGCCAGCTTGCCCGCGGAAACCAGCCACAGGCCGATCGAGATGGTCAGGAAAACCCACAAGAGGAGGGAAAGCTCGGCATTGCGCCTTCGCGCGGAATTGTTCATCTTAAGATACTGAACGGAACATTGGGGTATCGACAGTATAATACCAGGTATGGACGATTTGGCGCAGCGAATCGAAGCATACATTCTCGGGACAGGCGGCGATGTCGAGTTCGACGCGCTTGCCCTCAAGCTATTCGAGCGGCAGTACCGGCTCGTCGACCCGTATCGCCGGTTATGCGACAGTGTGGGCATCTCGCCGATGAATTGCGAGCGGTTGAGTCAGATCCCGCTTGTGCCGGCGGCCGCATTCAAGCGGTATGACCTGAGCTGTGTGCCTGTCTCTCAGGCGGTGGTCGTGTACCACTCGAGCGGAACGACCGCGTCCGAGCGCAGCCGGCACTTTCTGTGCGCCGATGCTCTCGCGCTCTACCGCACCAGCCTGCGCTACGGGTTCCTCACCGCGATCCCGAATGCCACGGGTAAGCGGATCTGGGCGCTGATGCCGTCGTCGCAACAGATGCCGCATTCATCTCTCTCGGCGATGCTGACCATGCTCGGGGCCGAGCGCTTCTACTGGGAGGCGGATGCGCACCTGCTCGATGACTTGCAGTCCGTGAAGGCCCCGATCGTGCTTTTCGGCACAGCCTTCGCGTTTGTTCAGCTCTTCGATATCCAGGAGGGGCCGCTGACTCTTCCGGAGGGCAGCCTCATCATCGAAACGGGCGGGTTCAAGGGCCGCACGCGCGAGGTGTCGCGTACGGACCTGTACCGCCTGTTTACGGAGCAGCTTGGCGTCGACCCGCAGCTTTGCTACAGCGAATACGGAATGTCGGAGATGGCATCGCAGTTTTACAGCCGCGGCCTCGACGATCTCAAGCTCGGTCCGCACTGGGTGCGCACGCGGATCATCGATCCCCTCACCGGCGCCGATCCCGGGCCGGATGGGCGTGGGCTGCTGGCGCATTACGACCTTGCAAACTTCAACTCCGTCATGGCCGTGCAGACCGAGGATGTCGGCGTTATGGCCACCAGCCCGGTTGGGCGGTCCGGATTCCGGCTATTGGGACGGGCGCACGACGCGGAAACCCGCGGCTGCTCGCTGACCGCGGAGGAATTGTGGGAACGCGGCGCCGGAGCGTAGTCCGGGGCAGGGTGTGTGCATTGATAACGGTAGTGGATGAGAGTGATTTGTGGGGGCGTGTCGATACCGACGGGCCGGTAAGCGCCGACTGTATTGTGGCAACCGCTTCGCGGTTGCGAGCAGCCCATCGCCAGGTACTGTCCGGTGCCGATGCGGCGACGGTGGTTGGGGCGCTCGACGCTCTGGCCAGTTCATGGCGGGGCGACGACTCGCAGTGGCGCCAGCGTGCGTCGGCGTTGGACGGAACGTTCGGATGGGAAGCCGCCCGGGGTAGCCTGGATGTGCTGCTGGACGGCCTCCATGCCGCGGCATTGCGTGAATTGCTTGAGACGGAGCGGGTGGAGCGCCGCACGGGGTTTACGGTCGTAGGCCACGTCATCGCCGGGAACTCCCCCCTCCTGGGCTGGGTGAGCATGATTCGAGCGCTGCTCGTCCGCAGCGCCTCGCTGGTCAAGCTGCCGTCCGGCCCGGAAGCGGAAGGATGCTATCAGTGGGCGCGGCTCTTTGTGGACAGCCTCGCCTCGATCGATCCGCGACTGGCGCGCACGATAGCCCTGATGCGCTGGGCGGGCGCAGACCGCTCTTTGTCCAGCGAGTTGTGCCGCGCAAGCGACATCGTACTTGCCTACGGCGCCGATGCCACACTGGCGGAAATCGGACGGCTTTGTAATGGGCGGCCGTTTGTGGGGTACGGGCATCGTCTGTCTTGCGTCGTTCTCGGCGCGGCAGTCGACCATGGTGTGTCGGAGGAGGACCGGATGCATGGCGTGGCGCGGGATGTCTTGCTCTACGACCAGGAAGGCTGTCTCTCGCCGCAGGCGGTACTGGTACTGGGGGATCAGGACCGGGCGGCGCGGTATGCCGGGCTGCTGAGCCGCGCACTGGCCGAAGAGACCGGGGTGCTGCCGGCGCCGATTCGTTCGGAGGCCGCTGCTGCGGTTGTTTCGCGTGTGCGCTCGCTTGGCCGCATGGAGGATGCCGGTTGGGTGACCGCGGCCGAGGACCAGCGCTGGACCGTCCTCACGCGCCGGACCGTGTCCGGCTTCCCGGCATCACCCGGGTATGGGATTGTCACCGTGGCGGCCGTTCCGGACCATGCCGCTCTTTCGGATGTCCTCCAATCGGTTCGAGGGGTGCTTCAAGGGGTTGCCATTGCGGCCGATGGGCAGGAATGGGACCTGATCGAGCGAATTGTCCGCGATCTCGGAGCAACCTATTGCTGCCGGCCGGGCGAGTTGCAGCGGCCGCCGCTGTCATGGCGCCAGGATGGAGTCCCGCTCCTGCGCAGCCTGCTTCAATAGAATAGCATAGTGGATGGTGGCGTGAATCTTTTTGCAGAGTCGTGAAATCGCTCACGAATGTGGGAATAATCGATTGAAGTTGTTGGCTTGTAAGCGATCCACGGGTAGAATAGTCTGGCCAGGGGCCGAGTGGTGCGGTTTGCCTTGACAGAGGTGTATCGATACCGTTATACTTATTACCAACAAAACCAGATGTAAACCCTCGAACGCTCAATTCTGACCGGTATGCGATGCCATGCATACCGGGAGACAGCCAGTCTCCTTCACTGGGATCGCGTATCGAGGATTGGTTGGGGACATCTCACGCTATCGGCTCCGTTTCCTGGAGGCCGATGCTGCTTAATCCGGGAGACTTGTACCTTGAACGCTGCACAACTGACCGTGAATTGCCGTGGTACTGAGAAAGGTTCGCTCATCGAAGCGGTCGGTGAAGTTGACTTGACGACGGTACTTCAGTTACGCGAGCCGGTCCTCACTGCCGTGAACGGTGCCGACCGTGCTTCGGTAATTGTGGATCTGAGCCGCGTGGACTTCATTGACAGTGCCGGTCTGGCGCTGCTTGTCGAGGCCCGCAAGCGCCTCGCGCCGGATGGCCGTTCGCTGCATATTCTGCTGACACCGGGACGACAGCCGGAGCGAGTGCTACGGTTGGGACGATTCGACACCATCATGAACCTGGCATACGACCTGAACGAAATTCCACCTGGCTTGGAGCGCGCCTGATTATGACCACCGACAGTGACCTCGCCCTTCCCTCCGACCGTGAGTTCGCGGGCTACGTGGACCCGGTCATCGGTCGCATCGCGCGCCGGGAGGTTCAAGGGTATTTCGGCTTTCCCCTCATTAAGGCCGGGCAGCCGGTAACGAAGAGCGTCGTAGAGAAGGCATTGAGCCTGGGCCGCTTGTTCGAGCTGGTTGCGGCCACCGAAGAATCCTGAAACGCGGATTTCCAGCCGGCTAAGCGCGTCCGCCCGTGAACTTGGACTTTATGAAGTCCATGGGTGTCTGCACCTGGATGGAGAATGGCACCGGGATCTGCTGGCTGCCGGAAGTCTTGACATTGAGTGCCGCCTTAAACACCCCTGTGACGAGCTTGTCCGTCGGAACAGTCACGTTGATTGTAATTGTCTCCCCCGGGGACAACGATCCGCCACCGGGGGCGAATGAAACGTCGGATGTTGTTCCCAGCACCGTTTGACCGGACCGTGCTACGTCGATCTTGAATTCCGTGGAGCGCTCTCCGATATTCTTGAGTTGGAACGTGGTTGCCGCCACCTGGCCCTTAAGCGCCTTCATCGGGAGCGGAGGCAGGTTGTTGTTGGGTCGCTCCACCACTTCCAGCACTCCGCTGTGCAGGACGATGCGAACGCTGCAGTCCACCAGCCAGCGATCCCCCTTATATTTGACACGCCCGAGTTCATCGAGCACGTCCGGGCAGTTCACCTCGAGTTTGGCGGTCATGAGCTTTTCACGGTCGGGCACCTTCGACGCATTGATGATGACGTTGATGTCGCGCTTGTTGCCCTTGAACGTGGAAACCGGCACCTGAACCCATGGGGCGCGCGGCTTGATCTCGCCGCGCAACTCTCCGCCTCCCGCGTTATACACCGTGAGCGGAATCGGCGGCACGTGCTGGCCCAGGATCACGTCGCCAAAGCGAATGTGCTTCGTGTTTACCAGAAGGACCGGCGGCGCGGTCTTGCGGACCTCGAGCAGGAACTCGTTCGCGCTGGCGAACCGGTACGCCTTGTCGTAAGAGAGCGCCCGCACGAGCAGGTTAACCAGATCGAAATCGGCGTTGGGCTTCTGCATCAGGTCGCCGGTCAGGTTCATCGAGCGCGCATTGATCAATTCCTGGTCAGGCGGTTGGCCGGTGAGCATCTCATAAATGACGCAACCGAGTGCGAAGATGTCCGTGCGAACATCTGCCACCCAGTTATTATCCGCGTCGAGCTCAGGCGGAAGATAACCTTCCGTCCCGTACAACTCCGTCTGCTTGGCGTGCGCATGCTCCTTGCCGAAATACTGCGCCGCGCCGAAGTCCAACAGGGCCAGGTGGCCGTGCGGAGTAATGCGGATGTTCGCGGGCTTCAGGTCGTGGTGGATGATTCCGCGCGAGTGCAGGAAGGCGAGCGCGTCGCACAGACACACTGTCCATTTCAAGCACCACTCACGAGGCAACGGATTGCGCGTGCGGATAATCTCGTCAAGGGTGTGGCCCTCGATGAACTCCTGCGCGATATAGTAGTGGCCGTCGAACTGAAAGGCCTCGTAGAAGGTCGGCATGAGCGGGTGCGGGCTCGCCTGCACGCCAACGACTCGCTCGCGCTCCCAGAGGTCCTTGAGCATTCCCTGCTCGCGGGGGTGGCGCGGCGCAAAGAACTCCTTCAGGGCGACATTTCGGCCGACTTTGGCCGGGTCCTTCGCGAAATAAACAGCGCCGAAGGCACCATGGCCGACGACCCTCTCGACATCATAGGTTGCGCTCGGGCCCCGCACACGCTCCCCGTCCGCGAGAAGCATGTGATCGTCATATCGTTTACGTTTCGCCAAGCCGTTTCTCCCAGCTAGATAGTATCAAATTTCCTTGCGGCCTGTCAAGGTTAGGCGGATTTGTTCAGCAGCAGGGTGCGCAAGCGCGACTGCACTTTTCACCGCACCGGTCGGATCGATAATTCATACAGATTTAGTATAGGCAACTTTTCGTTAGCAAGTCTCAAGACGGCGGCGCCGGGCGGCGCCTGGCCGAGCTACCGTGGGTGGCGGCGTTGCCCACCGCCGGCCGAAGCGAAGTTAGCGCTCGCCACTAGTTTACTTCAGCATCCCCAACTTGAGAGCAATCTCCGCACATTTTCTTTTGGAAAGCATTATTTATTCCCGTTCCGCGCGGTACTCTTGACTTTAAGGCCGTGCGGGTGGTACTATCCCCCACGCCACACCACTCCGGTGTGGTGAAAGCGGCGCCACGGCAGTGCCGCGAGGTTTACGGCCCTATCGTTCAGCGGTCAGGACAACGCCCTCTCACGGCGTAGACAGGGGTTCGATTCCCCTTAGGGCTACCAGTTCCCACATTACAAGATGATGCCGGATCTTGCATCAAGAGGCGCTTTCACCTATGGATCGACTTTACGCACCGTGGCGGATGGCTTATGTTGACCAGCCGGATCCCGTCAACCGGCCGGGTCCGTCCACGGGATGTGTCTTTTGCGATAAGGCCGCATCCGACCAGGACAGTCGAAATCTGGTAGTCCATCGCGGCGAGCACTGCTTCGTGCTGCTCAATCTCTATCCCTACAATAACGGCCATTTGATGGTTGTCCCCTATGCCCACCTTGCAAGTTTTCAGGACCTTGAAGCCCCGGTGCTGCTCGACCTCATGTTGCTGGCCCGGCATGCGCAAACCGCCCTGGAGCACGCGCTGCATCCGGAAGGGTACAACATGGGAATGAACCTCGGCCGTGCCGCCGGTGCTGGTATTGCGGACCATCTCCACCTGCATATTGTTCCACGGTGGAATGGCGATACGAACTTTATGCCTGTTCTTGGCGACACGAAAGTCATGCCCGACGCCCTGGAGAGCAGTTGTATGAAAATCCGCCGCGCCTGGCCGGCGGACACTTTGCCCCATGGATAATACGGATGTCGCGGCCGACAAGATTTCCGCCGTGGCGGCGCTCGAGGATGCGGCGCGAACCTGCACCGCATGCGGGCTCAGCGCCGCGCGCACCAACGTGGTGTTTGGGACGGGAAATGTCAACAGCCCGCTCATGCTGGTTGGCGAAGGCCCCGGGATGAACGAAGACGCGACCGGGCTGCCGTTTGTCGGTCCGGCCGGCCACCTGTTGGACGAGTGCCTGCGCGAGGCCGGCATGCTTCGAAAGCATGTTTATATCACCAACGTGATAAAGTGCCGGGCTTGCGGCATGGAGGGGGGACGGGTGCAGAACCGACCTCCCGCTTCGGAGGAACTCGGCGCATGTGTTCCACGGTGGCTGGAGAAGCAGATTTCCGTCATCCGCCCGCTGGTGATCGTGTGCATTGGGGGGCCGGCCGCAGCGACGCTGATACGCCCGGGGTTCAGTGTCATGCGCGAACACGGGAAGTGGTTCGAGGGCAAATACTGCCGCTACACAACCGCCGTGCTGCACCCCGCCTTCATTCTGCGCCAGGAGGGATCGGAGTACCAGGCCGGCCGCCAGTCCCTTGTCGACGATCTCACCGCCGCTCGCGACAAAGCCAAGGCCGCCAAGACCGAGCCGAAGCTGTCCTTGTTTTAGCGCTTTCCGGTCAGTCGCGCGAGCGCCAACCGCACCTGAGGGGAATCCGGGGAAAGCTGCTGTGCGATCTGGTACTGGGTGAGCGCTTCCTGTTTCCGGTTCATCATCTCCAGCGCCATTCCGTAATTGAAATGTCCCTTCATGTAGTTTGGCTGTAACTCGATTGCCTTCTCAAAGTGCGGGAGGGAATCGAGGACCTTTCCTTCTCGGGCCATCACGGTTGCCAGATTGTCCTCAGCCGGCGCATTGTCCGGTTTGAGCCGAAGCGAGTTTTGCAGGTGTGTTTCGGCGTCGTTAAGCTGCCCCATTGCGCTCAGGTCCGTTCCGAGGCGGAACTCGGTCTCCGGGTCGTTCGGCTCCGACTGTGACGCGGCCGTATAGGCCGCCACAGCCTCGTCGAGCCGGCCCAGCTTGTCGTATTCCATCCCGAGACTGACACGGTAGAACCCGTTGGCCGGCTCGAGGTTCACCGCCTTTTGCAATTGATCCAGACCCTCCTGGTCGCGGCCGAGTGCGGCCAGGGTCATGCCCAGATTATTGTAGCCCTGCGCGAGGTCGGGCTTGAGCTTGACGGCTGCCCGGAGGTGCATTTCGGCCTGATCGAGCCTACCCTGGTCGGCGAGATACCGCCCGTAGTTGTAGTGGGCCACCCAACTGATAGGATTGGCCGCGATCGTCTGAAGGTAAAGAGTCTGGTCGTTGCGATAGTCTCGTGCATGGCCGGCCGCGCGGACTCCGCAAAAGGCCAGGAACGCCGCGCAGGCCGCGGCCGCGACCTTGCCGGAGGTTTGATTCCACGAGAACCGCGCGCCAAGCCAGGCCAGCGCGATGGCCGGACCGAGCATGGCGACGTACATGTAGTGGTCGGCGACGGTCGAGTAGAACTGGTAGTTGTTCGGTACAAGCCCGACGGTAGGCACGAGCGCGGCGAGGAAGATCGCATAGGCAGCGACCAGAAGCGCAGAAGAGTGTCGGTACTTCCAGAGGGCGAAGCCGATCACAATCGGGACGAGGAATGTTGCGTACACCCACGCGTGCTTCATCACATAATCCGGCCCGCGCCCGTACTCGATCGCCATATTGAGGGGCACGACCAGTTTGTACAGATAGAACGCAAAGGCATCACCGGCGACAAACGGCCGGACCCAGAGCGCGGTGTGCGCGACCGTGCTGTCGAGCTGGCGCGCCCATGCGGTGACGAAGACCCACGCCAGCGCCGTGGGAAGCCAGGGTGACAGGCTGACGAGAACCTTGCCGAGCGGCCGCCGGATCGCCCAGATATCCAGTGCGGCGGCGATTAACGGCAGGCAGACCGCGGTTGGCTTGGCGAGCATCGCGACAACGAAAAACACGTAGGATGCGGCATAGTGCAGCCGGCGACCACGGGCACGGGCGTTGCTTCCTGGTGAGGATGGGGTGGTGTCGATGCCCGGTGGGAGACCGGCATCGTCCGGCTTGCGGACTGTGGGGCGCTTGCGAGCGCCTCCCGAGCGCGCCTGCGACGGTGCGGACGGCCGCCTCTGGGGCTCGTCGTCCGCCGCTCGCTGCGCAAAGCACAGGTATTGCCAGATCGTGAGCAGCGCGAAGAACCCGTACAGCAACTCGTTGCCGCCGGTGATCCAGACAACCGATTCGTCCTGGAATGGGTGGATGCCGAACAAAAGCGCGCCCGCGAATGCCGGCCAATCCTTTTTCACCAATATGCGCAATATGACGAATACGAGCAGCACATTGATCGCATGCAGAATCCAGTTGACCGTGTGGAAGACGTGCGGGTCGAACTGGTAGGTCCCGATGCCGGGCGTGGTGTGCGGTGTCGCGAGTCGCGCATGGTCCGCGATGAAGCTCCACACGTCGAAGATCAGCGGCCGGTAGGAAAACGTATATGTGTGGCGCCAATAGTAGCCATAATCCGGACCGCCCGGACGGTTCATGTGGTCGTTGATGCAGATATTGATCTTATCGTCCCAGCTCACGAAGTCGTTGTGGCGAACCGATTGGAAGACGCCGAGGGTGATGACGACGAGCAAGACGGCGAGAATCCGGCTTCGGAATCGATTTCCCGCCGGGGTCGATGCTGGCTCGGCAGCGACATTGACCGGTGCCTCCGGGTCTTTGCGGCTAAGCATGGATGGTCCTCTTGTACTTGCAGGAGGAGTTGCGCGCGGCGGCTGCCACGACGGTTGAATTGCACCAATTACTCACAGTCTTCCCATTATGCCAGATGTCGACGTGTCTTTCAAGTGAGTGCACGGGGATGTTGGCACAAAGATCAAAAAGAATCCGGACTCCTACTAGCGGAGGGCATAATGTCCGCCCCTGTCGCTTCGCTCCGGCGCGGACTCCTAACTACGGCCGGTATGGGCTGCCCGCAGCGCTGCGGGCGCTGGCCGTAACCGTCACGATCAACGACCGGCCAGGGCCTGATCGAGCAACTGCTGGGCTCGCGTAAAGCCGGGACGTTCGAGAAGGGCGGCTCGGAACTGGGCGATAGCGGAAGGTTTGTCGCCGGTTTCCTCGAAAGCGAATCCCAGGTTGACATGGGCTTCCGGATAGTTTGGCCGGATGGCGAGCGCTCGCTTGAAGCTGTCGACGGCCTTTGCGAGCATGCCCGATTGGGCCTGATTGATACCCAGGGTGTCCAGGGCGGATGCGTTCCGCGGGTTGAGCCGCACGGCTGCTTGTAGTTGCTCGATTGCCTCCGGTCTCCGGCCCAGATCCGACAGGATGAGGCCGTAATTCGCGCGATAGCCCGCGTTGTTCGGGGCGAGTTCCGCCGCTTTCTGGAACTGGGCGGCGGCTTCCGGCAGGCGTCCCTGGCTGTGCATTTGCAGGCCGAGGGTTTCGTATGCACCGGCGGCGTTGGAGACGGACGCGCCGGCATGGTGCCCGCTGCTTACGGTAGACAGCAGACTTGCGAGCGCTGTCTGCGCGTCGGCGGACTGCGGCGAAAGCCTCAGCGCCGTCTGATACTGGTCGATAGCGTCCTGAGTCCGTCCCATTGCCTTCAGCGCTCCGCCGTAATTGCAATAGGCGCTGACGTAGTCAGGCTGCAACTGGATCGCCTTTTGCCAGTGCGCGAGGGCGTCGACGGTTTTCCCTTCCCGCGCCAGTACTGTTGCCAGGTTATTCTCCGCCTCCGGGTTATTCGGTGCAAGCTCGAGTGAGTGTGTCAGGTGTGCCTCGGCGTCGGCGAGCTGCCCCTCGGCAAGCAGGTCCGTGCCAAGGTGAAACTCGGTGTCCGGGTCGTTCGGGGTCGATTGCATGGCAATTGTGTACGCGGACACGGCATCGGCCATGCGGCCCATCTTCTCATACTCCATCCCGGCGCTGATACGGTAAAAGGCGTTTTGCGGGTCAAGCTCAATTGCCTTTTGCAAGGCATCGAGTGCTTCGGGATCGTGGTTAAGCGCGGCCAGGGTCACGCCGAGGTTGTTGTAGCCGTCGGCCAGGTCGGGCTTAATCCGGACGGCGGCACGAAGATCCGTGGCTGCTTCTTCCAGTCTGCCGACATCGGCGAGGTACTGTCCGTAGTTGTAATACGACACCCAGCTCATGGGATTGTCAGCGATCGTCTGACGGTACAGCGTGTCGTCGTTTCGAAAGTCGCGCGAGTGGCGTAAAGTGATCGTTCCGCAGTAGGCCAGGAAGAGGGCGCAAGCCGCCGCAGTGATCTTGCCGCTGCTTTGGGTGATGGGATAACATGCGAGCAGCCAGGACATGGCGACCGCCGGACCGAGCATGGCCACGTACATGTAGCGGTCGGCGACGGTCGAGTGAAACTGATAGTGATTCGGGACAAGGCCGACCGTGGGGAGGAGCGCGGCGAGGAAGATGGCGTAGGCCGCCAGTAGCAGCGGACAGGATTGGCGGTACTTCCAGAGGATGCCGCAAATTGCAAGTGGGACGAGGAACGTGAGATAGCCCCACCAGTGTGCCATCACATAATCCGGGCTGCGCCCATACTCGATGACGAGCTTGAACGGCAATAGAAGTTTATAGAGATAGAATGCGAGAGAGTCGCCGGCAACAAACGGCCTGATCCATAATGCGGTGTGGACAACCGTGGGGTCGTGCTTGCCAGCCCAGGTGGTGACGAACACCCACGCAACCGCGGCGGGAAGCCACGGGGCGAGTGTGCGTAGCACCGTTCGAGCCGGGCGCCCCACTGCCCAGACGTCCAGCGCCGCGGCGAGAAACGGCAGACACACTGCTGTTGGCTTGGTGAAGAGGGCGAGAATGAAGAACAGGCATGCGGCTCCATAGTGCACCCATCGTTGCTCCGCGCGAGGGGCGGGTACGCCTGCGCGGCTGCGATCGACAGGGTCACTTTGCGGGGCGCGCTTACCCCGTCCCGCGCGTGCCGGAGAACGCGCCTGCTTTGTCTCGCGTTCCGCGGACGCCATTCCCATCGCGTATAGGAGATACTGCCAGAGCGTCAGCAGGGCGAAGAAGCCGTACAGAAGTTCGTTGCCGCCGGTGATCCAGGAAACGGCTTCGTTCTGAAACGGATGGATTCCGAACAGCAGGGCGCCGGCGAATGCGGGCCAATCCTTCTTCACCACAAGTCGCAGAATGAAAAACGCCAGAAGCACGTTGATTGCATGCAGAATCCAATTGACGGAGTGAAACGCGTGCGGGTCGAACTGGTAGGTTCCGACACCCGGCGCGGTGTGCACCCGGGCAAGGCGGGCGTGGTCCGCGATAAAGCTCCACGCGTCGTAGATCAGCGGGCGGTAGGAAGAAGTGTACGGTTCGCGCCAGAAGACTGCGTAATCGGGACCGCCCGGGCGGTTCATGCGGTCGTTGGCAGGGATGTTGATCTTGTCGTCCCAACTCAGGAACTCGTACGTGCGGACCGATTGGAAGACGCCCAGGGTGATGATGACCAGAAGGATACAGGGGATCAGGATTTGGAACCGGCTTCTCGACGCGTTCGATTCCGGATCGGGGACGATGTCGACCGGCACTTCCCGGCCTTTGCGACTAAGCATGGTTGGTCCTCGTGTCTGATGAGAGACTTCCAGGAGGAGCTTTGCGCGGCGGCTGCCGGCGCGGTCGTATTGCCTGAATTACTCGCTGCGACCTCATTATGCCAGATGTTGCCGCATCTTGCAAGGGAGTGCATGCTCCTGACCCGCAGTCATGGACGTCAGTACGGGCACGGCCCATGTCCGCTCCGAGCAGCCGATGTGGCACCCAATCGTGGCATGACATCGAGTTCATTGGCCGGACAGCGCCCTGTCAAGCCCTTGCTGTGCCCTTGCGAATCCGGGACGCTCTTTGAGGGCGGTGCGAAAGTGGGCGATTGCGGACGTCTTGTCGCCGGTTAGCGCGAAGGCGTATCCCAGATTGGCTTCCGCTTCCGGGTAGGTTGGCCGGATGGCCAGGGCGCGCTTGAAGTTGTCGATGGCTTTCGCAAACATGCCCGATTGCGCCTGATTGACCCCCAGGTTGTCCAGTGCGACTGCGTTTGTCGGATTGAGCCGCACCGCGGCTTCCAGTTGCTCGATCGCCTCCGCCCGGCGGCCGAGGTTCGACAGAATAAGGCCGTAATTTGCGCGATAGCCCGGATTATTCGGGGCAAGGTTAACCGCCTGTTCGAACTCGGCGGCTGCTTCCGGCAAGTTACCATGACTGTTCCATTGTAAGCCGAGGGTTTCGTGTGTCTGGGCGGGGGTCGATGCGCCGGCGCCCCCCGGACGCCGGCCGGGCTTGCCAACTCCCAGCAGACGCGATAGCGCTGTCTGTGCCCTGGCGTATTGCGGCTGCAGACGGAGAGCGGCCTCGTATTCAGCAATTGCGTCCCTGGTCCTTCCCATCTGCTCGAGCGTGGAGCCGTAATTATAATAAGCCCTTGCGTAGTTCGGCTCCAGTTGAATCGCCTTTTGCCAGTGTGGAATGGCCTCGTCGATCTTGCCTTCCCGCACCAACACAGTCGCCAGGTTGTTCTCCGCCGGCGCGTTGCCCGGCGCAAGCGCGAGCGAGCGGGTCAGATGGGTCTCGGCGTCTGCGAGCTGCCCTATGGAACTTAAGTCCGTTCCGAGACGGAATTCCGTGTCCGGCGCGTTCGGGGATGTTTGCAAGGCTGCCGTATAGTTCGCCGCGGCGTCGGAGTAGCGGCCCATCGCGTCGTACACGATCGCGATGCTGGTTCGATAAGAGGGGTTGTGCGGGTCCAACTCCACGGCTTTTTGCAATTGATCGAGCGCTTCTCGATTGCGGCCGAGCGCGGAGAGTGTCACGCCCAGGTTGTTGTAACCGTCGGCCAGGTCGGGCTTGAGCGCGACGGCCGCTTGCAAGTGCGTGATGGAACCTTCATACTTCCCCTGGTCGGCGAGATACCTGCCGTAGTTATAGTGCGAGACCCAACTTCTGGGGTTCGTGGCGATTGTCTGGAGATAGAGGGTCTCGTCGTTCCGAAAATCACGGGCATGAATCGCGGCGCGGGCTCCGCATAACGCAAGGAAGAGGGCATACGCGGCCGCCACGATCTTGCCGGGTTTTCGCTCCCAGGAAAGGTCTGCGAGGAGCCAGGACAGGGCGATCGCGGGACCGAGCATCGCGAGATACATGTAGTGGTCGGCGACGGTCGAGTAGAACTGGTAATGATTCGGCACAAGGCCGAGCGTGGGAAGGAGCGCGGCGAGAAAGATCGTGTAGGCGGCCAGAAGCAATGGATAGGCGCTTCGAGCCATCCACAGCAGAACGGCGATCGCTATCGGGATCAGGAATGTGGCGTAGACCCACGCGTGCGCCATCACGAATGCCGGGTCGCGGCTGTATTCGACCGCCATATTGAATGGCACGATTATCTTGTAGAGATAAAACGCAACGGCATCGCCGGCCACGAGGGGCCTGATCCACAACGCGGTGTGCGCGACCGTGGTGTCGAGCTGACGCGCCCACGCGGTGACGTAGATCCACACCAATGCGACGGGAATCCAGGGAGCCAAAGAGAGCAGCACCTTGCGGACCGGACGCCGGATTGCCCAGATATCCAGAGCCGCGGCGATGAGCGGCAGGCAGACTGCGGTTGGCTTCGCGAGCAGCGCGAGCATATAGAGCAGACAGGAGGCGCAGTAGTGAATCCGGGGGTTACCCTTAAATGCAACGGTGACGGCCGATGAGAGTGCCTCAGGCGGGCGAGAGTCGACCAGGGGGCGGGCCGAGCGCTTTCCTGGTGAGCTTTCCCTTCTGTTCGGGGACCCTGCGTTCCGGTGGGTTGGCATGAGGTTGCTGCGAGCCGAGGCATGGGTGTCCGCTGTGTCCCATGTCGCGAGAGGTTGCGTACGCGCGGATGTCCGCGGGGACGTTGCCGTGCGGTTTTCCACGGATTTCGCCGCGAAGGACAGGTATTCGAGGATCGTGAGCAACGCGAAAAAACCGTAGAGGAGTTCGTTCCCGCCGGTGATCCAAGCCACCGACTCGTCCTGAAACGGATGGAGTCCGAAGAGCAGCGCGCCTGCGAAAGCCGGATAATCTCTTCTGACGAGAACTCGAAGCAATAAGAAGACCAGCACCACGTTGATCGCGTGGAAAACCCAGTTGAAGGTGTGGAAGGGACGGGGGCTGAACCGGTACTCTCCGATCCCAGGCGCCGATTGCATCGATTTGAGCCGCGCGTGGTCCGCGATGAAGCTCCACACGTCAAAAATCAGGGGGCGGTATGAATACGTGTACGGCGTTCGCCAATAGAAGCCGTAATCGGGGCCGCCAGGCCGGTTCATGTGCTCATTGACGGTGATATTAAACTTGTCGTCCCAACTCAGGAACTGGTACGAGCGGACCGATTGGAACACCAAGAGGGTGATGACAACCAGCAGAGCAGTCAGGATCAGGCGCTGGAAGCGTTTCCACTCCGGGGTACCGTATGCCGCTCGGGAGGCACCGGCCTGACCGGTATCGACTCGGTATTCTCGATCCTTGCGGCTCAGCATGGTCCTCATCTTCCGGTCTTCTGTCAGATTCGCACGTTGCGCTTGGAGGGCGACTGCCTGTGTGTGCGATTCCCACGTGGATTCGCTGCGCCCACATTATGTAAGTTGGTGAAGGTTTTTTCAAGGCCAGCCGTTGTCATTGGAAACCGGCCGCTTGCCGTCCGGTCCTGGCTGCCCGTGCGCGCCCGCGGCGGCTCACGCGAAAGAATCCTTGAACTGTGAGCTGGAACCATCGTCGACACGATCAGTTAGTTTGTCGCCGGGGCTTGAGCGGGTTATGTTAAGGCTGTATCCGCTGTTCAACGATAAACATTTGGGATTCGGTTAAACGGTTCAACGATAAATAGAGAATTCATAGTTGACAAATCGCCGGGGAAGGTGTAGAATTGGGTTAATCTAGGCCCTGACTCTCGGGTTGGGTTAATATACGCTGTTACCGGTAATGCAGAGATGCACCGAAGACGGCGATCGGGTTGCGTTGAAGAGATAGAATGCTTGATCGCCGCGGAGCATGGCTGACCTCCGGAGTAAGATGGCGGGTCGATAGGCTTTATTGCTAGAAAGACGATACAGGTGGGCGGCGACCGTGGTCGCATGCGCTGCAAGGAGCGGGAACATGCATCGCCAGGTGTCCCCGCGGTTTGCGGGCATAGGTCGCTAGAATTGCGATACAAGGAGTGCGGAGGCAGGTCTCCGAACCGGAAGGTGGTCAGCACACTCTCTTCCGTTTTTGCCTAATGTGCAGTTCACCAGAGTCCGGTTCGCGGCCGGACGATGTCGATGGTACGTTACGCTCGAAACGTCTTCGATGAACGCTGACGACGAGCACGCGGCCAATCTTAAGGACAGAGGGAAAACGAGGTAATAATGAAAAAAGGCTCTCAGTGGATCGATACTTTCATGCGATGGGGGGTGTTCGTCGGGATTCTGGCGGCACTCTCTTTGCATGCGACACCAGCGCACGCGCAGTACTCGCTGGCGTGGGGAGACGCTTTCCCCGGGCCCGCCGGGTCGGCGCCGAACCCAAACTACTGGATGTACCTCCTCGGGGACCAGTTTGGTAACGGAGAACTTGACTACGGGACAAATTCCCGCTCCAACTCCTACATCGACGGAAACGGCGATCTGGTCATTGTGGCCCTGTTCAACGGATCGGCTGCCACAGAGGAATACACCTCCGGACATCTCCAGACCGAGGGATTGGTCAACGTGGGGCCGTACGGCCAGGTTCAGGCAGACATGCAGTTACCCGGCACGGACGGACTCGGAGAATCCTTCTGGGCTCTCGGTTCGAACTACGCGACAGTCGGATGGCCGAGCTGCGGCGAGATCGACATCATGGAAAGCCACGGCAGCCAGCCGAATCAGAGCAACGGGACGATCCATGCGCCCGCATACGCGGATTTCGGAATCACCGCTGCTTATATAAACGGCAGCCCGCTTACCCAAAGCTACAACATATACGGTATGTACTGGATGCCGTATCGTATCCAGTTCTACTTCAACTCCGATACCTACGTAACGGACGATCTCACCGATCTTGCATCGAACTGCCAGTGGCCGTTTAACCAGTCTATCTTCCTGATAGACAGTGTGGGTGTGGGCGGACAGGTCGCCGGCCCGCCCGATGGCACTACCGTGTTCCCGCAGTATATGTACACGCACGGCATCGAGTGGAACTCCTATTCGTCAGGGGTTCCTGCTGCACCCGGCACCCTGAGGGTCCACGGCCAGCTTCAAAGCCAGTAGACCACCCATCGAATGACCCATGAC
>JBKQWH010000065.1:0-3014 GCA_052139635.1 Capsulimonadaceae bacterium
GTGTGGAAGTCAAAGAAAAAGAGTGCGTTACGTTGGAATTAATACCTATCCCAACGGCGCACTCTCAGTGGTTCAACCTATCGTCTCAAATGGGAGCGGGTATTGGACTTGAACCAATAACCTCCGGCTTATGCCCGACGAACGAAAAGGGGCCGCGACGCTCAGTCCACGTCCCAAGCTTCCGACGCCTTCGTGGATTTGAGGGCTGCCCGGACGGTTTCGTCGAGGTTGCCCTCGAGGGCAGTCTCGTCGCCGTACTGATGACTCGGAACGTAACCGGGATCTGGCGCGGTTCGGACTAGAAAAGACGGAAGTGCCCGCGACGTCAACAGATGAGAACCCCGCTCGGGACCGGCAGTCCGGTGCTCCTGCATGACCAGGATTGCCCGAAGTCGTCCGAACCGTACAAGTTGCCGGATCTATCCGCTACGGCAATGGAGGAGCCGTTTGCGGCGATGCAGCCGGTGTCGACAAAACCCTCGATCCACGCCGGCGTCGCACCTTCGACGGCCGCGAGGGACCCATCCGGCTTGACCGGCCGCCGATAGATTCGCCCATCCGCCGCAAAAAAATCGGTCGACGCCGACACGATAATGTCGTCGCCCGAGAGTGCGATCGCGTAGCAGTGCGATGCGTGCAGGCCGTCGCGTTCGATGGCCCACGTTGCTCCCGCGTCACGGCTAATGCAGAGGCCGATTGCGGACGCTGCGACGACAAGGTTGGGATCTGTTTGGTGCGCGCGCACCTCATGAACATCGCTATGGATATCTATGGTGGGCTGCCAGCTTCTTCCGCCATCCATTGAACGCGGGATTCCTCCCACGTGAACGTTCGCGAACAATACGCTCGCGTTCGAGCTGGCCGCGACCGAACGAATACCGAGCGGTGGCCCAAGACGCTGCCCATTGACCATTGCCGAGCCGGCATACCAGGTATCCCGACCCGGGACGGTGTCGAATCCGGTAATGGGATCGAGCACACTGCTTCCGGGGCTCAGCCGCAGCATGCGCGCATCGTCCGTTCCAACGTAGATAATGTCTCGAACAGACATGCAGCACGAGAGCTCGAACTCGCTCGTAGCGACGGTCGCCCATTCGCCGCTGGATGCACGCCTGCGGAGCGAATGTCGGCCGACAATCGCGAGCGCACCGCCGCGTCCATCCGGCGCCAGCCCTCTGACAGGCTGGTTTGCCATCTCTTGTGTGCGCCCGTCGCCGGTGACTGCGAACAGCCCATCGCCCCACGTTGAAACAAGTATCGTCGGTTTCGTCACGGTCTACCTCGCATCGATACCGTCTCATTGTACCCGTTGTCTCTCAAAATGGGAGATAACGATGCCCTCGAGGTCGCCCTTGAGGACGTCGCGAACCCGGGTGGTCTCGAAGCCGGTGCGGAGGTCGCGAACGATGCGGTGGCTGTCGGGGCGTAGAGGTGGATGATACGTATTCGCCGGGTCACACGCGGCCATATCCGGGTGACAAACCGTTTTATCGACCGATGTACACATTGATAAATCGGTTTGTTTAACAATTTATCTTGACAATCGGTCCGAACATGATATAATTGTCATACGTCCCGTCCCGGGTGGCGGGTTAGAGCGAATCGATGTGTGTGTGATCGGCGAACGATGATACGCCAATTTATAGTTTAACGCGACAATTACTATACAGGGAGGCGGCTGGCTGGTCGAGCCGCCGCGGATGATCTCTGTTCGTTGTTGTCGCCGTTCGAATGGACCGAAATACTTGGAGGCAAAGGATGAAATCAACGGCAACGATACTTCGTCGATCGAGCGCGGGAGGCTCAATCGAACGTTTCAGCTTGTGGCGGACGGCGCTCATCGCCGTGGTGGCCGCGGGCCTGTTCTGCCTGGCCGCACCGGCCCACGCGCAGTACTCGAATGTCTGGGAAGATACCTTCCCCGGGGCCGCAGGTTCCGCGCCTAACCCGGCGAACTGGATCTACCTGACCGGGACGCCGGCGTCCTGGGGTACCGGCGAGCTCGAGTACGGAACCAACAGCACCGCAAACGGTTACCTGTCCGGCAATAACCAGATGGTCGACGCCGAACTCTACAGCTCCACCGGGTCGGAAGAGTACACGTCGGCCCACATGTCCACGCAGACACTGCATTACTTCGGCCCCTACGGTCAGGTCGTGGCGGACGTCCAGCAGTGGGGCACCTCCACTCCCGCGGATTCCCAGGGTATCGGCGAGGCCTTCTGGGCGATGGGGCAAGATTATATCACGGGGGGCACCCCGTGGCCGTACTGCGGCGAGATCGACATGATGGAGTCGCACGGCGGCACCACTCTCAGTCAGGCCACCACCAACGGAACCATCCACGGCTACGACGTCAACAACGATGATAACTACGGCTACGATGGCTTGACCATGCCCTACACCCAATCCGGCGACGTGGGGCTTTACGAGGCCTACCACACGTTCGGCATGTACTGGGAGCCGTTTCAAATCCAGTTCTTCGTCGACGGGAATGTCTACAGCACGCCCGATGTCACACAGCTCGACTGCAACGGCACCTGGCCCTTCAATCAGCCGTTCTACCTGATCGACAGCGCCGGTGTCGGCGGTACAGTCGCCGGGGCGCCCACCAGCAGCACCACCTTCCCGGTCTTAATCTACACCTCTTACGTGCAGTACAACGACTACACGGCCGGCGTCCCGGCCGCCCCGGGCACGGTGACTGCGACGCCCTACAGCAACGGGGTCCAGCTCAGTTGGGGCGCCAGCGCAACATCAGGCGTCTACTACGACGTTTACGAGAACACGACAAACACCTATATCGCCGGCGACCTGGGGACGCTGGTCAGCTACAACGTCAGCGGCACCAGCCTCTATGTCAGCAGCCTCTCGCCGAACACAACCTACTACTTCAACGTGACGGCGGCCAACTTCGGCGGGGAGTCTACCCCGTCCGAGGTCGCGGTCACCACGTCGCCGCTCGGAAACAGCAGCGCGGTCTACATTCACTGCGGCGGCTACGGCGTCGGCAA
>JBKQWH010000066.1:0-7574 GCA_052139635.1 Capsulimonadaceae bacterium
AGGATGCCGCCGGCATGGTTGGACAGAAAAACCGGCTTCCCATCCGCGCCCATGCGCATTTCATCGGCGTTTTCCTCGCCCGAATAAGCGGCAGAGGCGAAACCCGCCCCGATTTCAACGCCCTTCACAGCATTGATGCTCATCAATGCGGCAGCAATGTCCTGGTCGAGTTTTCCGTAGAGGGGGGCGCCAAGACCGGCAGGAACGCCTTCGGCAACGATTTCCACGATAGCACCGCAGGACGAGCCCTTCTTGCGCACGCCGTCGAGATAAGCGGTCCAACCTTCGGCCGCGCCGGGATCGGGCGATCAATTGAATTATACCGACGGGCCTTTAACCCGCGACGGAGGAAACGAATGGCAACACTGACACGAGAAGCACCCACGGCCGTAGCGGCGCCGCTGACGATCACCGATTCAGCCGCAGTCGAGGTCCAGACCCTGATGGAACAGCAGGAGCGCAGCGAGTTGTACCTGCGGATCTATGTCTCGGGCGGCGGCTGCAGCGGGCTGCAATATGGAATGGCCCTCGACGAGAATATTGATCCCGAAGACGAGACGTTCTCGATCTCGAACATTCCCGTCGTTGTCGACCGGACGAGCCTGCGTTATCTCATGGGTTCCGTTGTGGACTACATCACCACAGATGTCGGCGGTGGCTTCAAGATCGACAACCCGAACGCCGTCAAGTCATGCGGCTGCGGCTCGAGCTTCAGCACCGAGGACGAGGAAGCGGCCGGCCTCGACACCCACGCCGGCGGCGGTTGCGGGTCCTGCGGCTGCCACTGAAGCGTTCCGGTTCGACGTTTCCCCAACGCCGAAACCCGTCCAGGCATAGAAAGCCAAAAAGCCTCCCTGGGAGAATACTCTTGGGGAGGCTCCGGTTACTCGTTTTTGAATGGGATCAAGCGTCCGCAAGCTCGTCGTCATTAACTCTCACAACGAGCGGTCCATTTGACTATTTGAATAGAGGGTGCGGCTTGCGAGGACGATCGTTGCAAGCAACTGCAAGTCATGGCGTGAGTTGAAGTCGCTTGTCTTACAACGGACACGTGCTCGCAGGTGACACTCGACAGCCAGACGCTTTGTCGTGCCTGTCAAGCTTGGTTCGGTCATGCCGATGGCCGCCCCGGGTGAGAGCCGGGGCGGCCATCGAAGGGTTGAAATTCGTCTGCGCGGCCTATCCGTGGAACGAGTGGATCACCGATGCATTCGTGCCGTCGGTGTAACACCGGTAGATCGTGCCGTCGCCGTAAATGCCGCCGGACTGCGTGGTGACATACAGGTATCCGTCGGGACCGATTGTGACGCCCGACGGGCCAGCCCCGTCCAGATTCCCGATGAAGCCCGAGAACGTGTGCAGGATCGTGAAGTCGATGCCGTTGGTATGGACCGAGAAGATCACCCCGGTGGTGTTCGCACCGCCTGCGGGAGTCACACCGTACAGTGTCGCCCCGTCGGACCCGAGCACAAGCGCGGACCCCGGGTAGGCGCCGTCGGTGTTGACACCGTAGTTGCTCAGGGCACTGAAGGCATGCAGTACGGTGACCGTGCCCGAGGTCGTCATCTCGAACAACGTGCCCGACTGGCCTGAACCTCCGTATTCAGCCGTCCCATACAGGTTTCCCAGGCTGTCCTGAATCATCGTGGCCACCGGAATCTCGCCTTCTGAGCCGGTAAACGGGTGAATCACTGTTTCCTCGCCCCACGTCGTCAGCCGGAATGCCGTTCCATCGCCATCAGCGCCACCATAGCCCGTGACACCGTAAAGGTTGCCGTCCAGGTCCTGAGTCAGACCCGCGATTCCCCACGTTCCATCGGCGTTGCCCTCGGAGTCAACCGTGCCGAAGTTATGGAGAATCGTGTACGTACCCGATGGTGTCAGACTGTAGGCTGTACCATTCCCCGTGCTGCCTCCCGACCGAGCAATCCCGTACAGCGTACCGTCCACCCCGACAGCCGGGGCGTTGAAAGGATCGGCGCCGGTCGAGTTGGTGTTTTCAGTGCCGGTGCAGTCGGGCATGTTAATCCAGTCTGTAAACGAGCCCGAAGCAGTGATGCTGAATATGTTTCCCTGGCCGGATGTTGTAAACTCGTTGACACCGTAGAAGCTGCCGTTTCCGACCGGAGTCAGTCCGCTCTTCGAGCCGAGGCCGTCGGCGCCGTCGAAGGCATGCAGCACGCCGAAGGTCCCCGTGGTGGAGATATCATAGACGACACCGTCGGCGTAGGTTCCACCGCCTGCCGTGGTGCCGTAGAGGAGGCCGCCGCTCGAGGTCACGCCATTGAAGGGAACGGCCCCATCGAGAGTTGGGCTGGCGGATACGGCGCTCGACAGGGCCGATGTGCCTTGAGCGTTGATTGCGGCGACCTCGTACCAGTACGTGTTGCCGTCGAGGGCAGACGTGTCTGTGTAGGGCGGGCCGAGCACCGAGCCAATCTGCGAGAACGTTCCCGATGAAGACGTCGAACGGTATACGTTTACGCCGGTCGTGTCCTGGGTCTGTGACCACGACAGGGTCACCGCGTTCGTCTCCGGGATCGCACTCAGACCGGCCGGTACGGTGGCCGGGCTGGTGAAGGTGAGGTAAAGCTCGGGCCCATGAGCCGCCGATTCGCGCGAGGAGAAGGTGTCGATTGCGTTCGATCCGGCAGCGGGCTCCAGGCCCAGGTTGAGTTGCGTGGCGCCTCCGGAATACAGGGACTGCACGTAAGAGGTCAGGGTAAACGACGTCCACCCGCTTCCCCCAACATTTCCCCAGGTGAGGAAGGAACCCATGGCCGGCTGGTTGTTCCAGGTGACGGCCCCCTCCGTCCACGAGCTGTTCACCGAATAGAGACCATCCTGGTCCTGACCCGGCGTCGACTCGATAATCTCGATGCCGTTCACTTCCGCGTTGTCCACTACAGTTGCGAAAGTGAGCGTGACATCTCCCGATGCGTTCGCGACGGCCCCGAACGGCTCGGCGACCGCACGATATTCCGCACCCGCCGTCGCGTAGACATCGAAGTTGCTCAGCACCGGCGTTCCATTGATTGCGACGTTGAACACGCGCTTGCCGGCTGCCGTCCAGTAGTCCTCGCAGAAGTGCAGCCGAACGGTATAGGAGGCGCCCGCGGTCAGGCCTGTGATCGTGTAGGTAAAGCTGCCGTCGCGGTAGTTCTGGTAGACCGATTGTGGGGCGGGCGACGTGACGAGGCTGGTGTCGATCGTGTTGGTGACCGAGGCTGTGCCGCCACCGCTGTAGTCCATGTCGGCGAGGTAGCTGCCGGCGCCCGGGCCGCCGGCACTGATATCGGTCACGTCGTTCGATTGGACGATTTCGATGCCGTTAATCTCCGCATTGTCGACCACCGACGTGAGAACGATCGAAATCGTTCCGGTTGAGGTCGCAATAACCGAATACGCGAGTCCCATGCCGCGGTATTCCCCGCCGGATGCATAGAAGACGTCGAAGTGGTTCAGAACGGGGGCGCCGTTGATGGCGACGTTGAAGACGCGGTCGCCGGCTGCCGTCCAGTAGTCCTCGCAGAAATGCAAGCGCACCGTGTAGGTTGCTCCCGGTGTCAGGTTTGGGATTGTGTACGTGATATTGCCGTAGCGATAGTTCTGGTAGACCGACTGAGGCGCCGGATTCTGGTCCTCGGTCGTGCTGATCGTGTTGTTCGTCGCGGCATAGCTACCGCCGCTGTAGTCCGTATCCGTGATGTAAGGGCTCGCCGCCGGGCCGTTTCCGCACGAAATCGCAAGGTCTTCTGCGGCGTGCGGCATGTGCGTCCCGTTCATCACAAGAACGGCCGACGCTACGTGCGAGCCCGCCGGCGGAGTAGGGAGCGTGAAGTTCAGGAACGAGTTGGCGGTATCGCCCGACGCGCTGGATGCGCCCACGAGCAGTTCCGGCTCGCCCCCGAAGTTCTGGGCCGAATACGGCCCGTTGCGGACGAACGCGTTTGCCGTCGGGCTGACGGCCTGGGCCGCAGTCTGGTTGTAGCTGCTTTGGGCGGCCAGATCGGTCAGGAGGCTGGAGCCGATCATGGAGCCCCATCCCGTCGTGTTGTCGTAGTTCACCACGGCGGGATAAAAGTGGTTCGTGTGTCCGTCGTCAATGTCGTGGAAGTCCAATGAGTAGTCGGACCCATTCGCGACCCGGTAAATCGCCGGTCCCGGAAATCCGATCGGCGCCAGCCCGCTGGTTGCGCGCGCCTGATTCACCAGGGCGTTGAACGCGGTCCAAATGGGGGCGCCGCAGCTCGTCCCGCCATAAATCTGCCACTCGCCGGCAACATAGACGGCGTATCCCGCGTACGGGTCGGCGTCGAGGGCCACGTCGGGAACGTCCCGGGCGACCGTCGAGCCGAGGGTGTCAGGTGCGCCGACCCCGATCTGCCACGACGGCCGTGCCCAGATCTGGCTGATGCCTCCTCCCGAAGCGCCTCCATGCCACCAGGTTCCCTCCGACTCCCAGGCGCCGCCCGGACCGTTGGTGGTCATGGTCGTGCCGCCCACGCCCACTGCATAGGGCTGGGTGGCCGGGTCCTCCGGCGTCGATCCGTCGCCCGAGGCGGCGTAGAACGATTGCCCCTGTGCGGCCATCTCCATCAGAGCGGAGTGCTCGGACTCGATGGTTGCCAGGGTCGCCGGCTGCTCAAACAGGCCCCAGGAGCAGCTTACCTGTCCCGCAAGATCATCGGACGCGATCCGGTTGTACAGGTCGATCAGGTCACTCAGCGTGTTTGGCGCCTGGTAAACGTAGATCGCCGCGTTATTTGGAGCGATGGCCTGTAGCAGTTCGATGTCCAGGGTCACCTCCGCCTGGCCGTTCGATGTGTACGGCGGTCCCGCGGATTCGTCGACGTAGACGTTGTTGATCGTCCCGGCCGCCAGGCTGAAGTACTGGTCGTAGCTGCTCACGTCGGTGGCGGCGTAGCGGTCGAACTCGACTAGCCCGAGTGTCTGCCCCGCACCATTGTACGGCAGGGACGAAAGCGAGTACGCTGTCTTGATATCGGAGGGCGCCAGGCCGCCGCCGGGGCCCGAGCCGATAAACTGGGTTTTGGCGTCGGACGTTGCACCTGCGCCGGACGTGAGTTGGCGCTCGGCCGTCAGTGACGACGGCTTCAGGAGTGGTTCATTGCCGACACCGACCACCGCCGATACGATTCCGTGCAGGGGCGATGGCACGAGGGGAGTGTCATCCGGGGCGAGGTAGGACACGCCGTCAGAGCGAAGCATCCGCTCGACATGCACGCCGAATAAGTCCGGCGCCACACCCGAGGGAGCGAAGACCTGCAGGGCAGTCCGATTGGGCTGCGTGTGGGTAATCGTAAGATGGTGCAGTCGGGCGAAATGGACGACGGCCTGATAGTCCGCGGCCGTCGGGCTGTAATCCCGAACAAACTCGGCCGGGGTGAGATAATGACCATACCGGGGATTGCCCGGCGTGTGAACATCCTGGATAAGGCGAGCAAGCTGCTCCTCGTTGCGCAGGGGAAGGGTGAAGGTGACAGGCACCACGTCCCCCACGGCGGCATCGCCGAGAAGTCTCGGCGCCGGGACTAACTCCGCCACCGCATTTAGCGGGTTCGGAGTGGCCTGTGTCGGCATCGTCGCGGCAAACGCAGCCGCGACCGCCAGAGTTGCAATGGCAAGTCTGGTACAGCCTCCGTGGTTCATCATGTCGCTCCTTTCAATTGCGGACAAAGCAGGTGAGCGCCAGGCTGGTGTGAGTTTGCGCTCCTGCGGACTCGCGCCGAAGGGCCGGTCGGGAACGGGGCTATTAGCTACAAATGTGCTCTATGCACGACATTGCTTATGAATAACTTACTGCCACCAAATTCCGCGTGCTAATGGCGCTGCATTCCGTCTCCAGGGGGAGCATAGAGCGTGCCGAGCGCCGCTAGTTGTATTTGTCCTATCTTGTTAATTGCAATATATGATGAATTGCCTAAGTTGCATTATTACCAATGCTAAATCGGTCGTTATTATATCCATGATATATATATAAAGTGATACACTATACTCATTGATCGGTTATCTCACCGGTCGAAGAGCGACCGATGCTTGTAAAAATGGCCAAGAATTCATATTCGCCCCATCCGCTGCATTGCTCCGATTCTTGTGGCTATCGCGTTCACGGGAGTAATGCCTGAGCAATCAATGCCATCTAATCGGTCGCCAACGAGCGGCGACGCCGTAAGGCGGAGGAAATGGTTAGTAGCGGTGGACAGGCGTAAGGCGGATATGCGACCTCAACCCCGCCCGCTTGACGCGGGCGGGGCGAATCTGTCTAAACTGCCCGAACTGTGATTAACCAGTTCTGGGTGAGGCGCCGTGCCGGTCCAGAGGACTTGCGTGTTGAATTATCGGAGGAGTTCGTGCCAGGAATCCACGGTCAGTGCGCGCTGGACGAGTTCCAAGAGACGTTCAGGCTCGCTGATTTGGTCCAGTGCTTCCAGAGTCCGGTCATCCGGTTCCCCAAACCGCGACCTACCGACAACTAGCAGCGAAATGCGCTCACCTTCCGCTCGGCCTTCCACGCGGCCTTCCTCGCGGCCAATAGGGATACCGATATCGATGCCTTCTTCAACAATTGCCTGGTACGTAGTCGATTCTCTCATTTTCTGCACCATACCCTTTAGCAAATCACGTATAACCGGCCGATCGTATTTGACGCCGAGGATAAGAAACGTCTCGGCCCAGAGATCGGCTTCACGCTCGCTCGAAAGCCTGTCTCGCCGCAGAAACTCCGTCATGAACGCTATGAATTCCGGAAGGTCCTCCTGTGCGATGTTGCCGATCGTACCGAGCGGAAGCAACGCGGTCGGCAATTGGCGTGCCGTTTCGGCGGACATCTCCCAGAGCGGCACTACTCGATAATGGAGTTGCCCCGAATCGTAGTTCACTGCGCCGGTGACCGACGAATGCAATGCCTCCGGGCGCAGAAGCATGAGCACGGTTTTGACCGGCAGTCTATGCTTGACATAGGCGAGGGCCGTGCACAGGACCAACCGCTCATTTATGTCCGACTGGCTCGACGCCAAAGCCTCAGGAACCAGAGATTACCAACCGGCAACCACTCTCCCAAATCACGGATACGCGCTTATTGCCGACGCCGACCAGCCGGCGTACGGTCCGAACCCGTACTGAGTGAAGGCTCCTGTCGTGTCGGCGACGTCCCAGATCGAGGCGGCGCCGGAGGTGCTGGTCCAGAGGACCTGCGTGTTGCCGTCGGGACCGTCCGCGATCGAGGTTGCGGTCCAGTCCGGATACGGACCGAATGGGTTCTGGGTGAACGCTCCCGTCGACGTGTTCAGGTTCCAGAGCGACGCGGCGTCGGCGGTACTGGTCCAGAGCACATGGGTCGTGTTGACGGCGTTGACCGACATCGCGGTCACACCCCAACCCGCGAACGGGCCGAACGAGTACTGCGTGAAGGCTCCCGTGCCGGCAAATGCCATTGCCGACGGTTCCGACGGCCTGACCCGCGTCGCCTGGGGCAACGGCGCCGGAACTGCGTCGATCTGGAGCATGAATGCCGGGACGGGAGCCTTCACGCAGTACTCGTTCGGCCCGTT
>JBKQWH010000067.1:0-16017 GCA_052139635.1 Capsulimonadaceae bacterium
CGCTCATCCGCGCTATCTCAGTATGCCTCGGAATGACTTGATCATCTGCTCGGTAATCCCCGATCCTGAATCAGTTCCAGTTATCAATCGATCGTTTCTGGCTTTGTTCTACTATTTAATGTGGTCAAACTGAACCTGAGGTAAATGCGAATCACCATGGCACACGACGAAATTGAGAATGGCAGCGCGCGGTCCGGCACGGATGGGAGCAGCGCACTGGCGACGGCCCCCGCTCCGGCACCACCGGAAATTGAGGCGCCTGCTCCGCTAATCCGTTCGGGAGTACTCGAGATCCTGCCCGACGGCTGGGGCTTTCTGCGCCACAATAATTTTGATCCTAACAGCCAGGACATCTACGTTGCCCAGGCTCAGATCAAGCGCTTCGCCTTGAAGACCGGAGACACCGTCACAGGACAGGTGCGGCCGCCCAAGGATACCGAAAAGTATTACGGCTTGCTGCGCGTTGAATCCGTAAACGGAATCTCCCCGGAGATGGCCCGCAGCCGCGTTAACTACGACGAGCTCGTGCCGATCTATCCGAACGATCGTCTGATTTTGGAAACGGATGCGAAGAACGTCACCGCCCGCGTCATCGACCTGATCGCCCCGATCGGCAAAGGCCAGCGCGCAATTATTGTTGCGCCACCGAAGGCTGGAAAGACAACCATCCTCAAAACTATTGCGAACTCGATCACTGCCAACCATCCCGAAGTCGTGTTGATGGTTCTGTTGATTGATGAGCGTCCGGAAGAGGTTACCGACATCCGTCGCTCCGTCAATGGCGAGGTCGTATCGTCGACCTTTGACGAATTGCCGGAGAACCATATGCGGGTGGCCGACATGGTCCTGGAAAAGGCCAAACGGTTGGTCGAATCCGGAAAGGACGTCGTCATCCTGCTCGACAGCCTGACACGACTCTCGCGCGCGTCCAACCTGACGGTCACGCCGTCGGGGCGAACCCTGCAGGGAGGCCTGGACCCGGCCGCCATCTACCGGCCGAAACGATTCTTCGGCACAGCCCGTAATATAGAAAACGGGGGTAGCTTAACGATTATCGCGACCGCTCTCGTCGAGACCGGATCGCGCATGGACGATATCATTTTTGAGGAGTTTAAGGGAACTGGTAACTCCGAGCTGAAGCTCGACCGCGAACTTGCCAACCGGCGCATCTTCCCGGCGATTAACGTCAAGGAATCGAGCACACGTAAAGAGGAACTTCTTTACGACGAGGAAAGTCTAAAATCCGTCTACCAATTGCACCGCGTTCTCGCTGCGTTGGGACCCGTGGAAGCGACGGAGCTTCTGCTCGACCTTCTGAACCGGAACAAGACCAATAAGGAGTTCCTGAGGACGGTTAGCAAGACGGGGCGGCGGGAAGATTAGTTGCGCACGTTGACTGAGGCGACGCACAAGAATAAGTGCTTCACTCGAGGCGGACTCTTCTGGGTATGGGTGGCTCGAAGCGGTTATAATATCATTGTGCGTTGACTTAGGCTCAGGAATCCCGACTGGGCGGCACCGGTTACCAGGAAGTGAGGGTAAGAGGGGTGGCTGGGGATTTTGACAAGCTATTCGGTGACGACTGGCAACCCAACGAGCCGGAATCCTTGCGTCGACGTGGCGAGGACACAGGAGAGCCCGGTTCATTTGAAGCGTTTCCGGCTGTACCGTCCGACCATGACTTTACGTCGGAGGTAGAAAACCGGACCCCGCGCACGCTGAACGAAAAAGAAGTCAAGGTAATGAACGTCTATGCCCATCAAGAACCGGGCATGGCGCCGCAACACTTTGTGCTCTTGAGGGACAACCGCGGCCGTCGGATCACAATTTACGTCGGCCAGTTCGAGGCGCTCGCAATTCACCTCGCCAAAGAAGGCGATCCGCCCGAACGACCGTTGACCCATGATCTCATTCACACAATCATCGAGCGGCTGAACGCAACCGTCGACCGCGTGATCATTGACGATCTCTGGAACGATACATTCTACGCCAAAATCACGTTGATGAAGACCGACGGAACGACAGCCGACATCGACGCGCGCTCATCCGACGCCATCGCCGTCGCCATCCGCGCCCACGCCCCCATCTACATGGCGGAGGCGGTCATCGAAGCAACCGTGCTTGGCGGCTAGCCGCATCCCTTTTGTCGGTTCGTCACGAAAAGACCCTGTTCACCATCTTGGGTGACCAGGGTCTTCTTGTTCGTCGATCTGAGGCCCAGCCTCCTAGTTCTTCAGCGCCCCGATCTTCATGACATAGCGGTGTACCTGTTCTGCGGACTTGTCTCGCGACGACCCCTCCGCGTATATCTTGAAGAACGGCTCCGACGCATCCGGGAGAATCAGCGTCCACCCGCCGTCGCGGTAGATCTTGATGCCGTCGATCAACTCCGTTTCCTGGTCGTGAGATTCCTCCATGAGCTGGCGCATGATCCGTCCCTTGATTTCCCACGGGCAGCTCACGGTCTCGGTCGCCATATAGAACTTCGGAAGCGAGGCATTGGCTTCGCCCAGGGAGACGTTCTGAGTGGCCAGCAGCTCAAGCAGCTTGGCGAACGAGAAGAGGGCGTCGAAGGCCGGGTGGAACTCCGGGAAGATAAATCCGCCCTCGGTATCGCCGGCGAGGGCGATACCCTCCTTGCCCTCGGCGGCCGTCGCCATCAAAGAGCGGACATCGGTCTTCGTCCGTGTGACCCCGCCGCCGTGCTCGCTCACAATCTTCTCGATCAGCGACGGAGCTGTGACCGGGACCGCGATCTGTGCTCCGGGTTTCGCGCGGGCCACCAGCAAGGCGAAGGTCGCCAACAGGTCGTTGCCCGAAAGGACGCAGCCGCGGTTGTCCACGGCAGCCATTCGCTCGCCGTCCCAGCCGATGAAGACGCCGAAATCGGCCTTGAGCGTACTGACCGCATCGGCCAGGGTCTTAATGCACGCGTCTCGCTCTGCCGGAGACTTGGGAGCCTTCTTCGGATCGGTGTAGGCGTTGAGCGCTATCGCCTCGATCTCGAGCTGACCGAGCATCTGCGGGAGAACTCCTGAAAGCCGGCCGTAGGCGTAGTCGACAACAACGCGGAAGTTGGACCGCTGCACGGCTCCGGTATTGAGCAGACGGAAGAAATCATGGCTGTAGCGCTCGATAGCCCGCGGGACATAATTGATCTCGCCAACCTCATCCGGGTCCGTTCGCCCGAAATCCTCGCGGTAGAAGATCGTCTCGATCTTGCGCTGGCCGTTGGTGGAGAGGTAGATTCCGTTCTTGTCGAAGAACTCCACCAGTGCCAGGCTCGGCTGATCCGGAGCCAGCCGTACATGCATGCCGCCGGAGGCGTTGTTCGCCCGAATGGAATGGCGTGAAATGGGCAGCGGCATCCCTTCGTTATCCAGGATGTTGACGCCAACCGAGGCGAGACCGGCTATCAGTCCGCGCTTCAGCATCCGACACACCAGAGCCGAGTCGCGGCTCGTGATCACTGTCGAGCCCTTCTTCAAAAACGCGCCGTACGACGCGCCCAGTTTCGTGGCAAAATCCGGGGTCATCTCCACATTGGCGATTCCGGAAACGCCCAGGTTGCGGAACAGCGATCCCTGCCACTTGCTCCCCCAGATCAGGCTCATCGTAACGACCGATCCCGCCTCGATGACCTTATCCGGCCAAAGCTTTACCAGCGGCCGCAGAGTGCTTCCGGCATCGATATGGCAGCGATCGCCCACCACGGCGCCTTCCTGGATCGTGCAGTCGTCCTTAATCGTATTGCGAAAGCAAACGGTGCATCCCGTCAGCTTCGACTGACGCCCAACGTAGTTGCTGTCCCAGACGATCGCGCGCTGGAGCAACGCGCCCTCCGCAATCAGGCAGTTGTCACCGATCACCGTGTCCGGCCCAATCAGGGCGCCCGCCTTGATGCGGCAGTTCTTGCCGACCAGCAGCGGGCCGAGAAGCTGCGCCGATGGGTCAATCTCCGTGCCTTCCCCAACCCAGATGTCGCCGCCTTCGCGACGGCCGTCGATCGGCAAGTTCGTCTTGCCCTGCAGCATCTCGTACTGCGCCTGCCGGTACTGTTGCAGCGAGCCCACGTCCGTCCAGTACTCCGTCATCACGTAACCGTACATCGGCTGCTCTTCCCGAAGCAGCGCCGGGAAGATATCCTGCGACCAATCGTAAACCTTCTCGGGCTCCATGTAACTGAAGATCGAAGGCTCGAGAATATACATTCCGGTGTTGACCGTGTCTGAGAACACCTCGCCCCAGGACGGCTTCTCCAAAAACCGCCTGATCCGGCCTTCATCGTCGGTGATGACAACGCCGAATTCGAGCGGGTTTTCCACATGCTGGAGGACCAGAGTCGCCACGGAACCCCGGTTCCGATGGAAGGAGAGAGCCTTCCCGAGGTCGAAGTCCGTCAGGGCGTCGCCGGAAACTATCACGAACGTATCGTCCTTGAGGTACTCCTCGGCCTTCTTGACACTACCGGCGGTGCCAAGCGGCGAATCCTCGACAGTATAGATCAAGTTGACGCCAAGATCCGAGCCATCTCCAAAGTAACCCTCAATCTCGTCTGCCAGATAGTACAGCGTGACGACGATATCGGTTATCCCATGTCGCTTCAGTAGCTCGATGGTGTGCTGCATGCACGGCTTGTTCAGGATCGGCACCAGCGGTTTTGGGCGGTTCGAAGTGAGAGGTCTGAGCCGGGTACCTTCACCACCCGCCATCACAACGGCTTTCATTTGATCTTCTCCTCAAGTAGTTGTCACGCGGAATGAGGCGCCTGCGATTTCGGCGCACCCGATGCCCGCGATGCTGCGGTATCGTCGGTGCGCGAATGCCGGAATTAGGGAGCCTTAGGCGCGGTCATCGAAAGGAATTTCGGCGATATCACAGTCATTCAGCCAACCGTTGTCCCTGGCAGTCCCGGTTGCAGAATAGCATGTTTTCCAAACAATGTCAACCGAAAATCTGCTCTATCTGTACGTATGGCCGATTTACGGCCATGCAGCGCTCGCACTCGAACCGATTGTAAAGACGATTTATCCTTGACACACTCATGGATCGGAAGTATACTAAGTCATAAAAGGACTTTGCAGAATAAAGTTCCTGCGGGACGCCCCGGGAGATACATCTATGTCCGCGATCAGCAGCTCCCTCGATGAAGCGCGCGAGCATTTGCGCGTCATCCGACAGACGATGGAGCGGTCCACACAATACTCCACGCTCTCCGGCTGGTCCGGCATCCTCATCGGCGTCGTCGCCCTCGTTGGCGTCGGCCTCACCCAACGTTTGATCGCCGGAGCCATTGCCTCGCGCCAGCCCGTGCGATCGGTGCATCCGCAGTTGGGAGCGATCTGGCTGGCGGCACTGGTGCTGGCCGTGTCGATCGACTTCTTGTGCAACAAGCGCCGTGCCGTGCGAGTCGGCAAGCGCGTTGTTTCCCGCCTCGGCGCGCACATCATCATCGCGGCGCTCCCGGCATTTCTGGCATGCGGCGTGCTCACCATCTTCTTTTACCAGCACGACTTGATCTCGTGTATCTGGGGCATCTGGATGCTTTGCTACGGGCTCGCCATCTGCGCGGTGGGATTGTTTTCGGTCCGGTATGTGTCCTATCTCGGCGCGGCGTTCGTGGTGGCGGGCGCGCTGACTCTCTTAATCCCGGTGAAGCTCCACCTGTTAATGATGGCGGTAACTTTCGGCGGGTTCCATATCGTGTACGGCGTGGCGATGGCGAGGCGACACGGATGGTAATCCCCGCCAGCCGTTCCGAACTGTTCGCCTCCGTCGGGTCGCTCGACGAGGTGATCCACCAGAAGGTGCGTCTGGGTATCATGTCCGCGCTAATGGCACGGGCTGAGGCGGATTTTCGATTCTTGAAGGAAACCTTGAACGTCACCGACGGAAACCTGTCGATCCACCTGACCAAGCTGGAGGAGGCGGGCTACATCGAGAGCCGCAAGGAATTCGTTAGGAAGAAGCCGCACACGACTTATTCACCGACCGATCGCGGCCGCGAGGCGTTTTCCGGCTACCTCGCCGCGCTGGAGCGCATTGTCCAGGCCGCTGGCCAACAAGTATGAATGTCTTCTACCCCGGGGACGTGCGCCCTGTTTCGCACGTCGCCTGGAACCTCTTTCTCGCGGTGATACCGGTCGTCCTCGCCTTCCTTTCCGCGCGCCTTATCCGCGCGGGAGGGCGTCCGTCCCCCGGCCGGATCATCATCATCGTCGTACTGACGGTCGTTTGGGCCGTGTTCCTTCCGAACACGTGCTACCTGCTCACCGAATGGAGACACTACATTCTGGCGATCGCAAACGGTGGCCTGCGTGCCGGCGCGCTCGAGCTCGCCGGGGACAGACACCTCACACAGTTCGGCCATCACCCCATTGAACAGCTACTTGCGTCCACCGCCTTCTACATCCTTTATACGTGCGCCGGCCTCGTCGCCTTTTTTCTGGCAGTTTGGCCCCTCGATCAAATTGTCCGGCTGCGGTCATCGATGGGCGCCATGCTTTTTCGAACGATTATCTTCGCGTCGTGCGGCCTGGGCGTGTATTTGGGATTGATTCGGCGCTATAATTCCTGGGACCTCGTCAATCCGGCCATGCTACCCTCGCTTGCCCACTCGGTAGCCTCCAGCCTCGGCCATCCGTTCGTGCTCGTGCTGATGATCGGTTTTGCGGTGGTTCTTTCCGTCATGTACCAGGCGTTCGACGCGCTAATTGGCCTTTACTCGCGCCGCCTGAGCGCTCGACATTGACAGTCCGGGCCATAATGATCATGGGGGAGTGGCACAGGGAGAAAACGGATGTCGGATGTAAAGGCCATGCCGGAGTCGTCACGCCTACCACTGGTGATCTCGACGATCGAGGCGAACTGGCAGGAGGAGATGCAGGGTTCTGCCACCTATCGGACGCTCGCTGAGCGCGAGTCCGACCCGACCCGGCAGGCCATCCTGCAGCATATGGCGGAATCCGAGGAGGCGCACGCGCGCCGCTGGGAAGCGCGCCTGCACGAGCTCGGCGCCGAAACGCCCCAGTTTCGCGGCGCCGCTACAGGTCAGGTGGACTCGATCGCAAACACTCTTGGCGGCCCAAACGCCACCCTGAGGCGGATCGAGTTGGACGAGCGCCAGCACATCGCCGAGTATGGCCGTCAGCTCAAGGAGTTGCAGGACGAGCCGAGCATTGCCATCCTCCAGGACCTGATCGACGATGAGCGGAGGCATTCCAAGATGCTCAAGGCCATGGAGGCGCCCGAACAGGGGCACCGCTCGGGTATCGACCGGCTGCGGCCGCGCGAAGCGAGCCAGGCACTTGCCGAACTGCGGGCTCGGCGGGGACGAAAAACCCCCGCGTCGTGGGTCGGCGATGCAATCTACGGCGTCAACGACGGTCTTGGCGCAATCTTCGGGATTGTCTCCGGCGTGAGCGGCGCGACCGCTGGGAACAGCCACTATGTCCTCCTCGCGGGATTGGCGGGAATGATCGCCAGCGCGCTCTCCATGGGCTCCGGCGCGTACCTTGCGGCGAAGAGCGAGCGGGAGATCTACGAGGCGGAGTTGGCCCGCAAGCGTCGCGAAATCGAGGAACATCCGGAAGAAGGGCGCGAGGAACTCGCGCTTGTATATCAGGTGAAAGGCCTGCCGGATGCCGACGCCCGCCGGATTGCGGACCACCTTTCCGCCGATCCGGAGCAGTTCCTGCGCACCCTTGCCGCAGAGGAGCTCAACCTGACCGAGGAAGCCCTCAGCAACCCGATCACAGCCGCATTGTCCGGCGCGTTCTCGACCGCAATCGGCGCGTTCGTTCCCATCCTCCCGTTCTTCTTTATGCACGGCACCAGCGCCGTAATCGCCGCCGCCGTCGTGTCGCTCGCCGCGCACTTCGCCGTCGGCGCCGCCAAGACGTTGATCACCGTGCGGTCGTGGTGGAGCAGCGGCCTAGAAATGACGATTGTCGGCGCCGTCGAGGGCGTCGCCACCTACCTTATAGGCATCTGGCTCGGACATCTTGGCGCTTAGGACCGCTCGTGGGGCCTTTCGTCCAGCCGAAAGACTGCTTCAACCAACACCCTCCAAGATGAGGTGAACATTATCCGTGCGACTTACGTACATAATATGTAGGAGGAAAGGCGGGGACCAGCTATGGCAGCGCGAATGGGAGTCGTGTCGGTTGCGATAGGCGCCCTTGTGCTCTCGACGCAGGCATGCGAGGCGGCCGGGCACGGCGGACGCTCGGGTGGGTACGCTTCGGCACGCCCCATGTATCATGCCGGCCGGTCTTCGTTTGCGATGCGCCCGGCGATGGGGTATCGCTCGTTCCGGGGGACCGGCGCCTGGTCGCGCTGGTCGCGCCCGTCTCGCCCTTACGGTTTGTCCGCAAATCGGGAAGATTATGCGCTCCGCTTCAGTCGAGCGTTTTCCGGTCGACCGCCGGTTGCCGCGTCCACCGGCGCCCACGGCTATACCGGAACCGGGCCGGTTCCATATGCTTCAGTGCCGGACGAGCGCGGGCAGCACTGGGCTCGCTGGCGTGACCGGCGCCTCATCACCGATTCCAGCGTAGTCATCCTCGGCGGCTACTACTATTCCGGTTACTGCGCCGATTCGGCCGGCCCCGACGTCTACCCCGCCGTCTATTCCGATTACGGCTCCGGCCCCCAGTATATCTACGACCCCGACGCCGATGCGCTCGACCAGCCCGATACTCCCGACTACTCCAGCGGCTACCAGCCGTTTACCACCCGGGACAGCGACAGCGGTCCCGCTTCCACCCCGGAAGGCGATCAGGGTGACGTGGCTCCGGGCTCCTATCAGGATGCCTTTGTGGACATCGAGCACGCGTGGTCGACAGGACAATACAGCATGCTGGCCGGTCACCTCGACGACGATGACGGAAAGGTCGCCGTGCTGATCGAAGGCCGCTACGCCTACTCGGTCTCCACGCCGGACTTTGGCAAGATCACTCGCGATGCGCTCAGTGGGCTCAAGACCGTCTCCTTCAAGTTCACAACCGTGCGCACGGCCGTCGATGGCGATGTGACCGCGTTCGGCACGCATATTTACCGAGCGGAGGCGGATTCCACGGCTCCGGCGGCCCCGGATGGCGGCGCGCCGGTCGCGGCCAATCCCAACAGCAATGAGAGCACACCGGACTTGCGTACCATGTATGTGTCGTACACTCTTCATAACCGCAACGATCACTGGTACATCACCGAGGTGGACACGTCCTCGCAACCGTTGACGCATTCGTAATTGCACCATCTCCGTGTTGGCTTGCCGGGAACAGTATTTTGTGCTTTTTTGTTGCTTCCCGGCCAATATCACGGCATAATTAAGAAAGCGAAAACCGTTTCCGGGCAAATTGCTCGGAATGCGTCTGATGTCGGCCCTGCCACACGGCAGGATTTGTCAGGAGGATTTCCCATTGACTAAAGTAACGCCCCGCCGCGCGCGACTGCGCGCTTGCTATCTTACGCCGGTCTGTTTCACCGTGTTTCTGGCCGGCTCGTCGTTTGGTCTGCTTCGGGCCCAGGTGACTGCGCAGGCTCCCACGACGGCAACAGCCCCGTCGACGCCGGCTGCCACGACGCCGCCGGCATCGACCACTCCCGCCGTGGCGCCAACCGCTCCGGCGCCTGCTGCCCCGTCGACGCCTGCTGCCACGACGCCGCCGGCATCGACCACTCCCGCCGTGGCGCCAACCGCTCCGGCGCCAACAATGCCCGGGTCGACGACCGCCGCAGCGCCCGTCGAGTCGGCCCCGGCGGGAACGTGGCCCGCCGGCGGCGGGAAGATTCTGATTTACCGCCTCGCCCCACAGCCCATGGGCAGCAGCAATGGCGTCTCCCTCTGGGTCCGCGGGGACGGTACCGATGTTAACCTGCGAATACGGCTCCTCTGTCTCGACCCGAACACGACCACGGACGAGACCGTGATGTTCCGGCCGATGTGGATCTCCGGCCCGATTTCCGTAAAGTCGACAGATTGGCAAGCCGTCATGCTGCCTCGTTCCAGCTTTACGCTGCACTACCTCCATGACGCTCCGAGCAGCATCGACCCGCATCTGCCCCCGGATGCGCAGCCACCGGTGCCTGCCCCGGACAGTCCGCTGTCCTTCAGCGATGTCAACGCGATCGCGATAGAGGCGACCGTCCCGTGGCATTCCACGTTCGCGGTCGACGATATCAACTGGGCGACCTTTGACGACTCTGGCGTGCCGTCCAATCTCGTCTCGGTGGACGACTTCGAACTCGGAAATGTGGCCGCCTGGTCACCGCTGGGCGACCCGGCCGCGAAGCGCATGCTCACTTACGGCATCATCACCAAAGCCGGCTGGGTCCACCACGGTAGGGTCGCCTTCAAACTTACGGTACTCTCACCCGCCGCGCGCCGCAAGGGAGACCTTATGAGCGGTGCAAAGCGCGTCATGGCGGTAACCCATCAGACATACATGGTGTTTGAGCCGGAATCGCTGTTCACGCCGATTCTTCCGTCGACACTCCCGGAGCCCGGCGGCGCCAGTTCGTCGGTCACCGTGCAGATGTGCCCGGATCAGACTCAGGCCGCCACATTTTGCCTCTACACGCAGACCGCCCTCTCGAACGTAACCGCGACCCTGGCCGATGACCTGCACGGAATTGGACGAGTCCTTCCCAAGAGCGACATCGATATCACGGTTGTCAAGGTGCTCGACCGCCTCGGCGCCGGCCCGCTTCGCAATCCCGACGAGGCCGGGCCGCAGCCGGAATTACTCGTCAAGGATGACCGCGTCCCGCTTTCGGGATTGGCGCCGGACATCCGCTTGACGGGAGACCCGACCACGGATATCCCCGCCGACACCACCAAGCAGTTCTGGCTCACAATCTCCCTCCCGCACCACGTCGTCGCGGACACCTATACGGGAACGATCCGTGTCACCGCCGACGGCGCCGCTCCGATCGAGGTGCCCATCACCGTTACCGTCCTGCCGCTGCGGCTGCTCAACGCGGACAAGCAGTATGCCATCAACCTGAGATCGCGGCTCGACCCGGCGCCGGCGACACTGCCGGCTTCCGACGGCTCCGCGTTTGCCACGGACTTCGTCACCGCCGACCAGTTGAACCGGCAGCTCGCGGACATATATGCGCATGGAATCCGCTATATCTCGATCAACGATCCGGAGAGCACCCTCTGGGCTGCCTACCAGGCTCGTGCGACCGCCGGGTTCCTCCCGCCGTACGTATACACGGGGTCGGCCGATCCGCAGCAGGTCGACACGGAGCGCGCGGCCCATCAGGCTCCGGAGTTCATCTACTTCCAGCCACCGGTGGCTGGCCGGCAGGTGCTCGACGTACTTGGCAAGAAGTCCCTTCCGGCCGCGACATATATCGAGGGTCCCGACGACTACGCGTCGCTGCAGGCAGACCTGGACACCGTCATCTACTATCGCGACGGCGACTATCCCGAACAGCTTCTCCGAACGCATGGTAACCGCATCTCCCCGAAGCATGACTGGTGGTATTGGAACGCCACGGATGAGGACCCGCACTCTAATCGGGTTAGCACGGGTCTACTGCTCCAGCGGGCGCACCTGTATGGGGCGTACCTCCCGGAATACCAGTTGTGCCTTGGGTCCGATCCGTACGACGATTCCTCCGCCGGCGCGCCGGACCGCCTGTCCGCGTTCCGGCCCGAGATGCTGACCTATCCCGCCGCGACCGGGGTGATCGACACCGTGAAATGGGAAGCGGTTCGTGAGGGGATCACCGACGAGCGGTATCTGACCACGATGTTTGCGGCGTTGCGGGAATGCAAGGACGACCACATCCAGAGCGCTGTCGCCAAGCAGGCTCAGGTCTACTTCAACACGCTCATGGACAAGCCGCTCACGCTCCTCACGGACAGTGAATACGATGCCGCCCGCGCCCAAATCGCCAGCTTTGCCGTGACCTTGCGCACAGCGGCCGATGCGTACAGCAAGAAAAACGGCAACAATTAGCAGGGAAGAACTCGTTCGAAATGCATGGGGGTCGCCTCTGGGTTATCGTAAATCCGGTGGCGACCCCACTTCTCGGTCAGAACTCCAGCCGTTTTCGACGCAGGCGTTTCGCCTGCTCTTTTCCGCGCGCCGGAGAGGCATGCAGGTCGAGGTAGAGCTGGATGTCGTTGGCCGTCCAAAGGTCCTGGACACACTGTCGATACATCAGCGGGGTGTCATAGCTCGACCATAACAGCACGACGTTTGCGCCTTCGTCCACCGTCTTGAGCCCGGCCTCCGCCGCCAATCGGGCGAGATCGACTCCGGGCGGCACGAGCAGTGTGACCTGGTCAATATGCGTCGTGGACCGCGCCCCCAGGCCCAGCGTCGCCGCATACGAATGGCCCTGCGATTCGATACAGCTTGCGACCACCAGCGCGAGAGCGTCCAAATCGGCTTGCGGATGGTAAAAGCGGCCAAGGTGGTAGTCGGCCAGGGTGTGGTGTTCCGTCCAGGCGTCGAGGATGCCGCCAGGCTGGGTCACCCGACGTCGAGTATGCGTGCTCCGCCCCACCCGCTCCATCCACTGCATCTTCTCGAGGGAATCGCAAACCCGATAAGCCGTGCCGATACAGACTCCCGCTTCCCGCGCCAGGTCGGGGAAATGCCAGTCGCGCGCCGGCGTGTGCAGAAGGGCATGCAGTACTCGTGTCGACCGGCCGCGAAATGCGCAGGTGTCATCCTCCGCAACGGAGGCTTTCTTTTCGTCACCGCGCAGAACGCCGTCGGCGGCTATAAACAGATGCCCGACGGAATCGACATAGGAGATGCCCTCGCATTGCAGCCACTTTCGGCTGTCTTGAGCAAGGGATCGGGCAGACACCAGGATGCGCTCGCGTCGATCAAACGCGGACTTTGCCAGCCGCGCCTGCCGTACCGCATCCCGGACTTCGCGCAGCTCACCCGAGGTAAGAACTACAACGCGCATTGGCATCGTCTGCCGGGAAACACGCAACGATAGCGGGTCGGGGGTGTCGGTTTCGCGGCGAACTTCGAATTGGGCGGCGGGTGAACCTGCCTTCGCTACCGACAGCCCGCCATTCACTTTTCGATCACTCTTCACGGTCGAGTCCATAATACCACCTTGGTCGCGAAAATGTCGTTAGCATCCACGGGTCCGGCCGGCTTAATTGCGAATCGGCTTTCAAATCGAGGGAACCCCCCTGGTTTGCCGCATCCACTGTGTCCAGCATGTCCGCCGCGCTCGCGCGTTTTTTCGAGCTTCTCGCAAATCCGGGAGGAATCGGCGCTGCAGCGGCGTAATGATTCTCAGCACTGCGCAGCCGCAACGTAGCGACGAACCACGCTTATAAAAGCGTGGCTGACACAGTAAGCCTGAGTTGTCCATGAGCAAGCGATCAAAACGTTCGGCGGCGACCCTTGATGCACCCCCGAGATCGGCTGCATCGGTTCCTCGGAACGCTGCGGAAAGCCGGTCAGCGCGCCCGGAGCCCATCAGCGAATCTCCTCGATCCCCGATTGTATGGGGCATTATCGTCTTCCTGGTGACCACGGCCTGTTTTGGCATGAGCTGGAACTACAGCTATATCACCTGGGATGACCCGTTGAATTTCGGCACGAACTCCCACCTGAACCGCCCGAACGGGCCCGACTTTGCGTATTTCTGGCTGCATACGTACACACTCACCTACCGTCCGATCATCTGGACCATCTGGAGCCTGATCGCTCAGTTCTCGCGGGTTGGACCGCACCACGATCCGGCCATCGGCTGGTGCTACTACAGCCCGCATGGTTTTCACATCGCAAACATCGTCTTCCATGCGATCGATGCGGTTCTGGCCTATGTGCTGCTGCGGATGTTGTTCCGCCGCACAATCCCGGCCGCGGCCGGCGCCCTGCTGTTTGCGGTCCATCCCCTGCAGGACGAGACCGTGTGCTGGATCACCGGCGGCAATGTGGCGTTCTTCGGGATCTTTCTCTTTCTCACTCTGATCCACTATGTCCGCTACGCCGACCTGTCCGGTAGCAAAGCACCGTCGAAAGCCGCCCGGGGACACTACACGGCGGCCTGTTTCTGGCTGGTCTGCGCGGCCTTCACCTATCCGTTGACCGTCGCCGTGCCGATCGTCGCGTGGATCATCGACCGCATGGTGATCGGCCGGCCTGCCAGGACGGCATCGATCGTTCTCGCGCCGTGGGCGGCGTTCGGCTTACTGCTTGTCGTCATCACGGCGAGCGCCAAGCATCTGAGCAAAGCGGTCGTGCATGTCGCGCCGGGGGCAAAGCCGCTCGTGGCCTGCGATTCGATCGCCTTCTACCTTTACAAGTATCTCCTGCCAATCAACCTGACATTGGATTACGGGAGAACACCGGACTATGTCACCGGACACGCATGGGTTTGGGCGACCGCGGCTTCGGCCGTGCTGTTCCTGTTTTGCCTGTGGAAGGTCCGCGAGCGCTGGCCGGTGGCGGCCGCCGGCGGAGCGATTTTCGTGGCGGGCTTACTGCCAACGATCGGCCTCGTCACCAATCCGATGCAGCTTTACTCGACGGTCGCCGACCGTTACGCGTATGTCTCGCTGTTCGGGCCGGCCATGGTCCTCGCGTGGGCTCTGTCGTGGGTGAGCGCCAGGCGGATCAACGCCCTGTTGGCCGGTTGGTTTGCTGTGATCGCGGCACTTTTCGGGCTGACATTCGTTCACGTGCAGCATTTCCGCAACGACGATACCCTATTCCCCTACGCGCTCAAGGAGAACCCGAATAGCTGGGGACTTCCGCTCGACTATGGCATATACCTGAACAATCTGAATCGGAACGACGAGGCTCAGACATACCTGGAGCGCAGCCTGTCGCTGATGCCGGACCTGCCGCAGTCCAATTCGATCATGGCCGATTTACTGGAAGGCAAGGGCAACAACGAAGGGGCAATCGTGTATCTCCAGCGCGCGATTGAGTACACCCATCCGCCAGATTTTAAGCTCTACGACCGGTTGGGAAGGCAGTTCAGCGATCTGAACGAGTACCCGAAGGCGGTCGACGCCTTTACGCAGGCCGTGAACCTGAGGCCCACCGACGAACAGGCCCAGGCGGGACTCGGAATCGCACTGGGCAACGTCGGGCAAATGCCGCAGGCCATCGCCCACCTCCGGCTTGCATTATCGGAGAATCCGAAGGATATAGTCGCCCTCGACGACCTCGGGTTGACCCTGGCGGAAACCGGTCAATTGCCGGACGCCATTGCAGCCTGGAATCAAGCCCTGGCGGTCGACCCCAACTCCGAAACGACCCATTCCGGGCTAGCCTACGCTTATGAGCATGAGAATCGCCTTCCCGAGGCGCTCCAGCAGTACCGCGAGGTCCTCCGCATCGACCCGACCAACGCCGCCGCGCAGTCCGCGGTCACCCGTTTGGAAACCGCCGTTGCCCCTATTCGGTAGTAGCATGGCAGGAATTGCCGACGCGGGGTTTATTGGGTTTTATCGGGTCAAACGCCGTAAATCTCAAGGGCGCCGGCCTCTTCCGACGCCGACCGGAACCGCGCGGATGACGGAATCGGGGTTTGTTGGGTTTTATCGGGTCAAACGCAGTGAATCTCAACGGCGTCGGCCTCTTCCGCCCCCGACCGGAACCGCGCGGATGACGGACTCGGGGTTTATTGGGTTTTATCGGGTCAAACGCAGTGAATCTCAAGGGCATCGGCCTCTTCCGACCCCGACCGGAACCGCGCGGATGAACGACGCGGGGTTTATTGGGTTTAATCGGGTCAATCGCCGTGTATTCCGAGGGCGGGCTGGGCGTCAGCATTGTATCACCCTACGGATGCCAGGCGCGGAGATAATGGAGTCGTGGCTCAGCCATCCGTGGGGGTGCGGCTCAGGAGGCGTCGTTGCCCGACCCTGGCTTATGTTATTCGAGACCAACAGGAGACGTGCGGCGACCGAATCGAAGCGGACTTCCAGCGAGCGCGTGACTGGGCCTCGGTCGATCAGGATCGAGAAGCACGTCTTCGCCTGAGCCACAAGCCGGATGCTAACGACGGTAGCGC
>JBKQWH010000068.1:0-15470 GCA_052139635.1 Capsulimonadaceae bacterium
AGGCCTGTCCCACGATAGGATACGGAAGCAGGAGGAAGACAGGCACGGAGGCCTGTCCCACGATAGGATCCGTTGCGGGATCATGGTGCTTCAGGGCAGGAGTGGAATTATCCCCCGTCGCTCTTGAGCTTCTCGGCCTGGTCGGCGCTGATGAGGGCGTCGATCATGGGCTGGATGTCGCCGTCGAGGAGGGTCGGGAGGTGGTGAAGGGTCATGCCGACGCGGTGGTCGGTCATGCGGTCCTGCGGGAAGTTGTAGGTGCGGATTTTCTCGCTGCGGTCTCCCGTGCCGACCATGCCCTTGCGGGTGGTGCCGAGCGCTTCCTGCTGCTTTTGCAGCTCGAGGTCGTACAGGCGGGCTTTGAGGACGCGCAGGGCCTTCTCGTAGTTTTGCAGTTGTGAGCGCTGGTCCTGGCAGGTGACCACCATGCCGGTCGGCAGGTGGGTGAGGCGCACGGCGGTCTCGTTCTTCTGGACATTCTGGCCGCCGGCTCCGGCGCTGAGGGTGTGCTCGCGCTTGAGGTCGGTGTCCTTGATCTCGATCTCGATGTCCTCCGCCTCCGGCATGACGATAACCGTGGCGGTGCTGGTGTGCAGGCGGCCGCTGCTCTCGGTGACGGGGACGCGCTGGACGCGGTGCACGCCGGACTCGAATTTGAGTGCGGAGTAGGCGCCCAGGCCGTGGATCTCGAGGATGGCCTCCTTGTAGCCGTTGTTGCCGGTCTCGTTCATGCTCAGGAACTCGCAGCCCCAGCCCCGCTTTTCCGCGTAACGCATGTACATGCGGAGGAGGTCGCCGGCAAAGAGGGCAGCCTCGTCGCCACCCGCGGCGGCGCGGATCTCGAAGATGACGTCCTTCTCGTCGTTGGGGTCCCTGGGCAGAAGCAGGACCTTGAGGCGCTGCTCCATTTCCGTGCGCTTGTCCTTGAGCTCGTCGAGTTCCATCTGCGCCAGGTCGCGCATATCGTCGTCGAGGGAGCCGCGCAGCATCTGCTCGGTCTCGTCGAGCTGCCGCACGGTCTGGCAGTATTCCCGATAGGCAGCGACGATCTCGGTGAGGTCGCTGTACTGCTTGTGGACCCGCTTGTACTCGTCCATATTGCCCAGGAGGGCCGGATCGGCCATGCGCCGCTCCAGGTCCTGGTAAAGCTGTTCTACGTCTTCGAGTTTGTCAAACATAATCGTTTCCGGACTTATTACATCTTGCCAGGTCAACTGGCGCGTGAGTTTCTAGAGATACTTATCGAGTATGGTTTCGAAACGCGCGAATGATGGAAGCTCCCGTAGCAACTTGCAATCCACTTCTTGCAACGCCTGAAATGAGGCTTCGCCTTTCTCAAACTGCTCAGGGCAGTTCCGAGTCGCGTGCTGCAACGCAGCATAAATCGATTTTCTGTTCCGGCTTTCGAGGTCGGTCTTCTGCAACAAGGCACTCTGTTGCAGACAGTCTCCGTGCGGGTCAAACACCGCAATGATGGCGCCGTGGTCTGCCATGATCCACGTCTCCATGCAGGTTGTCATCAAAAGAACCTGATCGTCCGACGCGTTCGAGGGTCTCTTCCAGCCATCTCCTTCACGTGCCAGCAGGTGGTCCCACGGCCTATCGACGTCAGAAACCGGATCTTCGCTGTCCACCAGCATGGCGATATAATCCGACTTCCTATTACGGACATTCTCGTTGTGGGCCGCCACGAATTTGTGATATGCTGCGTTGCGGCCGCCGGCTGCGACAATTCGCGGCATTCTCCCCTCAAATCCACAGTTTATGAGGAGTTTACGGAAGGCCTCGCGGCAACGCCCGCTAAGAGACTGAAGATGATCTCCACCGCCCTCCACATAAAGTGTCACCATCGGACGCCTCCCAATTCGCCCGACAGCCAGAGGTGCCCAAGTCGATACTCGTCGAGCCAAATCTTCAGCTTCTCGGCACCCAGTCTCCGCATCTCCGTTTGACCATGATGCTTCTCGCAGACGATCACGGCCTCGGGACGAGCAGTCATCGCGTCCACGATGATCTCCGAGTGCGTTGTGGCGATCACCTGGGTTCGCGTCGAAGCATCGACCAGAAGGTCGGCGACTTTGTGCAGCACGTCCGGATGCAGTCCTAGCTCGGGCTCTTCGATGCAGATGAGCGGCGGTGGCGATGGGTCACAGAGAATCGCCAGCAAACACAGGTACCGCAGCGTTCCGTCCGAAAGCCGTGTGGCCGGGATCTGGTACTCTCCCTCTGTGAGGATGACCTGAACGGTCCCGCCATCGACATTGATTTCAAAGTCGGAAACGCCGTCATAGATATCACGGAGGTGACCCAGGACGGCTGCCTTTGCCTTGACGTCTAATCGCAGACGATTCAGGCGCATTCCCAGGTTTGTGAAGTCCTCCTCCAGACGGTCGCGCCTTCCGTCCGACTTTTGCGGCTGTCTCGCGACAGAGTTCCGGCCGAACGACCAGTCGCGGTAGATACGCATCCGCGAGTATTGCTCCGCGAGATAGCTGATTTCCGGATATTGCTCCGGATCGCGGCGCTGTGATAGGATCGACATGTCCAGGTCAACAGTATCGCGTGTAAGTTGTCTTCTCGTCCGATGGTCATTTGATGGGAAATCAGGCAACGTCGGGGTCTCTTTGCCTGCGGCTCTATCGGTTGCAATAGCCCGCGCCTCGATTATGTGTTCCCTCATTGCGGCTATTTGCGCGAAGAGCTGCTCGTCAGAACTCGCAAGAATTATCGGTTGGCCATGCTTATAGTTGTAGTAGAAATACGTAATGCTCCCCGGAACCGTATGCTCATCCTCAATTCGCTCATCCGATAGGCGAAACATCTGGTCTTCAGCGCGGAACGACACAACGTGGCGCAACCGCTGCGGACTGCCGGGGCTTGATACCACAATGTCGATTTCCGCGTCGGCACGTGGCGTTCCCTTCCATATCCACTCCTGGACTCCACCGCCCACGCGCGTCGTTTTCTGAATATCCGTCGGGCAGCCTTGCAAGAAACTGATGATCTCGATCAAGTTCGACTTGCCCGAACCGTTCGGACCGATCAGGACGTTCAGTGGCCCGAGTTCGATCTCCAGAGAATCCGGGCCAAACGACAACACGTTCCTCGCCCGAAGCTTCGCCAGGAATGGAACATTGAGATCAGGGTTCCGCATTGTTGTTACTCCCACTGTCCTGGCTAGGCAACCGTTCCCACGGTGTCGACAACGGCGCCGTCGATGGGGGCCTGGTGCTCTTTGTCCCAGACGGCCTGCAGGGAGCGGAGGGCGACCTCGATCTGGGTGTCGTCGGGCTCGCGGGTGGTTATGTACTGGGTCCACAGGCCCGGCGCGATGAGCGCCATGGCCCAGCGCTTGTCGCGGTGGGTCCCGGCGAACTTCAGAATCTCGAAGGCGATGCCGGCCACAACCGGCATGAGCAGCAGCCGGTACAGATGGCCGAGCAGGACCAGCGCGGCTCCGTCGCGGTAGGTGTGCTCGGGCACGAGCGCCAGAACCGGGATGGCCGTGATCAGCACGATGAAGATAAAGTTCGTGCCGCAGCGCGGGTGAATCCGGCTCGCCGCACGGGCATTCTCCACCGTCAGGGCCAGATTGGATTCCAGCGTGTTGATCGCCTTGTGCTCGGCCCCGTGGTACTCGAAGACGCGCTTGACGTTCGGCATGCGCGATACGGCGGCCAGATACAGAAAGAACACGGCCAGGCGGATGAGGCCATCGAGGAGGTTGAAGCCGATTCCCCGGTGGACAATGGCCATCGCGACAGTCGCCGGCATGGCCCAGAAGAGGAGGTATCCGAAGACGAGCGCAAGCACGACGGTCGAGCCGATCGCGATGTTGTTGATCGACGGTTCAGGCCGGGCGGAACCTACCCCTAACCCCTCCCGGAAGGGAAGGGAAACGGTCGCGCTCGACGGCTCTGACCGGTTCGCCGTTTTGGGAGGGCCGGATGTTTCGTCGGCCATCACCAGACTGAGCGGCCCCAGGGTGGCGACACTCCCGGGCTTCGTGGCGGCGCGCGCGATCCGGATCTCGTCCTCCATCTGCAGGTTACCGGAATAGGTCAGGGCGCGGACGCCCATCGCCATCGCGTCGACCAGCGCCGCGGTTCCGCGCAGAAATGGGACGTTCAGCCACTTCAACCAGGCCGGCAGCACCGTGCCGACCGGTTCCAGGCAAACCACAATCTCCTGATCGGAACGACGACGGCAGGCAATGGCGAAGTATCGAGGGCTGCGCATCATTACGCCCTCGACGACTGCCTGCCCGCCGTATTGGGTCCGATCGTCGGGATTCGGGGACCGATTGCTCATAGGGTCACGGCTGATATCGCTAAGCTGCGTCCGGCCCGTCTCCGATCCCAGCTACTTCTTCATCCCGTATTTCGTCAAGAACTTATCGACCCGGCCTGCGCTGTCCATGAGCTTCTGCTTGCCGGTGTAGAACGGGTGGCACGCGGAGCAAATTTCCACGTGTATGTTTTCGGATGTCGAGCGCGTTGTGAACGTGTTGCCGCAGGCGCAGCTAATACTCGTCTCTTTATATTTAGGATGAATGCCCGGCTTCATGGTCGTAACTCCCCCTATCAGTTCATTCCTCACCCGGTCCAAAAACCGGGCTTCACTGTAAATACAAACAGCTTAGTATTATACCCGGTTCCACAACCGCTGCGCAAACGATTTTCGTATAAACTTAGATCGAATAATCCTCTTCCAGGAACACCTGCATCTTGTAGGGCTTGACATGCACGTCTTCCCCCACCCGCAGTTTGAGTTCACGGTAGCGTTCCCGGGTGACCTCGGCCTCGATGATGCCGGAGCCGTCCCTGCGGCGGAGCTGCAGGCGGACGATCGGGCCGATGGTGTGGATATGCTCGACGGTGGCCTCGACGGCCGGGTGTCCGTTGCGGCTCCGGACCACCTCCAGCTCGTGCGGCCGGACATAGGCGACCGCGGGCGCGTCCTGACCGGCATGCTCCGGGGATTCGATCGAGAACGGTCCGACGTCGACAAGACCGTCGTGGGCCCGGCCGTGAAACAGGTTGACGCTTCCCAGGAAGGTGTACACGAAGGGGTTGGCCGGCGTGTCGTAAACCTCCTCCGGCGTCCCGATCTGCTCGACACGGCCCTCGTTCATGACAACGACCCGGTCGGCCACCTCGAGGGCTTCCTCCTGGTCGTGCGTGACAAAGACGCAGGTGATCTTCAGGTCCTGGTGCAGACGGCGCAGCCAGTGGCGCAGCTCGACGCGCACGCGCGCGTCGAGGGCCCCGAAGGGCTCGTCGAGCAGGAGCATCTTCGGCTGCACGGCCAGCGCGCGGGCGAGCGCGACGCGCTGTCGCTGGCCGCCGGACAACTGCGACGGGTGTCGATTCGCCATGCCCTCGAGCTGGACCATCCGGATCAGTTCGGTCACCCGCGAGTCGATCTCGGCGCGTGAGGGGCGCTCGCGACGCGGCTTGACTCGCAGGCCAAAGGCGATGTTCTCGAACACGGTCATGTGCCGGAACAGGGCGTAGTGCTGAAACACGAAGCCGACCTGTCGCTGGCGGGCGCTGCGGGTGCTCGCATCCTCGCCGCCGAGGAGAACGCTGCCCGTTTCCGCCGATTCCAGCCCGGCGATGATCCGCAGCAGGGTGGTCTTTCCGGAGCCCGACGGCCCGAGGAGAGCCATCATCTCGCCCTCTTCGATGCGCACGCTGACATTGTCGAGCGCCTTAAACCCGCCGAACTGCTTCGATACGTTTCGGACCTCAATGCTCATTGCGTTTCCATACGGATTCGGAATTTTAACAGGATTGACAGGATTATTCAGATCCCATCCTGTTCATCCTGTCAAAAAATCCGAATTCTTCTCTGAAATTTCCGCGTTTTCCGTTGTTAAAAACTCTGTATTTCCTATCCTATCCTACCCTACCCTATCCTATTCCTGCGTGCCTTGCTCCACCGAGTGTCGACGCGATGCCCACTCCACGACGTTCTTTATGAGAAGCGTGACGAGGGCGAGCATGGCGAGGAGCGACGCGAGCGTAAACGAGCCGACCGTGTTGAAATCGTCGTAGCATTGCGCCACCTGGAGGGGAATCGTGTTGGTGACTCCGGCGATACTGCCGGAGACGACCGAGACTGCCCCGTACTCGCCCATCGCGCGTGCGTTACACAGCACCACCCCGTAGACCAGGGCCCACTTGATGTTCGGCAGGGTCACGCGCCGGAATATCTGCCATCCGCCCGCCCCGAGAACCATTGCGGCCTGCTCTTCCTCGGTCCCCTGCGCCTGCATCACCGGGACAAGCTCGCGCGCCACATAGGGAAACGTGACAAAGGTGGTCGCCAGGATGATCCCGGGCACCGCGAAAATGATCTTGATATTGTGGGCATCGAGCCACGGTCCGAACACGCCGTGCTCGCCGACGGTGAGCACGAAGATCAGGCCGGCGATGACCGGCGAGACGGCGATCGGGAGGTCGATCAGCGTCACCAGGACATTCTTGAGGGGGAAGTCGAACTTGGAGATGGCCCAGGCCGCGCAGAGGCCGAACAGGACGTTCAGCGGCACGCAGATCGAGGCGGTCAGCAATGTCAGCTTGATCGACGCGACCGCATCGGGGTCCTTCAATGCGTCGACATAGGCGCGCCATCCGCCCTGAAACGCCTGGGAGAACACGAGGGCCAGCGGCATCACCAGGAAGACGGCCACGATTCCCAGCACGAGCAGGGTGAGGATAAGCCTTACCCAGGCCGGCTCGGTGACAGCGGCCGTCGCATAGTCCGCGCCGGCCCTGTCCGTCGCATCCTGCCATTTCCTAACTTCTTCCACCTATTTCCTACCTCCCCTTTTTTCCTAGATTTCCCCATGATGGCGGCGAGTCCAGGCCTGGAGGCCGTTGATCGCGAGAAGGAGAAGGAACGAGGCGACCAGCATGACGGCCGCGACGGCGGTTGCGCCGCTGTAATCGTACTCGTCGAGCTTCGACGTGATTACGAGCGGGACGATCTCCGTCTTATACGGGATGTTCCCGGCAATGAAGACGACGGAGCCGTACTCTCCGAGCGCCCGAGCAAACGCCAGGGCGAATCCGGTAATCGCCGGCGGAATGAGGGTCGGCAGGACAACTCGCGTGACGGTCTGCCAGCGCGGCGCCCCCAGGCTGGCCGCGGCCTCCTCGACGTCCCGGTCGATGTCCTCGAGAACGGGCTGTACGGTGCGCACGACAAACGGCATCCCGATAAAGATCAGCGCGATCGTGATGCCAAGCGGCGTGTAATCGACCGCGATATGGTGCGGCTCGAGGTACCGCCCGAGCCAGCCGTCCTTGCTGAACAAGGTCGTGAGGCTGATTCCCGCCACCGACGTGGGCAGCGCGAACGGGAGGTCAATGAGGCCGTCGATGAAGCGTCGCCCCGGGAATCGGTAGCGCGCGAGCACCCAGGCGCACAATGTCCCGAGCACCACGTTCACGCCGGCGGCCGCGAGCGAGGCGCCAAAGCTCAACTGATATGCGGCGACCACACGGCTGTCGGTGACGGTCGACCAGAAGTCGTGCCATGATTGAGCGTGTGCGCGCACGAACAGCATGGCCAGGGGCGCCAGGACAAGGAGGGCCAGGTAAAACAGCGCGTAGCCGAGCGTAAGCCCGAATCCCGGCAGACTACTCCGCCGGCTACCCTTGCCCGCTATCGCGATTGCCGTTGCCATGCTGCCTCCGAAGAGTGGAGAGTGAATAGTTGCGAGGATAGTGGATAGTGGATAGTTGCGAGCCGCGAAGGCGTCTGCATGTCCGCTATCCACTAGCTGTGGTCGTCTGCATATCCACTCTCCACTCTCCACTCTCCACTATCTGTGGAATATCTGGTCGAAAACGCCGCCGTCGTTGAGCTGCGATTTCTGGGCTGCGTCCCATCCGCCGAACGTCTTCTCGATGGTCAGCAGTCGGATCTTCGGAAATTGGGCCGCGTACTGCTTGAACACCTTCGGGTCGCGCGGGCGGTAGAAGTGCTTCGCCGCAATGGCCTGGCCTTCCGGGGAATACAGGTATTGTAGATAGGCAGTCGCCACGGCTGTCGTGTTGTGCTGGGCCGCCACCTTGTCGACAACGGCGACCGACGGCTCCGCGAGCACGCTTACGGACGGGTACACGATCTGATACTGCCCCTTACCAAGTGTCGTGACTGTGAGCTGCGCCTCATTCTCCCAGGCGATCATTACGTCGCCAATCCCGTTCTGGACAAATGCCGTGGTGGCGGCGCGGGCGCCGGTCGGGAGAAGGGGGGTGTTCTTATACAGTTTCGAAACGAAGTCCTTTGCCGCCTGCGCATTGCCGTGGCTGGAATCCAGCGCGTAGGCGAATGCGCCGTAGTAGGCCATATGCCCGCCGGCGGAGGTCTTCGGATTCGGCGTAACGATGGAAACGCCGGGGCGGACTAGATCGGCCCAGTCATGGATCCCCTTGGGGTTGCCCTTGCGGACCACGAATACAACAGTGGACGTATACGGCGTGCTGTTATCCGCGAACCGGCTCTGCCATCCGGGGTTAATGAGACCGGCGTTCTGGATGGCCGTGATGTCCGAGGGCAGGCCAAGCGTTACGACATCGGCGGGAAGCCCCTCGATGACCGCGCGGGCCTGCTTGCTCGACCCACCGTGCGATTGCTGGAACGACACCGTCTGGCCGGTCTTCGTCTTCCAGTACCGGGCGAAGGCACGGTTAAAATCCTGGTAAAGCTCCCGAGTGGGGTCATAGGAGACATTGGTAATCTGTGTGTCCGCGCGTGCGGCCTGCGGATGGGAGCCTCCGGCGGCAAGTGCCACAAGCGCAATCAACGGAGCGGCGCCGCGCAGCATGGCGGTGGCCAGTTTATTTCCTGTGAAGCGAGCCATGAATGAGCATGTCCTTTCGTATGGCGACGGCTGGATGGAATTCCCTCGCGGCACTCTCATCCGTCGCCTTCCGTTTCGGCATCGATCCCCCGACGCGCATATTCGCGGCAGCAGGATGCAAACGCCCGATCGCACATATATTCGCAATTTATTACAAAGGAAAGTAACTTTATTGCAAAACTGTATTCATTATGCACGGCATCCCCTCGTCTGTCAAGCCGATTCGTGCCCGGGACAAAAAATGCTCGACGATATCCTCTCAACGACCCGGACGCGTTGGAATCTGGCTTGATCTTCGCCATACGAAGCAACGGCCGCGTCCGCCGCCGCGCGAATACGTCCGGAAGACGGCGCGCGGGCCGCCGCCGGCGTCCTCGAATCGGCACTCGCGGCATGAACGTGCGCATGAATCCTCAGGTATAATAGACCCGCTTCGACGCAATGCCCGAGAATATCTGTCGATTGTCAAGTTTTGGAAGGGTTTTTATGGCAGGAATCGTCGCGACCAATGTGGAAGACCTCATCGGCAACACGCCGCTGATCCGCCTTCGATCGGTCGAAGCGCCGGGTTCCGGGGTCGAGATCTACGCGAAGGCCGAGTTCTATAACCCGGGCGGCTCCGTGAAGGACCGGCCGGCGCTGAACATGATCCTGGAAGGCGAGCGCAGCGGCCGCCTCACGCCGGGCAAGATCATTATCGACGCCACCTCCGGCAATACGGGGATCGCCTACGGCATGATCGGCGCCGCGCGCGGATACAAAGTGCGTCTGTGCCTGCCGAAGAACGCGTCGCCCGAGCGCAAGAAGATCCTCCGCTCCTACGGGGTCGAATTGATCCTGACCAGCCCGGCTGAGCAGACCGACGGCGCGATTCGCCTGGCCAGACAGATGGTTGCGGATGACCCGGATACATACTTTTATCCCGACCAGTACAGCAATGATGCGAACTGGCAGGCCCACTATCAGTCGACCGGGCCGGAGATCCTCGAGCAGACACAGGGACGGGTCAGCCATTTCGTGGCGGGGATGGGCACCACCGGCACGATGATGGGAGTGGGCCGCTACCTGCGCGATGCACGGCCGGGCATCACTCTGATCTCGATGCAGCCGGATTCGCCGTTCAACGGCCTCGAGGGCCTCAAGCACCTCGAAACCGCCCTCGTGCCGGCGATCTACGACTCGCAGGTGGCCGATTACAACCTTGAGTGCCGCACCGAGGACGCCTATACGATGGTCAAGAACCTCGCACGCACGGAAGGCCTGCGAGTGGGTATCTCCGCCGGCGGCAACGTGCACACCGCCGTCGAGGTCGCCCGGACCGCGCCGCCCGGAAGTGTGGTCGTCACCATCCTCTGCGACGGCGCCGATCGTTATCTTTCCGAGCGCTTCTGGGAGGCCGACGTCGCCGAGATTGTGCCGCAGATTTAGCGGGGCGTTGTACGCCAGATGCCATCTGAGGACACTTTTATTTGACAGAATAAGCAGGATTTGCTGGATCGAGTTACCGAACATATCCCGTCGAAGAATCCGGAATTCTCCGTGTCTTGACACGCGGGCGTATACTATTGCCACTCAACGAATCATAAAAGACGATGCCGCTTTCCCTGACAACAGAGCAGCTTGACGAGATCGGCGTGCACGGCGAGGAGACATACCCGCACGAATGCTGCGGGTTCCTGATCGGACGGGCAACCGCGGATCGAATTGAGGTCGTGCAGATCGAACGAGCCGCGAACACGCGCGACGACTCCCCGAACAACCGGTACGCGGTCGACCCGAAGCAGCTCTACGCAGTCGACCGGGCTGCGCACGCGGAAGGCCTGGGCGTGGTGGGAATCTACCACAGCCACCCCGACGTGGCCGCAGTGCCGTCGGAGTACGACCGGGAACATGCCTGTCCGTGGTATTGTTACCTCATTGTCTCCGTCCGAGACGGCTGTGCCGCCGAGATTCGGACCTGGAACATGACCCCGGACGGCGCAGGATTTGACGAAGATGCGATCATAACGCGAGGAGAATAGCCACCGATGCCCGTGAAGATAGTAATACCAACCCCAATGCAGCGGTATGCCGGCAATCAGGAAGAGATAGAATCCACGGCGGGAACGGTTGACCAGGCGCTTGCGCAGCTTGGCGCGCAGTATCCCGACCTCCGCAAACACCTCTTCTCCGACGATGGAAAGCTGCGGAATTATGTCAACGTGTATGTCAACGACGACGACACCCGTTATCTCGACGGCGGCGACACGCAGGTGAAGGACGACGACATTCTGACGATCGTGCCAAGTATTGCGGGCGGTATCGACGCGGTCGGGTATGGCGGAGCTCCGTCCTTCAAGCTGGGCGCCGACCCATCGACTGTTCGCTTCAGCAATGATGAGATCCTGCGCTACTCGCGCCATCTGATCATGCCCGAGGTCACCCTCGAGGGCCAGAAGCGGCTCAAGGCCGCAAAGGTCCTGTGCATCGGCACGGGGGGCCTGGGCGCCCCGCTCACGATGTACCTCGCTGCGGCCGGAGTGGGGACACTGGGCCTGGTCGACTTCGACACGGTCGATGTCACCAACCTGCAGCGCCAGATCGTCCACCGCGAGAGCAGCATCGGCACGCTCAAGATTGAAAGCGCCGAGCGAACTTTGAAGGAGATCAATCCGAACATCCACATCGTCAAGCACCCGACGATGCTGACATCGGAAAATGCCCTCGATATCCTCAGAGGCTACGATATCATCGCCGACGGCACCGACAACTTCGCCACCCGTTACCTGGTCAACGACGCATGCGTGCTGCTCAACAAGCCGAACGCCTACGGCTCGATCTTCCGGTTCGAGGGACTGGCCAGCGTGTTTTATGCGGCCGACGGCCCCTGCTACCGGTGTCTGTATCCGGAGCCGCCGCCTCCCGGCCTTGTGCCGAGCTGCGCCGAAGGGGGAGTTCTTGGCGTGCTGCCCGGCATCATCGGCGTCATCCAGGCGATCGAGACGGTCAAGCTCATCCTGGGCGAGGGTCAGCCGCTGATCGGACGCCTGCTCACCTTCAACGCGCTCAAGATGCAGTTCCGCGAGTTGAAGGTCCGTAAGAACCCCGAATGCCCCGTGTGTGGCGCGAACCCGACCATCACGGAACTGATCGACTACGAGGAGTTTTGCAATATTGGACGCGGAAATGAGGTGAGCGAAGAGGTGGAAGTCAGCGAAGAGATCACAGCGGCGGAGCTGAAAGAGAAGATGGACCGCGGCGACGAGTTCGTCCTGGTCGACGTGCGCGAGCCGCACGAGTATGCCATTGCCAAGATTCCGGGTTCCCGTCTTATTCCGCTTGCGACAGTGGTCGCGCGGGCGCACGAGCTGGATACCGCCGACGAGATCGTCCTGCACTGCAAGATGGGCGGACGCTCGGCGAAGGCGCTGAACCAGCTCAAGCAACTCGGCTTCCGCAAGCTGCGGAACCTCACCGGCGGGATCACGGCGTGGTCGAACGATGTCGATCCGACAGTGCCGAAGTATTAAACAAGGAACCATAGGATTTCGGGCCAACAGGATGTATGGACAAACGGACGCGGTGGACAAGGAGGAAGACAGGCACGGAGGCCTGTCCCACGATAGGATCCGTCGCGGCCGGCACTAGCTTGAATCACGAACAACGAGAGTCGTGACTCAAGGAATCTCGCTATGAACGTTACCCAGGTAGCCATTCGGCCGTCGGAAGCCTCCTGTGCGGCCGGCCGGCCTGCCCTCACCCCGGAGTTGCTGGCGGCCAGCGGAGCGCGCTACTCGCGCAACAACGACGGCCTCGAGGCGATCCTGAGCCGGGTCGACCCGGCCAACCTCGACAAATCGGTCGATGCCATCTTCAAGATGATCGATTACGGGCATCAGTCGATTGCCGACATGGTCCCGGTCGCGATCTTCATCGACGGCATCTCGATCTGGCTCGCCTACTATCTCTGGTCGGTTTGCCCCACGGCAGGCGGTCAGGAGTCGTCGACCCGGTATTTGAAGATGTCGCCCGAGGACCTTGTCCCGCCCGCGGATCTCGGAATTCCCCCCGGGGAGATTGCGGCCTGGAATGGTCGAATGGCCGCATCGTTCGACGCTTATCGCGAGGCGCTTGCGTTGTGGGAAGATGTGGCCCGAGCGCAGCCCGATTCGGTCCGTATCCCTCCTTCGGTCGTCTCCGATTCCAGCGAGCGCGCTCGGAAGCAGGAAGCTCGGATGCGCCGGAACTTCGCCTTCGACCGCGCGCGCTATTACATCCCGGCCGCGACCGCCACGAATGTCATGATGATCATGTCGGCGCGCGGCTGGGCTCAGCTTTGCCAGTATCTGATCTCGCACTCGCTGCCGGAGGCGCAAACGCTCGGCGCGCGCCTCCGCGACGAGCTCGCGCTCGCCGCCCCGCGGATGCTGCGCCATGCGACGTTGAAGGAGTCGATCCGCGCGGGCCTGACGTCCGAGTTCGCCCGCGCGCAGGCGGCTGCGGCCTGCGGCCCGTGGGCCTGTGCCGAAGAGGCCCCGAACGCCCATCTGGCCGTCCTCGACGACGATCCTTCGTTCTATGCCGGCGACCTCGCCGGCCACGACAACCGCTACGCGTGGATCGGCCCGAGCCTGCAAATGACGGCGGTGCGCTTCGGCTGGACGGCCATCGCACTCGCGGAGGTGCGTGACCTGAACCGGCACCGGACAGGCTCGAAGCACTGCCCGTTCGTTCCGGTTGGTTTCTACGCCGCGGCCGGCGAAATCGACCGTCTTTCGGCTCCGCCCCGCCTTCATCAGCTCGCCGCCACCGGCCGGGCCGCCACCAGCACCGCCCGCCAGGCCCTGGCCGGCGGCGATCCGAGCTATGTCTACGATACCCTTCTCGGCACCCAGTTCTCCTTCGAGCACGTCACAACCGCCGACAAGTTCATCTACGAAGCCGAACTGCGCACGGGCGCGGGCGCACACTACCGCTACGCCCGCCATCTCCACGACGCCCTGGAACTGTGGTACGCACGCTATCCTGCGACCCGCGATCTCATCCTCGAAGGCACGGCCGAGCCCGAGTAGCGCGGGCCGAAGCGCCGGTCATTCCGTCGTCCCGCCGACCATGCGAACGGAGTTCACGCACCCACGGGAGTCGGTTGCCGTCACGTTGTTGGCGGGATCGAGCATCCAGACGCCGTCGACCACGTACTTGTAGGCATATATGCCCGGGTCGAGGTTGACCATTGTGACCCAATGATCGAAGTGTCGCACGAGTTGATCCTTCCGCGTGGACCAGTTGTTGAAGGTCCCGGCAACTACAACCGAGCGCGCGTCATCGAACCCCTCCAGAGCGAAGATCGTTGCCGCCGCGAGGGCATCACCGCTCAAGATGGACCTCTGTCGAGAGGCAGAGATGTCCCGGGCCGGCGGAGGAGGGTCGACGCTCCTCGTGACCTCGGGTGCGTCGCGGTACACGAACGTGGCCGCTCTGCCGTCGTAATGCGCCTTCGTTTTCTCGGCCTCGCGGTCAAAGTGATCGACTGCGCCGACACCAAGGCCCGACGCCACACCTCCGGCGATCGCGCCGATCACGGCCCCCGCCGGCCCTCCGGCAACCGCACCGACGAGGCTGCCGCCGAGTATCCCGAAGGCCGCCCCGATCTCCGGATCTCGCTCGCGGTCGGTGTCCTGGTTGTTGTGAATGTCAGGATCGTTTTCGGACCTTTCCGTCGAGTCCCACTCCGGCGCAAATCGCTGCTGCGTCACCATGCTCAATGACATCGTTCTACCTCCCGGACAAGTCGTGGCTCTTCTTAGTTTGTACCCGCCGGGCGGACTAGCAAAACGGCTTGTCTTGAACTGTGATGTAGATTATGAAATGATGGAATGATTAATAACCAGCGTCATGCCAAGCGTCGCTTATCTGAGTGCTAATCGATGGCTATCGGAATTCGGCGGGCGCGCAATCACAACATCGAAATCGTTAGCACCGCTTGCGCCCTACTCGAGCCCCTACGAATTCGACGCCGGCGTGAGACACGCCCGCTCCGGGCAGCCGGCGTGGCACCCGAACCGAATTCCGGAGTCCGCGCCGGAGCGAAGCGACGGGGACGGACATTACGCCCTCCGCAAGGAGTCCGGCCTATCCGGCTGCCGAAATGGCACCCTTGTTCCGAAGAACGCGCCCCTCCTCCAGGATGGAAGAGGGGCGCGTTCTGGTTTATTCCCAGGTCCGAGGTCCTAAGTCCCCGGCCCTAATTCCTAGTAGACGGCAATGCCGCTGCACTTGGCCTGGTCGACACTGGCGGTGAAGCTGAAGACGAGTTGTCCGGAGCTGGTCGCCGTGCCGCTGAAGGTCTCCTGAATGGCCTTGTAATCCGCCCCCGCCGTCTTGTAGACGTCGAGGTTGGTGATGACTGTCGTGCCGTTGCAGGCGACGCTGAAGACACGGTCGCCGGCGGCGCCGAAGTACTGCTCCACGAAGTACATGGTCACGGAGTGGACGCTGTTCGCGGTCCGGCCGGTGATCGTATACGTGAACGTCCCCTCACGATCCTCCTGGACTACGCCAATCGGCGGGATCGGGGAGGTGAGCAGGGTGGTGTTCACCGTGGTGGTCCAGG
>JBKQWH010000069.1:0-23965 GCA_052139635.1 Capsulimonadaceae bacterium
GAAGTGTCTGCGCGACGAGGCCTGAGACTGGCGACTATCTTCAGCTTTGACGCTATACTTCTCGATTACCAAATGCCCGAAATGAACGGCCACCAACTCGCTTCGGAAATACGGCGTCTCCGGCCCGACACTCCCGTAGTCATGTTTTCCGGCAGCGACATCCCCGAGGAGACCCGCCAACTGGTCGATGCCGTTGTCCCCAAAACCGAGTCCCCCAGCGAATTATTGCCGACCGTCTCTCGGCTCTGCGAACAGTCGCCGCCGGATTGAACAGCGGGGGGCTCAAGCTTTTGATCTCGCCGTCATAAGCAACACAAAGGGTGCCCCATCCTTTTCGCGTACTTTGCGAAAAGGGTGGGATTCCACGTCCGTCTCGCGAAGCAGCCGCAACGCCGCAATCGCCGCCGGCGTGCCTGATCACGAGCGCTCAATTCTGAATTGTCATCCTGACCCTGAGCGCAGCCGAAGGGGAAGGATCTGCTGTTTTGTTGCGGAGAAGAAATCAGGTCTCTCGCTTCGCTCAGGATGACAATATTGAATTTGACCGACTGCCCGCGAACCCGCCGCCATAGTAAAGTAGTACTAAGCCCCAATCTGCGGTCCCGAGGAGTTTTCAACCTGAATCCGAGTATTCGCAACATCGCCATCATTGCCCACGTTGATCACGGCAAGACCACGCTGGTCGACGCCATGCTACGTCAGAGTGGCATTGGAATGTCGGGCCGTCGATCCGCTGCCGATAGACAAGGGCCATCAGCGCCGGCAGCGTCACCACGAAGACAGACGGAGCATGGCTTGAGCCAACGGTCTGTCCCCATTCGCAGGCAGCGCATGTGCCTTCGGGAGCAATCGGACCGGCATGCCCATAGGATGCATGAGCGGCTTGGGACGCAAGAAGACCCAGGAGGTCGTCGGCGTCATGGTGCAGCATGCCCGCGGTACTTATCCACAGGCAAACCAGCCCCAGGATAAAGGCCGTCCTCCGATGGAGGCTAGACACAATGCCATTACCCATCATGCGCGCCTGGATTGTACCTGATGACACGGGCCTTTTGCGCCAGTCCACAGGTTGAGCAGAGCAAAATGGGCCGATTGGAGGACTTAAAACGCGAACAATCAGGCTGCTTTGCCCACGCGCCGGAACAGAGTATAACATATAACAGACGCCTGTCGCACAATACGGTCAGACGTGGCGCAAACGGATCGGTGAGGTGGTATTATCCTCAAGGGGCACGAAAGGACAACCAGATGTCGGACAACACACATCGGCGGCGCTTTCCGGGACTCTCGTCGGAGGCGTTCGAGCATCCGACCGACCGATCGGCTTTGCAGGCGCTTCGGGCCGCGCCCGGGCTGGATTGGGCCTTTCGCAAATTCAACGAGTTTACCAACGACCGCGCGGCAAAACTCTATTGCCTCTCCGATACCGTGTGCGTGAGCCCGCGGCAGTTCCCCACCCTCCATGCTATGCTGGCAGAGAGCTGCGAGATCCTGGATATGCCCGCGCCAGGGTTGTATGTCGACCAGAATCCGATCGCCAATGCATGTACATTCGGGGTCGACTCCCCGGTCATCGTCCTCAACTCCGGGATGCTCGAGCTCCTCGATGAGGACGAGTGGCGGGTCCTCCTCGGCCATGAACTGGGCCATGTCAAGTCGGGCCACGTCATGTACCGGCAGATCGCGCAGTTTCTGGCTCATCTGTTCCAGCTTGTCGGCGGCCGCACGCTCGGCCTAGGTCGAGGGGTTGGCATGGGCGTGTTTGCTGCGTTCTTCCACTGGTATCGCCAGAGCGAGCTGACCGCGGACCGCGCCGCGCTTCTCGTCTCTCAAGATCCCGATGCGGTCCTCAATTCCCTGATGAAGCTCGCGGGCGGAAGCCGGCGGCTCTTCGCCCAGATGGATCGCCAGGCGTTCCTCGATCAGGGTCGCGAATACGAGGAGCTTGGCAAGGACTTCATCAACCAGCTCTATAACATGGGCCGCTCCATCACCGCCACGCACCCGTTCCCGGCCGTTCGCGCGCTCGAGGCGGAGGCATGGTCCAAGAGCGACCAGTGGAAGGCGATCCTCGACGGAAACTATCCGCGGCGAGCACCAAAGCCAATCACAAAGCCTCGCCAGGAGCCCGGTCCCGCGGACGTAACGGATTCCGCTCGCAAGTGCCCGCGCTGTATGTCCACCGTTCGTTACAGCTCCTTCTTGTTCTGCCCCGAATGCGGCGCTGACTTATAGAAGCTGGTGAGGCTCCGCCTCAGACCGACAAGATGTTTGGACAATGGACGCGATGGACAAGGAGGAAGACAGGCACGGCGGCCTGTCCCACGATGGAATCGAACGGGGCACCCGGCCTTCAGCCTAGGTTGTGCCGACATATCTCGAAGTGGAAATTGTATACGACGTCCTCTACCTCGACGTGGACCGATAATGTTTCGCAAAGGCCCTCCTCCGCGAGTTGCTCGACAAGCTGATGAGCCGTCCGAAACGCCCAGCCGTCGTAACGACCGATCCCGATTTCACGCCACAACAATGCCAACTGCACATCGGACGCAGGTACGTAAGGGTCAACCCTCCAACCCCACCACCGGACATGCGGGCATTGATGGGAAAGCCCCAGCAGAGCACGTATTTGGGACCGGCGGCGAGTTTTCTCCTCAGTAAATTGGTCCAATCCAAGCGTGCAGATACACATCCTGTTGCATTCCGGGCATGCAGCAACGATATCCCACTTGTTCGGAGCGGCAATTCCCCGGTCGTTCTCGTCCCTCGACCAGCCCAGGAAGAAACCATCCGATTCGCACTGTTGCGCTAACGTGTCACCGAACTTGCGGCGAACGTATCTCACAATGCCATTCGTGTCGGGTGCGGGGTCCGTCATCGTTCAAACTCCCGATTATCCCTCCGGCAGCCAGACTTCCATGCAACAGTTGCGACAGTCGAAGCGGAGGTTGAGGCGTTCGCCGGCGTCGTCGACGAGCATCAGCGGCTCGACGAGGGGGACGGCGTCGCGCTTGAAGCGCTTACAGGCGTCCATCTCGTACTTGACGCAGTAGCGAGTGGTCATGACGCGCTTGCCGCGCAGGTCCAGGCCGGATTCGGCGGCGGGCTCGATGGCGGTGACGCCATGGCGCGCGTAGAAGGCGCGGGCCTTCGCATTCAGGACGTTGGCTTCGTAGGACAGCTCGGACTCGGGATAGGGCGCATCATTTGGGATGATGACGCGATCGAAGCCGGCATGGGTCCGAAGGCGCTGCGCGCGTAAGGCGGCAAGGGCGCCGCGGCGGAGGCCGTTCAGGATCGCCACGGGGAAGAAAAGCGGGCGCGCGAGGTTGACGTCGACTCCGCTCACCGCGAACTCGGTATCTCCCGACTTTCCGAGCTGGCGGCGGACGTTTGCGTCGGCCTGCTCGGGCTTGTCGGCAGACGCCTTCTCGCAGGGCAGGTCATGCATGGCCTCGACGCCGTCCTCGTCACGAGCGGTCAGCCGCACGCCGGAATCGGTCTCATCCAGTGTCAGCGTCACGGAAATCCTGCGATCCGCGCGGGCCTTCTTGAGCATTTCCAGGAAGGCATGGTCGTGGTTCCGGTAGACATCGGCGCCGGCGAACAGACCATCCATTCGAGCCGGCACGACCGTCCATGCGGCCGGGCTGGCGGCGGCATGCTCATCCAGGGCTATGAGCATGGCACCCGGAGCCGGTCCTCCGCGTGGGGCGCGGCGGCCGGTGTCGATCGAGATGAGGCCCTCCGGCATACCGGCCGGACGCGCATCATTGACGAGCGTCCCCTGTAGAATGCCGCTCCTGTCATAGAAACAGAGCCCATCGCCGCGGTGTACGTCGACGTTCGTGTCGAGGGTGAACGATCCCGGCCCGAGCGCGGTGATTCGACCCAGGCGCTCGCCGGTCATCTTAGGCGTGTCCATCGTGCCGATGTGGCTGTCGCGGCCATGCAGAAAGTAGGTCGAGTAGCCGCGCTGGAATGTCTTGTCCGGATCGGGCACGATGTCCGTGTGGACGATGCCCGACGACGCCTTGCGCAGCCCGCGCGCCGCCAGAACCTCGTCCAGCTTCGCGCGGTAGTGCGTGACGATGTTCATCACGTAGTCGCGCTCCTTGAGGCGGCCCTCGATCTTGAATGACGTCACGCCGGCGTCGACAAGCTCGCCGAGGCTTTCAGACAGGTTCAGATCCTGCGGCGAAAGCAGATGCTTGTTCCTCGCAATCGTTGCCCCGGTGCCGTCGACCAGCTTGTACGGCTTGCGGCACGGCTGGGCGCACGCGCCCCGGTTCGCGCTGCGCCCGCCCTGCGCGTAGCTCATATAGCAGCGGCCGCTGTAGCTGACACAGATGGCGCCGTGGACGAACACCTCGATATCCACGGTCGTGGCGGCGCGAACCTGTTTGATCCGCGCAAGGTCGAGCTCGCGGGCCAGGATGACTCGTTCGATCCCAACCGCTTCGAGGAATTTCACCTTCTCCGGGCTCTCGTTGTGCATCTGCGTGCTGGCGAAGATCCGGATTGGCGGCAGGTCGCACTCGAGCAGGCCGACATCCTGGATAATGACGCCGTCGACGCCGATCTGGTGCAGGTCGTGGATCAAGCGAACGGCGTCGTCGATCTCGTGGTCGTACAGGATGGTGTTGACGGGCACGTGGACACTGGCCCAGTACCGGTGCGCATACTCGACAAGCTCGGCAAGGTCGTCCAGGTCGTTGCCGGCGGCCGAGCGCGCCCCGAAACTGGGGGCGCCGATATAGACGGCATCGGCCCCGCAGTCGATGGCGGCGATGCCGCATTCCTTGTTTTTGGCCGGCGCAAGCAGCTCAATGTCGCTCATCGAGAGACCTCAGAACAGGATTAGGAATTCTTTACCACGGAAGAAACGGAAAGGGACGCTTTCCGTGGTTAACATTCCTTTCTTCTTTTACGTGACGCCAATTATACGCCGAGAAATCCGCGGGCCGCAAGGTCCGGGAATATCTTCGAGATCAAAATTTGCGAGAGCCCGGACTCCGGGTCGGCCCACCGGTCGACGTCGACCCATACCAGTTCGGCGATCTCCCTGCACGGGGCCGGTTCGCCGGTCAGGTCGCCCCGGTACAACTCGATACGGACGGTCTTGACACTCGACGGATCATCGGACGCGGCCCGGTCCTCGTAGGCGCCGATGTACTCGACCCCGCCGAGTGTGACGTCGCCCAGTTCCTCGCGAATCTCACGTTGCAGGCATTCCAACGCCGTTTCGCCCGCCTCCAGGCATCCGCCGGGTAGAATCAGCTTCGATTGCAGCGAATGTTTGCGGCACAGCAGCACCCTGCCCTCGCGCAGCGTGAACAGGCCTATCTTGTTATAGTCCGCCATGGTCGTCCCCCATTGGACAGCGGCCTCGGAATCGAGACATTCTCGATCCAGACCGCCGGATTGAACATTATAGCAGAAACGGCCGGCCGGCAAGCGCCGCAAGAACGGCTCGAAAGAGGAGAGTTTGTTAACCTTGGACGGTTCCCTCAACGGATTGTTTGCCGGCGGGTCGCGCCGGAAGACCCTGGTGCTCTGCCCGATCGGCCTGGGCAACTTCGTGATGGCAACGCCTTCGCTGGCTCATCTGAGCGCCGCGCTCGGTGCGCAGCAGGTGCACTTGCTTGCGCTCAAGCCGGGAATTGCGCGGATGGCCGAGGCGACAGGATACTTTGGGCGCGTGCATCGCTTTGACCCGGACCGCGGAGGCCCGGCGCAGCTTCCGCGGGCGCTCGCCGCGCTGCGGGCGGAGCGATTCGCCTGCTCGTTGTCCCTCTTTCCGAGCGGTGACTGGAAGTTTGCTGTGTTCGCCTTCCTCGTTGGCGCGAAATGCCGGGTTGGGTTCGATTATCCGCACTCCAAACTGCCGCGTCGCATTCAGCATGCCACTGCCCCCGTGAACTGGGATGCGCACGATACGGACCAGAATGCCGACCTTGTGGAGACGCTGCTCGGCGAGCGCCCGCAAGGACCGCGCACGCCGCTGTTCCCGTTCCGGCCGGACCATCCTCGTGCCGCGGAGCTCGCCTCGGAGCGGTATTTCGTCTGTCACCCGGGGTCGAGCGCGGAGCGCGGCATGAGCGAGAAGCGCCTGCCGCCGCGTGAGTTTGCGGGCTTCATCCGGCGGGCGCATGCGGACTTCGGCTTGAAATGCGTGCTGATCGGCGGCCCGGAAGAAGCCGGGCTGCGCGATGAGATCCGTGCGCTGGGTCCCGACGCAGTCCTTACCTACGATTCGAACAGCCTGACAGAACTTGCCGGGCTGATCGTGCCGGCCAGGTTCTATGTCGGAAACGATTCCGGGCTGATGCACATCAGCGCCGCACTCGGCAAACGGTGCATCGCCTTTTACGGTCCCACCGACGACCGCCGCACCGCCCCCTACAACGACTGCCTTCGCCGCGGCGAACCCGGCCCCCACTTGATCATCCGCCGCACCGACCTCGACTGCACCCCCTGCTGGACCACTCGCACCGTCGGCGCCAACCCACCCTGCATCCATGGCGATACTCGCTGCCTGAAACAAATGGCCATTCAGGCAGTGTGGCCGCGCATCGCAGACTTCATCGCGGACCTGCCCGAGAAACCGGTCCTGGAGAGCGAAGCCGTATCACGAAAGAGGCAGCCACGTACCTCACAATAGACATCACCTCGCAGACCTCGATTGTTGCGTCGAAAACGCTGTGCCAATCCTGCATCCCTACCGGAGCCGCGCATATGCCAGACGCGAGTTGGAGAGCGGCACGATCCTGCCGGACTCCGCCCTCGACCCCGAGAACATTTATGAGGACAGACTATAAATAAGTGGTCTCCGTAGATATCGAGGCGGCACCCCGTCGGTGGCCACTGGACGCCTGACATCTTCACGCTGTGGTACACTGTGAGGGTGGAATGCGGCTGCCATTGACCGGAGGAGTTGACGACCCATGCGCGATAAGAATCGAACCATCGCCGGTCTGGTCTGCCTTCTGTCCGCCCCGTCGGCTGCGCTGCTCCTCTTCCACACGCAACTTACGACACTTCTGCGGACGCGCGCGCGTGCCCATTGGATGAAGTCGGCGCCGACCGTATCCGACATTCCGGACCTTATCCGCGCCCTCAAGGACCCCGATCCGCGTATTCGCATCGACGCGGCCGGGGCCCTGGGCCGCATTGGTCCGCCGGCCGCGCCCGCCGTGTCCGCGTTAGGGGACGCCATCAAGGGAGTGGATGTCGGCGTAACGGATTTCGCTGCCGGCGCCCTTGTGCGAATTGGGACGGCCGCCTTACCGACTCTGGAGACTGCTCTCCACGATCCCGATGCTCGCGTTCGCCGGTGCGCCGCAAACGCTCTGGGTCAAATGGGCCCGCCAGCCGCCCCCGCCGCGACCGCATTAGCGGCCGCACTCACGGATGCCAGGCCGGTGGTTCGCGGCGCCGCGGCCTTCTCCCTCGGCGAGATTGGCCCGCCGGCTGCTTCCTGTGCGCGTTCGCTTGCGAGAGCCCTCGCGGATCCCTCCCCGCAAGTTCGGCGCGACGCGGCAATTTCGCTTGGACAAATCGGAACCGGCGCCGCTTCGGCCTTGCCCAACCTGGTCGATGCCCTCAAGGACCGTAATGCGCGGGTCCGAACGGGGGCCACACTTGCCGTGGGCGCGATCGCCTGCGCGGTGGGGACCAAGAGTACGGCCTCAAAAACCGAATTGCACGAGTTGGAAACGGCGCGGACCGCTCTCACCATCGGACGCGATAGCGGCGAACTGGACGCGGGCGAGTCGGGTTTCAGCATCGACGAGGTTTCACGGGCGATCGCCCGTGAAGAGAATGGACATATGGACGCAATGGACCGGGAGAAGATCGGACAGGCAGGGACGCCTGTCCCACGATAGGATCAGTCGTGGTCGCCACAAAACTGGACTCACGAGCAACGAGATCCTATCCCATTCCAATCGAGAGCAGGCCGAAGCCAAATCCCTTGGACGACCCCACACCAGACCGTATGGCCTCCGCGAGGAGATCCGGGTCACGGACAACGAGGAGACCGTCGAAGCGGACCCTCGATAGCACGGCGGGGGCCTCGGAAGGGCGACGCCGGTAGCACACCTTCGCGACCGGATGGGCATTCACACTCACGATGGAGAATCCTGCGCTTTCGGCCTTGCGGCCGAGCCATCCGAGCACGTCGTCCTGATCGGTGAGGTTCTGGCGCCTGCCGTCCCGCTTGATGGTCGGGTTGGCAACAAGCCGAAATGCAAGCCGTTGCCCCACAGCCAGCCGGAGCTTAAACTCACGCACAAGCGGCGCCCGCAGCAGGTACCGGTCGAGGGTGTCGAGGTGCGTCCAGTCTGGCACGACCGCGCTCTGCACGAGCACCGGCAGCCCACCGCCGTTGTCGACCTCCTCCACTCGGAAGAGGCACCGTACCCCGTCGTATGCGGCCGCCGCGTCGCCCATGCCGTATGCGAGTGTCCGGTGCATCTCGCTTGCGTCGCGCAATTCGGCCTGAACCTGGCGCGACCGCGTATTGAGGACAAGTTCCGTAATGTAGATCATAATGCGGTCTCGACTAGCAGTCTTCCAATCCCGCGCATCCGACGGTTCGCTGCGAATAATTTCTTCGCGCCAGGTCGGGAGCAGGGCAGACATGCTCATCCGGAGAATGGCACCCGCAGCTTCACCAGCATCGTTATTCCCGTGCCCTCAGGACGTACAACAGGCCGTTCGTGGCGGTAAAGATAAGCCGGTCCCCGTAAAGGGCAAGGCCAGCGGAGGCGATTCGGGCGCCGGGGGTGGTCTCGTAGGCCAGGCGGACCGCATAGTCGGCGTCGAGGGCGTAGATATTCCCATCATCCGCGCCGATAAAGACAGTCGAGCCGCTGCAAACCGCGGACGTGCGCAGGGGGGCCGAGGAGACGCGGCGGCTTCGCACCAGGTTGCCGGTGGATGCGGCGATGATGTGGATATTGCCGTCGTCGGCCGCAACGAAGAGCAGGCCGTCGGACGAGACTGCGGGAGAGACGGCAATCGGACGGGAACTCGCGCGCGTTCGCCATCGGACGGCCCCGTCACCCGCACTGAGCGCGGCGACGGTCCCTTCCATGGTCGACGCGTACACGACACCGTCGCGCAGGACCGGCGCCGCATCGAAGGGAGCATCGAGGTTCGTAACCCACAAATGGCGTCCGTCCGCCAGATCGAACGCGTGCACCGTGCCGTCTTCGGCCGCCGCAAACACCGCCCCCTCCCCGGCGCACGCGGAGGTGTCAACCCGCGCCCCCAGGTCATAAACCCTCCTTACAGCGCCGGTTTGCCGGTCCAGGCAGACAAGGGTGTTCCCAATCGTCGCAAGCAACGCGGCTCCGGCGACGACCGGGGAGCCGTAGGCAGCGCCTTCCAGCAGGGTTGACCAGCGCGACGTCCCTCGGATTATGTCGAGGGCGACCAGATGCCCGCCGAGCGTCGAGGCATACAGAAGACCATCCGAGGCCAGGGCAAGGCCGCCCCGATCCGGATAGATTCCACGCGGGTCGGGGAGCTCCCAGTCCCAGAGGGGAGCCCCACCCTCGACCTCGAAGGCGTGCACGCTTGCCCGGCCGCCCGCGGTGTCGATGGCGGCCGCAACAACGATCCCGAACGCGGCAAGGGGGGCGCTCCATTCGAGGGCGTCGCCCACCCGGACGGGCGGAAAGGAAGGAGCGGACCAGCACCGCGACAGGCTGGTTGGGAGCGCCGCCGGCATTGTCGCGGCGTGCCGGCTGTCTCCCCCGGGAGCCGCCATCCAGTCCGCCTCAGTCCTCAGTACATGGGCCGCATCGCGCCGGCATACGGAGGCAATCCACGTATTCGGGGTCGCGCACGTGCGGCACAGCCTGATCCGCTCACCGCATTTGCGGCATTCGCGCGCGGTTTCGGGCAGCGGTGTCGCACACGTGGGGCAGGTTGCCGCGGGCGGAATCACCGGCAGGTTGAGGCGCACGTCGGACGGAGCGTCCCCGTCGATCACGGCGATGTATTGCGCAACGAATGATAGGTCGACCGGAACAAGCGCCTCGCGGCTGCGCTCGGGGGCCATCTCGACGGTGACGCGCTGCCGGGTGCCCGGCGCAAGGGCGAATTCCGCCGGAAAGACATCGACCCAGGGCACCGGCGACCGCAGACCGACATGCATGACGCAATCCGTTTCATTTCGGACTGTCGCATGACGGACTCGACCTCTGGAATTCGAGCCGGAGGGCGTTTCCCCGCCGGTTGACGCAGCTTGGGAAGGCTCGGACGGGCGTCCGGAGAAGTCAAAGGCTCTTGCATCGATCAGCGACATGGAGGAACGACCTTCGTTGTCATTCGCGTGAAAACGCCTCGCGACGTGCCTCGCGCTCGCGATCATGGTCCGCAATACTTTCGCGCTTGTCCCAGAGCTTCTTGCCCTTCCCGACTCCGATTTCCAGCTTGGCGAAGCCGTGCTCGAAGAAAAGCCTGGTGGGGACAATTGCCATGCCGCGCTCGTTTACCCTGGTCACCATGCGCACGATCTGCCACTTGTGCAACAGCAGCTTACGCGGGCGGCGCGACTCAACGTTATAACGGTTGCCCTGCTCGTAAGGCGCGATATAAACGTTGTGCGCCCAGATTTCACGATCCTGGACGCGACAAAAGGAGTCTTGCAGGCTGCAAAGGCCGAGCCGAACCGACTTTATCTCGGTCCCGGTCAGCACAATCCCGGCCTCATATACCTCGTCGATCGTGTATTCGTGCGATGCCCTTCGATTCCGAATTGTCAGGTTTCGTTTGACGGAATCGGGCTTGTTCTTGGTTCCCGCAGACATAATTCTTATATTATAGCAGAAGGTCGGCCATTGTGGCTCCGCGAACGGACCTGCGTAACAGTTCACAGTTCGTGAAGATTTTCTTCAGGCATCGAAAGAGATTTCAAGAAAGAGTACCCATTCTATTCATATGAAGGACTCTTTTCGGGGCAGCTCGTGTTGTTGAGTATGTGAGTACTGTCGCAAGCAGTTCAGTGCCCCCGCTTTCCGATGTTGATCCGTGCGGCAAAGTATGGTGACGCCGATATCGTTAAGCTGCTGTTGAACGGAGGGGCGTACAAGGAGGCGACGGAGACTGCGAATACAAGTGACACTCAGGAAAACCTGCCAGGACGTCCACCATTCCCCGACCACGGCACCGCGTTGATATATGCGGCGTTTACGGTCCATACCGAAGTGGTGGAATTGTTACTGGCCGGAGGGGCGAATAAAGACGCGACCGATAGTGACCACCGCTCGGCGCTGATGGACGCGGTCATACGCGGCAACGTCGATTGCGTCAAAGCCCTCATAGCGGCAGGCGTTAATGTTAACGCGAAGGACAGAGCGGGCCGTACGGCACTCGCGTTGGCTAGAGGTCACGAGGGAATTGTATCAGCCCTGAAAGCGGCAAACGCAAAATAGCAGGCAACCGCTACGTAAACAACAATGCGCCCTTGACAAGTCCATACGGTTGATGGTATGACTAAACGATGAATGCAACCACAATAAGCATCTCACTTGACGAAGAATTGCTGAATCAGTTGGACCGCTTGGTGCAGTCTCGAGTCTTCCCGGACCGTAGTCAGGCGATACAATCTGCCGTCGAGGAGAAGGTTGCTCAAGTGCATCGGAACCAGTTGGCGGAGGAGTGCAGCAAGCTTGATCCGGCAGAGGAAATGGCCCTCGCCGACCTCGGATTGGCGGCAGAGGTGGACGAATGGCCGCCGTATTGAGAGGAAGTATCTACCGGGCGGACCTGGACCCGACCCAGGGAAATAGTGCTCAGGGTTCCGGGATTGATATCCCGAAACCCTGCACGTCCATTTGACGCTAATTGTGGTTAGCTCTTTGGCTGTCCGGTGATCCGGCTGACGTCGCGTACTGCCCCGCGGGAGGCGCTGGTGGTCATGGCGGCGTAGGCTTGCAGGGCGGGGCTGACATGGCGGTCGCGGGGCGCGGCGGGAAGCCAGGCAACGACGGCGGCTCGGCGGGCGGCCAGGTCGGCGTCGGAGATATCGAGGCGGATCGACCGGTTCGGGATGTCGATATGGATGGTGTCGCCGGCCTGGACGAGGCCGATCGCGCCGCCTTCCGCCGCTTCGGGCGAGACATGGCCAATCGACAGGCCGCTCGTGCCGCCGGAGAAGCGGCCATCGGTGATCAGCGCGCACACCTTGCCCAGGCCCTTGCTCTTGAGGTAGCTCGTTGGGTACAGCATCTCCTGCATGCCCGGACCGCCGCGCGGACCCTCATAGCGGATCACAACCACATCGCCGGCCGTCACCTGGCCCGCCAGAATGCCACACACGGCCGCGTCCTGGCTCTCGAAAACGACCGCCGGTCCCGTGAACACCAGGTTGGCGGCGTCGACACCGGCCGTCTTGACAATGCAGCCGTCCTCCGCGAGATTGCCGTAGAGAACCGCAAGCCCGCCGTCCTTGCTATAGGCGTGCTCGACGTCGCGAATAACGCCGCTCTCGCGATTGAGGTCGAGTTCGGCGTAGTGCCGGTTCTGGCTGAAGGCCTCGACCGTGCGGATGCCACCGGGAGCAGCCATGTAGAATTGTTTCACTTCGGGGTCTTCCGTCTTGCGAACGTCCCAGTGGCCGATGGCCTCGCCAAGATTCGGCGCGTGTACCGTGCCGGAGTCGAGATGCACGAGGCCGGCGCGGGACAACTCGCCCAGAATGGCGTACACGCCGCCGGCGCGGTGAACGTCCTCCATATGCACGTCGCCGCGCGACGGGGCGACCTTGCACAGGTTTGGCACCTGACGCGACAGGCGGTCGATGTCGACCATCGTGAAGTCGACACCCGCCTCATGCGCGGCGGCCAGCAGATGCAGGACCGTATTGGTCGACCCCCCCATCGCGATATCGAGGGACATCGCGTTCTCGAACGCCTGCATGCCGGCAATTGAGCGCGGGAGCACGCTCAGGTCATCCTGCTCGTAGTAGCGCCTGGTGATCTCGACAATCAGGCGGCCGGCGCGCAGGAACAGGTTCTTGCGCTCGGCGTGCGTGGCCAGCATGGAGCCGTTGCCGGGGAGCGAGACGCCGAGCGCCTCGGTCAGGCAGTTCATCGAGTTGGCCGTAAACATTCCCGAGCACGAACCACAGGTCGGGCATGCGGAGCGCTCCATGGCCAACGTGTCCTCGTCGCTCACCTTATCGTCGGCGGCGACCACCATGGCGTCGACCAGGTCCACGGCGCGGTCGACCCCGCCCCACTTGACCTTGCCCGCTTCCATCGGGCCGCCGGAAACGAACACGCTGGGAATATTGAGCCGCAGCGAAGCCATCAGCATTCCCGGTGTGATCTTATCGCAGTTGGAGATGCAGACGAGCGCGTCGGCACAGTGCGCGTTAACCATGTACTCGACGCTGTCCGCGATCAGGTCTCTCGACGGGAGGCTGTAGAGCATGCCGTCATGCCCCATCGCGATGCCGTCATCGACGGCGATCGTGTCGAATTCCTTCGCCACCCCACCCGCGCGTTCGATCTCGCGGGCGACAAGCTGACCGAGGTCCTTCAAGTGAACATGTCCTGGGACGAACTGGGTGAATGAGTTCGCAATCGCGATGATCGGCTTGCCGAAGTCGCCGTCGGTCATGCCGGTAGCCCGCCAGAGGCCTCTGGCGCCGGCCATATTGCGTCCATGTGTCGTGGTGCGTGATCGATATGCGGGCATATTGTTATTCCCTTTCATCAGCGGCCGAACGGGCGGCGTCGATGCTCCGCGCGGGGCCGGGGGTACGGTTCAATATTATTGCATACAGCGACGCCTTTTGCGAAAGTAAGTGGCGCAGGCTGTGGTAGAGAGCGTAATCCGTGGTCTGCCATGTCGCGCCACTGTCCGACCCGTCCAACGTGTCGGACCTGTCAGTCAAAACTCGAACGCCTCGGCGATGCGGCGAAGGAGGTCGAGGAGCTCGGCGATCTCGTCGGGAAGCGGGGCGTGGAACTGGAGGCGCTTCTTGGTGCGCGGCTGGTCGAAGCTCAGGAAGTGGGCATGCAGCGCCTGGCCGTGCAGGTTCTGGAGGCGCTGGTTGAGGGACTGCAGAGCGTGCCCCCGTAAGACGTCGGCGCTCACCTTGCGCTGGCCGCCGTAGGTCGAGTCGCCGACCACGGGATACCCCAGCGACGCGCAGTGGACTCGGATCTGGTGCGTGCGCCCGGTCTGGAGGATGGCCTCGATCCACGAGAACTCGGTCAGGTGCTCAAGGAGGCGCAGCTCCGTCACCGCATCCCGGGCCGTCTTCTTCATCCCCGGGACGTGCTGATGCCCCATCATCCCGTCCTCCTCGTAGACCGTCATCCGCTTGCGGTCGATCGGATGGCGCGCGATGGGGGCGTCGATGACGGCATGCTTGAGAGGAAGGCGGCCCCAGAGGAGGGCGTTGTACTTGCGCACGCACGTGCGAGCCTGGATCTGGCGTGAGAGGCTATCGTGGGCAAGGTCGTTCTTGGCGACGACGAGCAGGCCCGACGTGTCCTTGTCGAGGCGATGGACGATTCCCGGTCGCTCGATCCCCCCAATTCCGGAGAGGTCCTTGCAATGCGCGAGCAGAGCGTTAACGAGCGTCCCCGTTTCCGAGCCCGGCGCGGGATGCACGACCAGCCCCTTTTGCTTGTTGATAACGATGCAGTCCTCGTCCTCATAGATGACATCGAGAGGAATCGGCTCCGCCGCGGCAGTGGTGAGCGGGCGTGACGGCGGTATCTCCACCACAACCTCGTCCCCCGGACGGGTGCGGTAGCTCGCCTTGGCCGGCTGCCCGTTGATCGTAACGTTATGCGAGGCTATCAGTTTCTGAATCCGGGCACGCGAGACCTGCGGCATTTGCTCCGACAGAAACAGGTCCAGCCGGACATCGCCGTCTTCATCGTCGATTTGCAAGTGGCGCGTCACGGTGTTGTCGCCCCCAGTGTCGCCGGTTCGGACGTGCGCGCAGCGCTCCGGCGCCGCAAGATAGGCAGCATGACCGCGCCGCATACCACGAGTCCGATGCAGAGAAACTGAACGTCGGTCAGGCCAAGCGCGAACACATCGGACGTGTATCCGGCTCGCCATATCTCCATGATAAAGCGCTCGATGCCGGCGAAAATCAGGTACCAGGCAAATATCTGGCCGTCGAACGCTTTGTGCCTCTCGATGCGGACCAGGACCGCAAAAAAGATGAGACTGAGAATGGTAGAGTACAACTGGGTCGGGTGGCTCGGCGGCGTCCAGTGGCCGTCGTCATAAAAGCGTACACCCCACGGCAGCCTGGTCGGCGCGCCGTAGCAGCAGCCATTGAAGAAGCAGCCGACGCGGCCGATCGCATACCCGATCATCACCGACGGCGAGATCACGTCCAGCAGCTTAAGGAAGGCCAGCCGGTGCCGAATGGTGTACACCACAGCGGCCAGCAACCCTCCGAGCAGCGCTCCATGAAAGGATATCCCACCTTCCCAGACTGCGAGCCAGGTGCTCGGATGTCCGCGATACAGCGGCCATTCCTCGGCGACGAAGACCGCGCGGGCGCCGATGATGCCGGCAACAACCATCCACAGGCTGGAGTCGAGGATGTCGTTTGAGGTCGGCCGTCCCGACGTCGCAGCCGAGTCCGCTTCGGTCGGGATCGTCCGTGTCTCGACCGCATACGGCATTGACTCCCGGGTCACGCGGGCCACCGGCGGCCTATCCGCGGCCCGGCAGGCGCGGTAGATGGCGACGGCAAGCGCCACCATCAGGACCACGCCGTAGGTGTGGAGGGAGAATGTGCCGATTTTGAACAAGATCGGATGCATAGGTTAGCTGTCTTTCTCCGCCATCGAACCATCGAGGACTTGAGCGCGCGCCGCTGCGCTTTCCGCGGCCTCCGGCAGCGGGCGCGACCAGTAGAAGATCATCAACAGCCCGACTCCGATACAAATGCAACTGTCCGCCACGTTGAATACGGGAAAGTCATTAGAACCCGCGTGTGCGTGCAGGAAGTCCGTGACCTGACCCAGGCGGACTCTGTCGATGACGTTGCCGACCGCGCCGCCAAGCGGAAGTGCGAGGGCGACTCCAAGCAGTCCCGGCATCGGCTGCGTTGACCGCCGGACCATAACGGCGATCGCAACGATAGCGGCAACCGCCGCCACGACCAGCCACCAGGTGGAATGCCGCAGGATTCCGAAGGCGCCGCCGGTATTCCGCACCAGCGTCAGGTCGAAGAATCCGGGAATCAGGACAACCGGATGGTAGGGATCGATCCTGCGCAGCGCCTCCCACTTCGCGACCTGGTCCGCCACGACCACAAGCGCCGAGATGGCATATAGCGTGATTCTATTCACAAGTTCACTTCTTACCCACTACTACCGCAAGCTCGAAATGACGTTTCTCCCGGTTCAGGGATGTAACTCCCCATTATACGCCAGTTCGCGCGGCTCGGCCAAAAACGTCCGACGTGTCCGTCCGGTCAGACTCGTGTGACTGGTCCGCTACTCGGGGAGTAACCGCCGGGCCGTCGAGACACCGCCGGATTCCTCGACGCGCCAGACGCGGCGGCAGCCGGAGGCGCAGTCGGCCGCGGGATCGTCGCCGCCGTCGGAGACGCCGACCCAGCAGCGGGCGCACTTGACACCACTTGCGGGACCATCCATTCGCACCTGCACGCCCGGCTCTTCGCCACAGACAAGGCTGACCGCCGACACCATGAGCACGGAGGGCAACTGATATAAATACGGCATCAGGGACGCAAACGTGCCGCCGTCGACCGTGAGCGTGATCGCAAACTCGCGCCGGCTCTTGACGCCCTCGAGGACCTTGTTGACCTCGTCACGCACGTCGAGGATGACCGCCCACCGCGCGGCGAGTTCCTCGTCGGTGTGCTCAGGCTTGACTTCCGGCAGGCGAGAGAGAAGCACCGAGATCGGCCTGGCGGCGCCAGGCAGCTTCTGCCAGATTTCCTCGGCGGTAAAGGACAGGATCGGAGCGAGGAGCCGGGTCAACACCGATGTAATCTCGTACAGCACCGTTTGCGCAGCGCGACGCTCCGGAGCGTCGACGCGGAACGTATACAAACGATCCTTGAGGACATCCAGGTAAAACGCGCTCAGGTCCGTGGTGCAGTAGGCCAGAACCGCCTGGCTTATGCGCTGGAACTCGTACTCCTCGTACCCCGCGAGGCTTGTGCGAACCACTTCGCTTAAGCGGTGCAGCGCCCAGCGGTCAATCTCGGGAAGGTCGGCGTACGCCACCGTGTCGCGCGCCGGTTCGAAATCGTCCGGGCCGGCCGCAGTCAGGTTGCCGAGCGTGAAGCGCAGCGTGTTGCGAAGGGTCCGATAGCTGGTGGCGACCTGGTCGAGGACGATGTCCCCCACCCGCACGTCGGCAAAATAGTCCGTCGAGCACACCCACAAGCGGAGCACGTCGGCGCCGAACTTCTCGGTGACGACGCTTGGGGCGACGCCGTTCAATTTCGACTTCGAGAGCTTCTTGCCGGTCTCGTCGAGGGTCCAGCCGTTCGTGATGACCTGCCGGTACGGTGCGGAGCCGGTCACCGCCACGCCGACCATCAGCGACGAATTAAACCAGCCCCGGTGCTGGTCTCCCCCCTCGAGGTAGACGTCGGACGGGTACGACAGCCCGGGCCACTGGGTGAGCACGGTTTGATTGGTCGAGCCGGAGTCGAACCAGACGTCGAAGATGTCCGTCTCCTTCGTGAACTCGGTCTCGCCGGTTTGCGGATGGGCGAACCCGGCCGGGATGATATCGGCGGCATCGGTCTCGAACCAGGCGTCGGTTCCCCCCTTCGCCACGAGGTCGCGCACCCAGAGGACGCTCTCGCGGGTCAGAAGAGGCGTCCCCGACGGCTGAGCGTAGAACACCGGGATACCAATGCCCCAGTGGCGCTGTCGGGAGATACACCAGTCCGGCCGGCCGGCCACCATCGCCCTGATCCGGTTCACCGAGTCTCCGGGATACCATTTCACCCGGTCGATCTCGTCCAGGCAGCGCTCGCGATGGCCGGCGCTGTCGATATTCACGAACCACTGCTCGGTCGCCCGGAAGACGAGCGGGTCGTGCGACCTCCAGCCGTGGGGGTAGGAGTGGCGGATGGTCTCGATGGCGATCAGTGCGCCGGTCTCGGTGAGCCGCTCCAGCACCTTCTTCTCGCCGACATCCTTGCGAAGGCCCGCGAACTCCGCACCGGCTTGCTCGTTGAAGTAGCCATTGCCGGTCAGCACCTGCAGGACCGGCAAATTGTACTTCTGGCCGGTGATAAAGTCGTCCTTGCCCTGCCCCGGCGCCGTGTGGACCACGCCGGTACCATCGCTCGTCGTCACGTAGCCGGCCAGCACCACCGGCGCAGTGCGATCGAAGAGCGGATGGCGGAACACCAGGCCCGCAAGCTCGTTGCCGGCGAAGGTGCTCACCACACGATAGTCCGCGTATCCCGCGGCCGCCATGGTGGCGTCGAGGCGATCCGCGGCGACCAGGTACCGATCGTCACCGACGGCGGCGATGACGTACTCGATGGCGGGTCCGACGGCGACCGCAACATTTGCCGGGATGGTCCACGGCGTGGTGGTCCAGATGACCGTGTAGCACCGATCCGCGGGAACTCCATCGAAGCGCTGGTCCGGATCGGCCTGAAGCGGGAAGCGGACATGGATCGACGGGTCATCCCGGTCCTCGTACTCGATCTCTGCGTCGGCCAGCGCGGTCTCGTCGACCAGCGACCAGTAGACAGGACGCAGCCCGCGGTAGATGTAATTTTTGTCGACCATGGTGGCGAACCCCTCGATCTCTCTCGCCGCCATGGCGGGGGTCGCGGTCAGGTACGGGTGCGCCCAGTCGCCGCCAATTCCGAGACGCTGGAACTGCTCGGACTGCTTCTCGACCCAGTATGCGGCCACTTCGCGGCAACGGGCCCGCAGTTCCGTGCGGGTTGGGACGACCTTCTTTTCACGAAATTCTTTGGCAACAAGGACCTCGATGGGAAGGCCATTGTTGTCCCAGCCGGGGATGTACGGCGCCGAATAGCCCTGCATCGACCGCGACTTGACGATGACGTCCTTCAGTATCTTGTTAAAGGCGTGGCCGATGTGGATGTTCCCGTTCGAGAACGGAGGGCCGTCGTGCAGGATGAACGTGCCCTTCTCGCAGTTGGTCGTCAAAGACTGCTCGTAGACGTGGTTATCGCGCCAGAACTGCAGTATTCCCGGCTCTCGTTTGGGCAGGTTAGCGCGCTGCGGAATCGATGTCGGGTTGGTGTCGATACCGCCGTCCCCCTTGACGTCGGGGCTGGGCACGTTCAGGCTCGCGCCATAATTCTTTTTTTCTGTTGCACTCATAGTTCTTGGTTCTATCTTTAATGTAGCCTGCAATACATGCGGACGCATACGAAATTCGGAGTCAGGATTTAACCACGCAAAGCACGGAAATTCAGAGGTTTCCGCGATTCGCTCGCCTTTCTCGGCATTGTGAAAGTAGCACCCGGGACGTCAAGTCTTCTCCGACTGATTCCGTGCATTCCGTGTTTAATCTTCCAATCCTTCCGGCTTCCGTGCTCAGATCTTTCCGGCATCCTTCGCTTCGGCGATAAATGCGTCGAGCGCCTCCAGCCAGGGCCGCATTGTCGAGATCGAGCGCATCTCCAGCGCCTGGTTGCGCAACACGCTGTACGGGGGCCTTCGAGTCGGCGTGTTGAACTTAACGGCGCACTCGTCGGAAGTCAACGGATGCACGGGGACATCGGCAAGCCCCACCCGATCGAGAACCGCATGGGCGAAGTCCAGCCAGCTCGCCGCACCATCATTGCTCGCGTGGTAGATCCCGTAGAGCGGATCGCGGATGACTTCGACGATCGTGTCGGCCAGGTCCTGCGTGTAGGTCGGCGTTCCAAACTGGTCGGCCACGACTTCCAGACAACCCTTTTCCCGGGCGCGCTGGATGATGGTGAACGGAAAGTTCCGGCCGTGAATCCCGTATAACCAGGCCGTCCGCAGCACATAGGTGCGTGAGCACGCACGGAGGGCGGCTTCCTCGCCGGCGAGCTTCGACGCGCCGTAGAGGCTGGTTGGCGACGGACGGTCAAATTCTATGTACGGGGACGACCGAGCGCCGTCGAAGACAAAGTCGGTGGAAATGGCCACCAGTGCCGCCCCGACCGCCTCCGCCGCGGAGGCCACGGTCCAGGTCCCGTATCCGTTTACTTGGAATGCGGTTTCGGGGTCGCGCTCGCACCCGTCGACATTGGTATAGGCGGCCGTATGCACCACGACATCCGGCCGGGTCGCGGTCATCAGATCGAGAACCTTGTTCGGGACTGTGATGTCGAGGCGGAAGAACTCGCCGGCGGGCCCGTTCAGGTCGGCCCGGATGACCTCATGTCCGTCGCGCTCAAAGCGTCGCCGGACGTCGTTTCCAAGCATCCCTTCGGAGCCGGTGATGAGAATTCGCATATTGGCCTGTATTATACAAGATTGGTCGAAACTCAGTCAATGACCGTTCGTCTCATATCCATCGACGCAATCCGACAAGTCCACCATGTGGCTGGCAGGTATCTCACGTCGTCAGATTCCCTCATATATTAAGATACTGATTGACATCGCGAAACAAAATTCATCTTAACAAGTTACGTATTAAGATTATTAAGTCAACAGGATAAACTATCAGGGAATACATGTTCGGCATCGGCCGACAAGGAGATTAAATGGGAACATTAACGAGACTACCATCCGAGAGTGGTCGCGCCCAGGGAAGCCGTAACATCTTTCGAGGCCCGGCCGGATAGCGGGCTGGATGGCGGCTGGCAATCTTGCTGACACTCTCCTTCAGGGATGTTTGCTCCGCGCGCGGCTTCACGGAGGACCGCTGCTTACCGGAGGAAAGGCCGGACCGCGCGCCAGCCTGCTGTTCCTTCCGATCCTGGGTCTGCTTGCGCTTGCGATCCGGAGCTTGACACCTGTCCGAGCGGCAGGCGACGCAACTCCATGATGCAGGTAGGAACACCTGACGCGGGTTTTCTCGGCCGGAGTGGTAGTCCCCTCCGCGCCAGGTTGCCGGTCGGTGGGTATAATGCGAATAACAAGGAGTCCGCGCCGAAGCGAAGCGACGGGGGCGGACATTACGCCCTCCGGAAGGAGTCCTGCTAGAAAGATCCCATGAAAGACCTGACACCACGCGAGATCGTAGCCGAGCTCGATAAATACATCGTCGGGCAGCACGCTGCCAAGCGCGCGGTCGCGATCGCCCTCCGCAACCGGTACCGTCGACGCCTGCTGGGCGACGACCTTCGCGACGAAGTGATCCCGAAGAACATCCTGATGATCGGCCCGACCGGCGTGGGGAAGACCGAGATCGCGCGTCGCCTCGCAGTGCTGGCGCGCGCCCCTTTCGTGAAGGTCGAGGCCACCAAGTTCACCGAGGTCGGTTACGTGGGCCGCGATGTCGACTCGATGGTACGCGATCTTGTACAGGCGTCCGTTCGCATGGTCGAGCGTGAGAAGACCGAGGAGGTCCGTGATCGTGCGGCCGAGCGCGCCGTCGAGCGCATCGTCGACATTCTCCAGCCACGCCGCCCCGAGGCAGCCTCGCCCAAGCAGCCGCAATCGCCGCCTACGCCGCCATCCGGCCCGCGGATTCCGGCAGAAGTGATGCAGGCGCTGGGTCAGCTACTCGGAAACGCCGGTCCCGGAGTGCACATCCACGCCATAAATGCCGATGTGCCCGACGGAAAGGAGCGCCCGCAGGACCACCCACGCGAGCCCGCGCCCGAGCCGGACGACCACGACGAGGAACAGACGCGACGGCGCACCGAGCAGGAGAAGCGCGTCCGCGAACATCTGCGACAACAGGTCCGATCCGGCGTGAAGGACGCGGAGGAGATTGAGATCGAGGTCGAGGAAAGCTCGTCGATGCCGTTCCTCCACGTCATGGGCCCCCAGGGGTCGATGGAGGACGGCTCCGATGTGCAGAGCATGTTCGGGGCCATGCTTCCCCGGCGCCACCGGCAGCGTCGAATGACCATCGGCGAGGCGCGCGAATACTACACGGACGAAGAGGCGCGCGAGATGATCGACCACGACCAGGTGACGCGCGACGCGATCGCGCGCGCCGAGCAAAGCGGGATCATCTTTATCGACGAGATGGACAAGGTCGCCGGACGGACGGGACCTGCCGGTGGCAGCGGGCCCGATGTCTCCCGGGAAGGCGTGCAGCGCGACCTCCTGCCGATCATCGAGGGCAGCACCGTGCAAACAAAACAGGGGCCCGTGAAAACGGATTTCGTCCTGTTCATCGCTGCCGGCGCGTTTCATGTGTCCAAACCGTCGGACTTGATCCCGGAGCTGCAGGGACGCCTCCCGATCCGTGTTGAGCTGGACAGCCTGACCGACGCCGACTTCCGCAGGATCCTGACCGAGCCGCGCAACGCTCTGATCAATCAGTACAAGGCGCTGCTCGCAACCGAAGGCATTACACTGGAATTCACGGACGATGCCGTGGCGGAGATCGCCCGAATTGCAGCCGAGGTGAACTCGCAGATGGAGAACATCGGGGCGCGGCGGCTGCATACCGTCATGGAACGGCTTCTCGACGAGATCTCGTTCAATGCGCCCGAGGACATCGCGGCAAACGTGACGATCGACGCCGCCTACGTGATCAACAAGCTTGCGGACATCGTGAAGAACGAGGACCTGAGCCGGTATATCCTATGACCGTCCATGTGCTTTTTTTTGCCAGCCTTCAGGATGCGGCGGGCGCGGAGTCGCTGCCACTGGAGTTGAATGGCGGCGCCACGGTGGCCGCCTGCCGCCTGCTGCTGGCCTCCCGGTTTCCGCGTCTGGCCGAATCGCTGCCGCGAGCCCGGGTTGCGGTCAATCTGGAATTCGTCGACGAGCAGTACGAACTGGCCGATGGCGCCGAGGTGGCGTTTCTGCCGGCCATGAGCGGGGGATAATAGTATTCCGTACGTCGCCCTCACAACCGATATGCTCGACGCGGGCCGGGTGATCGCCCATGTCAGGTCGCCCGGATGCGGGGCGGTGGTCACCTTTCATGGCAACACGCGCGACAGCACGGCGGGTGCGGCGGTTCTCGGCCTGGACTATTCGGCCTTCCGCCCGCTTGCCGAGCGGGAATTGCTCGCCATTGCGGTCGAGGCCGAGGAGCGGTGGCCGGTGCGCTGCGCGGTCGAGCATCGACTTGGGCTCGTGACGCCGGGCGAAACGAGCGTCATCATCGCGGTCGCCTCCGCGCACCGGTCCGAGGCGTACGACGCCTGCCGCTGGCTGATGGATTCGCTCAAAGCCAGGGTTCCGATATGGAAGAAGGAGATTACGGAGCACGGTGCGCGCTGGATCGAGGGCAACGAGATCGTCCCGGTGAGCCCGGAAGAGAGGATTTGACCACGGGAAACACAGAAAGGTCGGAAATTTTAGAAAGGATTCTTCGACGGACGGTCTCGGCGAATACGGTCTGCACCAAACCAGGAAAATGCTAGACACAATCGACAGTCCGGTCTCCGCTCGCGAATACGACGAGATCCCGCCCATCCACATTTCGTTGATGCGGATCGAGGATATCGAGCATGTCTCACGCCTCGAGCGGCGCTGCTACTCCCTTCCCTGGAGCTCGAGCGCCTATGTGACCGAGGTCGGCAATCCTTCGGCCTACTACACGGTCGCGCGCACCGACCGCGGCATAATTGTCGGGTATGCGGGGATGTGGACGATCATGGATGAGGCGCACATCACTACGATCGCGGTCGACCCCGAGTTTCGTGGCCTCAAGATCGGTGAGCGCCTCCTGATTGACCTGCTTGATGAGGGAATGCGCCTTGGCGCCCGCCGCGCCTCGCTCGAAGTCCGCGAGCGCAATACGGTCGCTCACAACCTCTACATCAAGTACGGCTTCGTCGACGTCGCTATGCGCAAGAATTACTACAGCGACACCGGCGAGA
>JBKQWH010000070.1:0-20477 GCA_052139635.1 Capsulimonadaceae bacterium
CGTCCAGTTCATTTTTAATTTGCATGAAAAAGCCCGCCTCTTTAGGTAAAAGAGGCGGGCTTACAGATAGGCTACCAGTGTGAAATGCGGAAAGACGACGGTTAGATGGGGCTAAAAGTCCCTACGATCGCGGTGTTCGCGTAGTTCGGATCGTTGGGAACTGACGTCCCCGCAGCGCCTGTGGTCGACGTGCAAAGGGGGTCGCTAGCCGGGGCGGCCGCACGGGTCAAGCAGTCGTCTGCCTGGGCCGTGCCGCCGGTCGAGACCGCGTTTGGCCGCAACCACATCGTGTGGGAGTCGCAGAACGCAAAGTTCGATCCGCCGGCATGCCGTCCGGACTGAAGATTCTTGACATATGTGGCAGCGAACGTCGGGTCCATCCCGATGAGCGCACCTGTTTCAAACTTGACGCCGGCGGGCTCCGGCGTACCCATGCCGTTGCTGTCGAACGTAGTGGCGTCGTTGTTCACATTGAAGGTGTTGCCCGAGACTTCGAAGAAGAGAACCGTCTTCGACGCATTATTCAGATAGGGCAGGCCGACTTGTTTCCCGACGTTGTTAGCCGGCGTGAGATTCGAGTTAAAGCCGTAGGAGTTGATCGCCATACCAACAACGGTTGGCGGCTTCGTCGTGTCAACGGGGCATCGATTGAGCGCTGCCACCTTCGAGTAGATAATCAACGGCCCTGCCCAGCCCATCCCGTGCGACCCGGTGACACCGGTTGGGAATTTCTCGTCGTTGTCCTCGGCGTACGCAAGAAAGGCTACCCCCAACTGTTGCATGTTGGTTGCGCAGCTAATCGTTCGGCTCCGTTGTTCCGCGCTTGAGAAAGCCGGGAACAGAATCGAGGCGATGATCGCTATGATGGCGATGACGACGAGCAACTCGATCAGTGTAAATCCCTGATTGTGATTCCGACGCATGGTTTGCATGTTATACCTCCTGGGACCGTGCAGAGTTCACGGATGACTGCTTCTATTGTATGACGATTCGTTGATAATCATACCGTAGAGCAATGGCACGTTCACATAATATTCTCGTTGAACCGTCAGGCGAGGCCTGCACCGAACAGACTAGCAGGATACGGCCGTGCGAGTAGCGAATACTGGGTACAGGAATCCATATCATAGCGGGCGGTGCTCGGTTCGAGACAGCATCGTGGACCGGCACGGCCGCGAACGCCGTGGACGAGGGAAATAGCGTGACAGACATACACTTCGGATTGACGGGACTCGCCGTGATGGGCCAGAACCTGGCGCGAAACGTGGCTGGGAAGGGCTTTCCGATTGTTGTGCACAACCGGACGGTCGAGAAGACGGAGCGGTTTGTGCGGGATTACGGGCATGAGGGGCAGATCACCGGCTCCACGGGTGTCGAGGATTTTCTCGCCCGCCTTTCCGCCCCGCGCGCGATCATGATCATGGTCAAAGCCGGCCCCCCGGTGGACGAGGTGATTGCCGAGATCAAGCCGCACCTCGCGCCGGGGGACCTGTTCATCGACGGAGGCAATTCTCATTATGCGGATACGGAACGCCGTGGACGCGAGCTTGCTCGGGATGGCTTTCATTTCCTGGGAACCGGTGTTTCCGGTGGCGAGGAGGGGGCGCTTCAGGGTCCAAGCCTGATGCCGGGCGGAAGCAGCGAGGCATATGGAATGGTCGCGCCGATTCTCACACAAATCGCGGCTCAAGTGAACGGGGAGCCATGCTGTACCCATATTGGCCAGGGTGGCTCCGGACATTATGTCAAGATGGTGCATAACGGGATCGAGTATGCCGACATGCAACTTATTGCCGAGGCTTATGACCTGCTCAGGACAGGTCTCGGGCTAACAAACGACGAGTTGTTCGACGTGTTCAGTCGATGGAATGAGGGGGACCTCGATTCGTTCTTGATCCGGATCACCGCGCAAATATTCGCCCGGCGAGACGACGTCACTGGCGGGTATCTCGTCGACAGCGTGCTGGACGCGGCGGCCCAGAAAGGCACCGGCAAGTGGACTTCGCAGTCTGCCCTCGACCTGGGCGTCCCTGTCACCGCGATTACCGAAGCCGTCTTTGCGCGGTGCCTATCATCTCTCAAGTCCCAGCGGGTGCACGCGGAGCCGCTTCTTCCCGGGCCCGTACCCGGACAGGTGGCCACCGAACGAAAGGCGTTCATCGACGCGGTCCGTGACGCGTTGTATGCCTCGAAAGTGGTGGCCTACGCGCAGGGTTTCGACCAGATGTTGTGCGCGGCCCGCGAGAATGGCTGGAGCCTCAACCCGGGCGCGATAGCCTCGATCTGGCGCGGAGGCTGCATTATCCGTGCCCGATTCCTGGACCGGATCAGGGAGGTCTATGACTCCCAGCCGGATCTGTCAAATCTCCTACTTGCGCCGTATTTTACCGACGCTGTCGGTCGCGGTCAGGATGGCTGGCGCCTGGTGGTTGCGGAAGCCGCCCGGGTCGGCATCCCCGTCCCGGCGTTTTCGTCGGCGCTCGCATACTACGACGGCTACCGGCGTTCCCGTCTACCGGCCAACCTGATCCAGGCTCAGCGCGATTTCTTCGGAGCGCACACGTATGAGCGCGTCGACAAACCGGGCAGCTTCCACTCTGACTGGGCCGGCGACAATTAGCGAGGCACGGCCGAGGGCCTGCGCGATCGGGCAGGTTCCGGACTTCCGCGGGAATGGTTTCGGGTACAATCGTGGTCAGTTTGAATGGTCCCATCGTCCTATGAATAAGGTCGTCAGGCGAATAGCTCAGAATCGTTCCGGGCGGGTATCCGGCGCGGCTTGGGGACACTGAAGCCGCCGGGGGAGCCATTTGCGAGCATATTCTCATGAGTCGGTCCCTGACGGGGGTGCTCGGCGGGACGCTGGCAAATGCGAATAGACAAGGAACCGCGTTGAGAGCCGATGCGGGTCAATGGGAGCGCCGGTGACGGATTGGGAGTTACTAGAGCAATATCACGCGAGACACTACCAGTCCGCATTAACGATGCTTGTGGACCGGCACGTTCGGATGGTCTACGGCACGTGTTATCGGCATCTGGGACACCAGTCCCAGGCGAACGAGGCTACATGCCTTGTATTCTTCTTGCTCGATTTCTCAGCGGCGAAGATTAAGAGGAAGAAGAACAGCCGCTCCGTGGCAAGCTGGCTATTCGACACGTCATGCCTCGTGTCCGAACTGATTGCGCACGAGCAGTGGACCGCGGCGGAGCGAAAGCGACTGTCCGCCCGGGGTCGAGGAGGACACGATGGGGATGAGTTTCGCCAATCGCTGCGCCGCAACCACGTCCTCGACGAGTCCCTCCGGGCGCTCCGTCCGATGGAGCGTGACATCCTTCTGCAGAGATATTGCGGCGGCGACGGGATAGACGAGATTGCCGAGCATATGGGGCTGACGTCGGACCAGACGACTCGCATGGCGATGAGTGCACTGCATCATCTCTCCAACGGGGTGATACGCCGCAGCATGAAGGTCAGTGAAGAACAGCTCACAGATGGACTTGCCGGAGCTTCGAGCGGACTCTCCACCGGGCTGCCGTCGATGGTCGTCGCCCGCGTCATGAACCCTGCCTCGGCGAGTGCGCAAGGGAGTCCGCTGGCCCGAGGGTTTGTCGGGATGGCTAAAGTTACGCTCCGGCGAATGCTTTGGAATCGGGTGCGATTCGGCGTTATCACCGCAGTGACGGCAGCCGTAATTGTCCTGTTGTACTTGGTAGTGTCGACGCTGGCGCCGGGCGGAGTCACGCCGCGCATCCCAAAACCCGCCGTGCACGGAGCGACACGCCACAACTCATGATCGACCGAGGGGATGCAGCGCTTGCCAGCTCGCCGGTCGTGTCCACGCACCATCGGCCCCGGTTGAAACCTGTTATCGACGCCGTTACCGCTGGAATTCGGCGAAATATGAACGACACGACCGCACTATGAACTGTATGAGATACAGTACATTGTGAAGGTGGATGGTTGGTACAGGTTAACACCGAGAACGAACCGCTTCGGTTCGCTAAATCCTGAAGGGTGCACGTCCTCCCTCCGGGCTTATGAGGGTCCAGCTTTGGTATAGCGCCTAACTGATCGGCTAAGCGACATGAACGCCCATTTACCGCGAATGTCAAGAGTATCCTCAGTAAACAACAGCGTATACCAGAAGGCTGTGGCGCAGGTGTTTAGCCTGATGGACTTCGTTGAACCGCTTGCGCTTATCGGTCTTGTCCTTGTGGTGCTGCTAAACACGAATTCGGCCAGGCTCGACATCGACCCTGTGCGGGACCAACAGTTCAAGCTTCGGGCCTACTGCGTGCTATGTCTCACTCTGCCTGTCATGCTCATGGGGTTGGCGGTAGCTTCTGCCGCCGGTCGGCCACGGGCATGGCGGCGGCTTTTGGTTGGGGTGGGGGTTGTCGAGGCCCTGTTTGTCTGTGGCACGTACGGGTTAGGCAGGCCGAATGAGATTTGCATCGGGTGCGCGGTAGTCGAGATCGTCCTGATGGGGATTTGGGGCGTGATGGACAGCTTGCCCCGGACGAACCGCTCGGGCTATGCCGCGGCGATTGCGTCCGCATGGACGGCATTGGCGGATCAGGCCAAAGCTCGCCGGCCTCTTCGGCAGGGAATCTCAACGACTGTTCTCTTGTTGACGGCGTTGGCGGCCTGGACGACAGCCGTTAAGCTGTGGGATCAGTTCACCGTGTTTCACAGTTCCATTGCGAGCGATCCGGAGTCGACGTACTACGGCTGGGCGCTCATGGTATCTGTTTTGCTTGCAAGCCGCATCCTGTGCGGACGAAGCGTTTCTTACGATGTCGTCCGCGCCGGCGATTTCGTTAAGGGCAGTGGGTCTGAAGTGCGCTGCGGGCCGGCGGCGTTCGCTGGGTTTGGGATCGCGTTTGCGCTCTGGGACTTCGCGGTCGCGATTCTCTTCCTGCTTGCCAGCTTTCGGACAGCAGGCTTGTTCGAATTTGCTTCCTTTCACCACTGGGGCGTCTGCGTTGGCGCGGCGCAAATGGTGCGCCAGGGAGGCTGGCTGCTCTGGGATGTGCCGTCGCAATATGGACTGCTGTACACGCTCTCCGTTGCCTGGCTGCCGATCAAGTCGGTCTGGACATCCCTGCATTGCCTCTCCGGATTCTGCCAGACGTGTACGGCATTCGGTCTCTACTGTGTTATCAAGCGGATCCAGCCGGGATTCGCGTCGCGCGTGTTTGCCGCCGGACTGGTGCTTTCTATCGTGTACGTGATGGCGCCGCACTACATCGACACCCTGGGACCGCAGATGTTCCCAAGCGTCGAGTCCTACCGTTTCATCTGGGTTTATGGTGCTATCGCCCTGATCCTGCTCGATTACCGGAGAATTCTGCGTGGGCAGCAGACAACGCGGATGCTTGTTGCGGGATGCGTCTGCTGGCTCGCCGGGGTGTTCTGGTCGTTCGAATCCGCGTACTTCACGTCGGCCACGTGGCTCCCGGCATTTTATCTTGCTGTCTGGCAGCGGGCGCAACTCGGCCGTCAGCGTTCCTCCGTGCCCACAGGCCCGCTCCACTTGAACGCGGCGCGCAGGGACATGATCGCGCTGGCACTGACACCACCGATGCTCCTGCTTATCGGGATCGGTAGTATTGACGCAGTTTATCTATTGGGTTTACATCATTTGCCGGATTGGGCCGCCTACGTTGAGTTCGTACGCTCGTTTGGGAACGGGTTCGGCGGATGGGCACTGGACCGGCAGGGGTCCATCTGGGTTGTATTCATCTGCTGTATCGCTCCGGCGACCGTTGCGTTGGCGCTGTTCATCAGGGATCGAGTTGATCCTGCGGTGCCGGTGCTCATTGCCGCGGCGGCAATGGTGCTTTCGGTAGGAAGCTACTGTATGGATCGCAGTCATCCGAACAACATCCTCAATATCCTCCCGTTCTGTGTGCTGGCCGGTGCTCTGTCCATTCGTCTGGCCCACACACATCTCGAAGCGCCTGCGACCAGCCGGGAGGGTGTCGAAGCGCGGAATCCGTCGACGGTCCCCTTGTTTGTTCGCACTTGCCTTATTCCGATATTCGCCGTTTGCCTGGTGGCCGGCGTGCATACGCCGGCGCAAGTGCTTGCCTGGGTTCACTCGACCCTGGTGCCTCCCGTGATGTCTGTGGACTCACGACTACCGGCCCTTGACCCGGAGGCAGTGCGGCTCATGCATTTCGCAGGAGTCGGCCCTAGCGATCCACTCTTTTTTTACGACATCAATCTTCCAAAACGAGATGGCATCCGGCCGGATGCAGGACCGCACCGGTCCTTTGTCCCATACGGTCCGCTTGCGGCGCTCGATCCGCTGCCGCCGGCGCGTGGGAGGTTGTATCTCAGGCGGTTTACCGACCGCGTACGGTTGAGCGGCTGGGTTCTAATCCCGGCCGACCCGGACCTCCGCGGATATGACGATTCCTGGGTGCTTCCATCACTCGACAAGTATTTCGACCGAACGCGATCGTACCGGTCGCTGCACTATACGCTGGTCTACATGCGTTACACGGGCGAACGAGGGCGGCATCGAACGCGTGAATAATGCGGTGGAGTCAAAAGGTTCGATTATCGGGGGATGTGGGCCGGGAGTGGGTACAAACACACGTCGCCGCCGAAGCGCATGGCATTGGCGGCGACTTGTGTTTGTAATGACCGTGCGGCATAGCCGCAATCATGAGTATCGCGAAGCGATGGCTGATTCCGTCCGGATGACGATCTCTATGGCAGCCCATCGCCCGCAGGCGTTAATACGCGCCGTGCGCCCGCAGGATCTTCGGGATGGCGCGGAGCAGGACCGTCAAATCGGTGCGCGTCGACCGTGTCCCGACATAGATCAGGTCGAGCTCCATCCATTGATCGAAGGTCAACTCGGATCGCCCGCACACTTCTCGAAGGCAAAACAGCCCCGGTTGAACATTGTGGCGCTGTGAGTGGCGCCGGTTCAGTTTGTCCGCCTCAGGCGAGTAAAGCGGCCTTGGACCGATGATGCTCATCTCACCGCGCAGGACGTTGAGAAACTGCGGCAACTCGTCGAGCGACGTGCGGCGAATGAAGCGGCCGATACGGGTCACCCGCGGATCGTTCTTGATCTTGAAGATCGGCCCGGAGGCCTCATTCTGGGCCTGCAACTGAGCCTTCACCTCGTCGGCGTTCTTAACCATGCTGCGAAACTTATAGAATCGGAAGTCCCTTCCGTGCCGCCCGGTGCGCCATTGCGAATAGACAACGGGGCCGCCGTCCTCTAGATAAATGGCGACAGAGATGGCTAGTATCGGCAGAAACAATACGAGCAGCGCGGCTACGGAAAGGACGATGTCAACGATCCTCTTGAATATATTGTATGCCTGTACGTGCTGTGCAGGTCGCAGATGCAATGGTTCCGAGTCCTGGAAGAGCAAGAACTTGAAGCCGTGGTTCTCCAGAATGCTCACGAGATTATCGCATAACGTGCGATCGGCGGGCATCCTCCATTCGAACGTGTCTACTACGGGTGGCAGTTCAGCCGGTCGAAACCGCTGAAGAGTGATACGATCTTCCGTTTCCGTCATGCCATACTTCGCAAGGCTCAAGTGATTACCCTCCTCACCGATGCTGCGACAGGTGTCGTTACAGACAGATGAATGCAGCCTTACGTCTTATGGTGTGGGCCTGACTGTTTGCAGCCGATTCCCCACGTCTATGTCGATTGACCGATGTTTCCGGCGCCAGTCGACATTATCCCGGCCGTTGTTGCTCCGCCGCGGTAACGGATTGCAGGTCCACCGCCCGGTTGCAACCCATGAACCGGCATCGACTCGATCAACGGATTTCGGTTCCGAGCTTAACATTACCGTCGCTTGGAGGTTGCATAGATCGTGCCAACTGAGGAGGATGAACGGCTGCTTCGTGTATATTTTTCGGTAATTCGAAGTGATACTGACGACCGAGCGGAGCGCCGAGATTACTCATGGCAAATTTGGCACAGTTTCTGCAAGACATCGGAGTCAAGTTTTGGATTTGCGGATTGAATGCCGGCCACGGAATGGTTTGGCGAGTCATTGGCAGCGTTGGATCGGTCGGCGTCCGCGCCGGAGCGAAGCGGCCGGGGAGGACATCAGGTCCTCCGCAAGGAGTGCGCCTCGGGCGACTGCCATTGCGCTTGGGTCCGCGTGGGATGTCCGGCCGCGTCAACGAAAAAACTCTCCGCAGCAGCGAGTTGCGGTGTAAAGGAGGCTGAGTCAAACACACTAATAATTCAAATCAATTGCGGTTGACACAACCGTTGCGTTATGGTATACTGCGGACGACTCGGGCGAATGTGTCACCGTTGTCGTTACAGAAGGCGGACTCTGCGGCTGCAGGAGCGAGAATGCTCGGTCCCGCGCACTCAGTGGTCTTACCGTAGTAGACTAATGACCAAATGGAGAATATTATGAAACTCGCGAATCGGTTGACTCGTGCCGGAGTAACCTTGTTGGCATTCGGTGTTATTGCCTCGTTTCTCCCGGATAACGGCATCGTTGGAGCCGGCGCGTGCAACTCAGTGACTGATAGCTGGACCTCGACCGGCAAGTCCACAGCCTACGGCGCCGGCGGTCTCGTCGTCGGCGGCGCTGCGGGAGCGCTTCTTGGCGGTGGCGGCGGTCTGGCCGGCGCGGCCGGAGGCGGGGCCGGCGGTGGGTTCGGTGCCGGCAGTCGGCGGCGTCATCATCCGGAGGAAACGCCGATGCCGAGCCAGCCGACCCTGTACCAGAACCCCGACAACGCTGGTTATAGCAACCAGTTCAAGGATGGCGCTTTCTAAGCGCTGTTCCGGTATCAACCTCATTGCAAAGGAGACTGCCGTCCGGCAGTCTCCTTTGTCTTTTCGGGGCATCCCGCCGGTTTTGCGCGCTTCATATTTCTTGATGCGAATATATATGGTATTCTGGACGTGGGGTGAGTGGCAAAGACCGAGAAAGCATGAGGATAAGAGCATTGGAACGCCCACGTCTTGACGCCCTATTTCGCAGGAGGTTACGACCACAGAGCCAAGCGGCTCTTTTTGCCTTTACTTTGATTGAGCTTCTCGTGGTGATAGCGATCATCGCGGTGCTTTGCGCGATCATGTTCCCTGTGTTTGCCACCGCGCAGGAACACGGGAGGCAGGCGGTTTGCGAATCCAACCTGCATCAACTCGGCCTCGGGATGCAACTTTATGAGGGCGACTACGACGAGGTCCTGCCGTCGCGAATCGACCTCAAGACATCCCTCCCCGGCGGCTGGATGCCGTGGAACCCGCATCTCCCCACGATCTCGGCGTGGCCGACGTCCGATCCGCGTTGCGGATGGGCCGCTATCGTGCTATTTCCTTATCTGAAAAACTACGATGTCTTCTCCTGCCCCAGTGTAGCGGGTAAGATGAAGGGTGTACAGCAAGTCCAGCAGCCGCTCACGTCGACCCAGCAGGCTCCGGTCACTCGCTACTGGATGTGGCGGTTCGACAGGCCGACGCTCTCGTGCGCATCGAACCCCGACGAATGGTGGGGACTGAACGACTTTCAGGCTGTCATCGCGCAGCAGCGAGGGTATGCGCTGGCTATGCAGACGCACACGTCCTATCCTTCGGGCGATCCGACTGGGACTGCCGATGCTGAGATGGCTACCGACCCGTATTTTCCGTCCACGGTCGGAACAGTACCGTCAAAGCTCAAGGGGGTTTCCGTCCATATTGGCGGCCGCAACCGGCTGTATCTGGACGGCCATGCGAAGTGGGTCCGCGACGTCCGATTGACTCCGTAGAAAGTACGCTAAATGGCATTTCGACCGTGCATTGACCTGCGCCAGGGCAGGGTAGTACAGATTGTCGGCGGCACGCTGACAGACGACGGTGCGGACACGATAACGAACTTCGTTACTTCGCAGACCGCCGCTGATTTTGCCTCAATGTATGCTCGCGATGGGCTACTGGGAGGGCATGTCATCATGCTCGGATCTGGTAATGAGGAGGCCGCGAAGTCGGCTCTGGCCGCCTACCCGGGCGGATTGCAGGTAGGCGGCGGAATCACCCCACAAAATGCGGCCGCGTTTATCGAATCCGGCGCAAGCCATATCATTGTCACGAGCTATCTCTTCCCGAACGGTGAGCTTTCGTTCCCGCGCGCCAGGGAGCTTGCCGCCCTGGTCGGCAAGGAACGGATCGTGATCGACCTCAGTTGCCGGCGTATGCGGAACGGAAGTTACCGCGTAGCGACAAACCGCTGGCAGACAGTATCGGACACCGGATTGAGCGCCAAACTGTTCGCCAATCTCGGGCTGTTCTGCGATGAGTTCCTGATTCATGCCGCCGATGTCGAGGGGAAGAGTGAGGGAATTGACGAGGAACTGGTCGAGTTGCTGGGCGGCTGGATCGACAGGCCGGCAACCTATGCCGGAGGCGCGAAGAGCCTGTGCGACATAACGCGAGTGGAAGAACTGTCCGGCGGCAAGCTCGATCTGACCATCGGCAGCGCCCTCGACATCTTCGGGGGAGACGGTGTCTTGTATGCCGAGGCGGCGGCGCTTGGCCGGCGAGCAGTGCCGCCGTCCGGCGAGGTCGCCGGCGCACAAACGGCCCATCCGCCTTCCGATTCGCAGCCGTCTGCCTAACAACCGCGCAGTCGTAGTCGGCCACCGGCGAAGTCATCCTGTAAGCCGGATTCTGTGTTTGTGTGGCCATCTCTCTGGGACATCCGTTACCGAATGCCTCAAGCGGCGCTACCTGACGCGTCGACGGGCCGCCTTAACCGCGTCATTTGGCCTTGCTCCCGATGGGGTTTACCCGGCGCCCACGTCTCCGTGGACCCGGTGCGCTCTTACCGCACCATTTCACCCTTGCCCCGCGAGCGAGGTGGTATGTTTCTGTGGCACTTTCCGTCGGGTCGCCCCGCCCGGCCGTTAGCCGGCATCGCTGCCCTGTGGAGTCCGGACTTTCCTCTATTTCCGGCGCCCGGAGGCGGGAAACAGCGGCCACCCGGATGACTTCGGCGTTTATTATAGCATAAACACGGACGAGGTGCGTCTTAAACCCGTCTACAGATGGGGCGAGGGTTGACTGTGGGGGTGTCGTTCGGTATAATTACTGTGACCCGACCTGCTAAGCGGTCTCCCGGCAAAAGGAAAGACGTATGGACAGCGACAACAACGCCGTAAATGAAACGCTGGCGCCTGCGACAAGGTTCTTCAGTGTCGGGGCTGAGCTTTTGACTGAGGTCCAGCGGGTTATCGGAGCGAGCCGCGTGCGTTCACTGCGGATCAAGCTTGGCAGCCGAGTTGTCAAGGAGATCCCCATCGCGCCGCTTACCGCCGCGGCGACCGTGATTCTCGTTCTTCTGGCCGTCGTCGTCAGCAAAGTCAGTATCGAAGTCGAGCACGAGCCGGCCACCAAGCCGGCCTAGCGAACGAGGCCCTCTTTGACCAGACGCAACTCCTCCGACTGGAATGTCGGCAGCGATATTTCTGAACGCCTTCGTCAGTCCCAGCTTAAATATGCCGAGATGAGCGATCGCGAGGTCGTTTCTCGAGCTCAGCGCGGGGAGAACTCCGCTGCGGAATACATATTGTACAAATATCGCAATCTGGTCCGCACGAAGGTGAAGTCCTATTTCCTGGTGGGGGCGGAGAAGGAAGACCTGCTCCAGGTGGGCCAGATCGGACTCTGGCAGGCGATTATCGATTTTCGTCCGGACAAGGCTATCTCGTTTCCTTCCTTCGCCAAAGTCTGCATCACCCGCCACATCATCACCGCTATCAAAACCGCCACCCGCCAGAAGCAAATGCCGCTCAACCAGTCGCTCTCCCTTGAGAGTCCCACGGAGGACACGGTGACCGATTGGAACCTGTCCGACATATTGCCCAACATCGAAGGCGCCGATCCCGAGGAACTCGTCCTCCGCAATGAGGACACCAAGATCCTGCACGAAACCCTCCAGCAGGTACTGAGCGAGTTCGAATGGCACGTGCTGTCCGGCTATCAGGTCGGGAAGTCGTACCGCGAGATCGCCTGCGAGCTGCGCTGCAAGACAAAGTCGGTCGACAACGCCCTCGCCAGAATCAAGCGCAAGGTTATGGGAGTCCCGATCGGCAACGCCAACCTCAACGAGTTGTTGTAGGGCAGTCCTTCTTCGGCAGTCCGGAGCAGGGCCGTTGAAACGGAGCGAACAATCATGCGTGTAGCAGTTATTGGGACCGGGATCATGGGGACCGCGATGGTCTTGAGGCTGCTGGAGGCGGGCCACGAGGTGAACGTCTATAATCGGACGGAGGACAAGCTCGCGCCTCTTGTCGATGCCGGCGCTCACTCGTTCGATACTCCGGCCGCGGCTGCCAAGAACCGCGACGTGGTCATTACGTGTGTCACCAATGGCGAGGCGATGGAGGACGTCACCTTCGATTTCGTTGATGGGGTGTGGATGGGCCTCGGCAAGGATGCGGTTCACTGCGACATGAGCACCATCGATCCCGCAACGGCACAATTCAACGCGCATCGCTACTGGGTGCGCGGGGAGCGATACGTCCAGGCGCCGGTGCTCGGCAGCCGGCGACAGATTGAGCAGGGCGTCCTGCTCGTGCTCGCCGGCGGCGCCGAGGAGAACATTGAGCGCTGTCTTCCTGTTTGGGCCGCCTTTTCGCAGCGGCACTGGACATTCCCCGATGCCCGGCAGAGCTGCGTCGTCAAGCTTGCGTGCAACACGCTGATAGCCCAGATGATCGTCGGCCTTGGGCAGAGCATGGCGATCGCCGCCGCGGCGGGCGTCGATCCCGCCGCGATCGTCGACATCCTCGGGAACTCGGCTCTCGCGGCCCCGATGTTCGCCGCCAAGGGCAAATCGATCGTCGACTACGACTTCGCCCCCAGCTTCGCCCTCAAGCATTTGCTCAAGGACCTTCGCCTTGCGTCCGACTTCGCCACTGACGTGTCGCTTCCCCTCCCCGCCAACGCCGTCAATCGCGAGCTGTTCACCGCCGCCGTCGCCCGCGGTCTGGCGGATCTCGATTACTCGGCGGTCGTGCAGATGCTGATTCCGAAGGCGTGAGGATCCGCATCCGGCGGCCGTAACGCGCGGCATCGGTCAAGGCCTGATGTGGGGTAACCTGTTGGCACGCGCTTCCGCGCCAAAGCAGCCGTGGTGTCTCGAAGAGCCACTCTTCCGTCCATTACGTTCATGCAATTCTTACTTGTAACAGCAGCCGCATTCTTGGCCGGAGCAATCAACTCGGTTGCCGGCGGCGGCACCCTCCTCACGTTTCCCGCCCTGCTTGCCGCCGGCGTGCTGCCGGTGGCCGCTAACGCGACCAGCACGGTGGCGCTTGTGCCCGCGTCCATCAGCGCGTGGTGGGGCTACCGGGCCGAGTCACGAGGCGACGTGCGCGAGCTGCTCTGGATGGGACTTCCGAGTGTGCTGGGCGGGTTTGCCGGCGCGGTTCTTGTGATCCGGGCGGGCGATGCGCTCTTTGGCCGGCTGGTCCCCTGGCTGATTCTGGGCGCGACTGTCCTCTTTATCGTGGCGGAACCCCTGCGCGCGTGGATGGATCGGACGGGTGGCGACGAGGGTGAAGGTCCCATTGCCTGGCCGGCTGTCGGGCTGTTCCAAGTGCCCGTCGCGGTCTACGGCGGCTTTTTCGGGGCGGGGATCGGCATCATGATGCTGGCGTCGCTGGGCCTCTCAGGACTGCGCAACATCCACCAGATGAACCGGCTCAAGAACTTCGCCGGGTTCTGCATCAACGGCGTGGCCGCGGCGACATTTATCTACGAACGCCGCGTTGACTGGTCTTACGCACTGCTGATGCTGCTTGGTTCGATCCCGGGCGGATATGCGGGTGCCCGGATTGCGCAGCGTGTGGGGCAGAGGATGGTGCGCCGCTTCGTGGTTGTGGTCGGCCTGACGATCGGGGCCTATATGCTCTATCGACATCCGTAAGACATATCGACGCTATGGACGTGAAATAACCAACAGGACCCGCTGCGCGGTGCGCAGCGGGTCCTGTCCGAAGTCCATAGGTGTGATGCCGAAGGCCTACTGGTTGTCGCCGCCACCGCCGCCGCCCTGGGCGCCACCGCCACCGCCGCCGCCCCAGCCGCCACCGCCGTGGCCGCCCCAGCCGCCGCCACCGCCGCCGTGGCCGCCGCCAAAGCCGCCCCGTCCGGCAGGCATTACCCGCACGTCGGTGGCAACACCGTTAGCGACTTCGGCATTGACCCTTGTGCCCACTTTGACGTCGGCGAGGGTACCGGGCTTGAAAGTCATAACACGTGTATCGTCGTCCGTGGCGATTGTGTCGGTCGCCTTGTCGGGCGTCGTGATTGTCAGGGTGGGGGACACCGTGGCGACAACGCCCTGCACGCCGAATCGACGGCCACCTTGGCCGCCCTGTCCGCCGGGATGTGCGTTATGCTGGTGCGCACCCATTCCGCTCGGCGCAACCATGATCATCCGCGCCTGGACAATGCCGCTGTCATCCGGCGGAGCGCCCATAACCATGATGGAATCGCCCACCTTGAGGTCGGATATCGACCCGGTCGTGGCAACGAGGTACTTGGTGCTTGCGCTAACCTTTACCGTGCTGGAGCCCTGGTCGCCCCAGCCCTGCAGGGTAATGGTCTTTGACTTGGTGTCAATAGCGGTCACCTGGCCGCGCGCGCCGGGCGGGGCCTGGGCGACGGCAACACTGGCAATTGCGAGAGTGGCTGCCACTGTGGCGCCGATACGGTATGCGTTCATGTTGAAAATCCTCCTCCTCGATTTAGACAGAGAAACTCTGTAGTATCTGGAACGTGTGTTTATGTATACGTTTGTTTGGTTAAATCCATCGCAGGAATGATGACCGGCACATACTTGACCGCCGGACTGTCCGCGGGCAGAGCTACCGCCGACGCTTCCGGTGCGGACGAGTCCAGACGATCCGCTCAGTGTTCGGGGCCATGCCCCCAATCGGGATGGTCTCCCGGTCCGTGTGCTCCCCAGCCATCGGGGCCGGGACCTCCCCATGTGCCGTGTTGATGCTGCTGGCGCTCCTGACGTATCTGTGACTGCAGGATCGCAAACTGCGCGGGAGAAAGAATGCGTCGCATCTGCGTCTCATCGCTGAGGTGCATGTCCAGCAATTGCTTCTGGACCGCGTTAACCTGGTCATTGAGGTGTTTTGCCTGCACTACGTCGAGCTTATAAGCCTGGTAAAGCGACCAGAGCTGCTGGTGCAGGTCGAATATGCGCTTCATGAGACCTTGATGTCGGGCGTGCGACGTACCCTCAAACGTTGTAAACGCGGCTTTTTGCGTCGGCGTCAGATGCAGTGCCTCATTGTCGCGCTCATGCTGCTGCGCGAATGTGGGCGGCGCCGGCGGAGGCGGCCCCACCGTTGGAGGGGCGTCGGCCACAAGGGGCCTCGCCGCGAGAAACCAGGCAATACCTACAGCGGCTAGCGCCCCGATGCGTCGACGATGCGTATCCATTGCTGCTCCACGTTGGGCTCGATCGGGTCATCCACAGATGTGTCGCTTTGCCCGCTCGGATCAAAAGTTGATGTGTCTTCCGTGGCCGTCTGCGCGGCCGGCGGCCTTGGCGCCGGTGCCGAGATCGGCGCATCGGGACGGACCGCGAGAGGGCGGGTGCGCATCTGCGTCGGAACGGCGATCGCCAGGACCAGGGCAAACGCGCAGGCCGTGGCCCAGCGCGTGGCGGGTAAGGGCAGCCAGAGGCGGAAACCCGGCGAACGTACGGACGTTTGCGGCTCGCGGTCGATTCGTGACTGGATCCGGGGCCACAGGTCGGGAATTCGCTCGTCCTGCTCCCAGGTCGACCATCGATTGCGCAATCCGGCCTCGTCCGACGCCAGTCGTGCGCACAGTGTGCAACGGCTCTCATGCGCGGCCATTCGGTCCGCCATCTCGGCAGATAATCGTCCCGACAACCATTCCGGCAGCAAATTGTCGAAGTCCTGGCATTTCATGACGCTATCTCCGCTCCGCGTGTGGCCAGCGCGCTCTTGAGCCGCTGCCTGGCCCGCATCAACCGGGTCTTTAGGACCGGGTACGAGATATGCAAGACGTCCTTTATCTCGTCGTAGCCCATTTCTTCCACATAGTATAGGACAAGCACCATCCGGTCGCCGGGGCTGAGTGCTTCCAGCGCCCGCTGCAGCACAGCCGCCTGCTCGGTGCGATGCACGCTTGCGATGGCCGCTTCCTCGACATCCACGACATCCGACGCCGCCGCACGGTCGTCCACGTAGGCCGCGGTTTGAGGGCGCGTCTTGCGCCGGTGAATCGTATCATACGCCACGTTTGCCGCGATGCGATACACCCACGTTGCCACGCTGGCTCGGCCTTCGAAGCGCCCCGCCTGCTGCCAAACGCGCACGAACACATCGATTACGGCCTCTTCCGCATCTTCCGGCGACGCCAGCATTCGCATCAGGAAGCGGTACAGCTTTGGCTGATACCGCCGCGTCAACTCCTCCATCGCGGCCTGACTGCGCTTGGCGCATCCCCGCATGAGGTCAGAATCGGATGACGAGGCTAGGTCCATGCGCTCTCGACGGATTGCTGCGGCGCGCTCCGACTCTCCATAAGTGTTGAGCATTCGGGGTCGAATGCAGATAGCGTCGATAGCCATAGTGTCGTCGCCCGAACAACTGTGCTGCGCCTATGTACGGAACACCCGTTTTCGCGATACGCTTGCTTCGAACCTATAGACTGCTGGTGGCACAATTGGTAACAGGGCGGTGGCGCGGATTCGAGGTGTAAAGCGGCCAGGCACCGCATGGCGCGACCCCTAAATGATCGGGACAAAATCGCCGGTCTGCCTGCGTCACCGGCATGCGGCAAATGCGCGAGTTCGGCAGGCGGGTTGTTCCCCTGTCCTCGGGACGCGTGTACACTGGGACATGCGACGTGCACGCCCGTGCCGGCGAATCCGCAAAGTTGCATAGTGCCTCCGCCAGTATAATACCCGGAGTTAAAACTCATGGTTGGCGGCGTCGCTCCCGATAACGCGCTTGCGCCGCCGGCGGCCGCGTCCATCGCTGCAGGCTGGTTGTCCCCGGGAACTTTGCCGATGATCGACATTGTTACGTGTGTGAAAGGCGAGGTTATCCGTTCCTCGGGTACCCGGCCTTGGCGGAGTGAATAAGAATGAGCTATTTAACAGCGAACCAGAGCGGAGTCATTGCTTCGTGCCCCGTCTGTGGCCGGAGCAACCGGATTCCATTTGAGCGTCTGAACACTGTCGGTCAGTGTGGCGCGTGCAAGGCCGAAATTCGGATCGAAACGCCGATTGACGTGGAAGGAGAAGCGGCCTTCGACGCGCTTGTTGGGCGGTCGCCGGTTCCGGTCCTGGTCGACTACTGGGCGCCGTGGTGCCCACCGTGCCGCGCCGTAGCACCCGAGCTGGAAAAGGTGGCCTGCGCGGCGGCGGGGTCATATATCGTGGCCAAAGTCGACACCCAGGCTCAGCCTGGCCTCGGCGTTCGCAGCCGCGTGTCCGGCATCCCGACCATGGTCTTGTTTCAGGGAGGGCAGGAAGCCGGGCGAGCCGTCGGAGCTCGCCCAGCGGCTGCCATCGAGGCCTTCGTTCGCCAATCGGTCAGACACGCTCCGGACAGCGCTCCGGCGCCCGGCCACGCGTAAGAAGTGCAGTCGGGCTTTCGCACCCTGCTGCCGCACAAATCCATCCGACTATGCGGTTTCGCCTTGACGCCAGGAAACAGGGAGGATCGTCTCGAGCGGTACGGGCCTGTTGTTGATCCAGTCGACCACGAGGTCGACCGCGGTTTGCGCAACCAGGTCCCACCGGGCGTCGAGCGTCGTCAGCACCTGCGACTGGGCGTACCACGGGTATGCTCCGTCGAAGCCCACAACGGCGAGGTCGTCGGGCGCCTTCATCCCAATACGCCAGCAATACGCGAGCAGCCGGTAGGCGAAGGTGTCGTTGAAGCACAGCGCGGCGGTTGGGCGTTGATGAGCCGGTTGGGACAGCAGGGCTGCTTCCTGAACGCTGATGTTGCCGACCCAGTCGGCAACATTGGACTCCATAAAGCGTATACCGTACGCCTGCGCGGCCGCCTGGAATACGCTAAACCGGGTGTGCTCGCTCTCGTCGCGCATAACGTTGCGGTATAGAATGTATTTGTGTCCAAGGGCTGCCAGGCGTTCGACCGCCATTCGCGTTCCCCCTTCCCAGTCCGCCCGAACAACCGGCAGACCGGGCAGCGGAATGGAGATCGAGACGACTGGAAGGCTAGAATCCGCCAGCATCTCCAAAACAGACTCGTGTCCGCCCATCGGATAGATAACCAGGCCGTCCGTTTTGCCGTCCGTAAGCTCCTCATAGAGGTTGTTCAGCGGGTGTTTGTGGAAAGTTCCGTGCATGAGCAGATTCTTCAGGTGGTTTCGGCATCCCGTTCGAACGCCGTTCAACACCTGGCCGAAGAATGGGTCGAGGACATTGTAGTCGTAACCCCAGTACATGCCGATGATGTCGGTGTGGCCGGTGCTGAGGCTGCGTGCCGTGTGACTGGGGTGATAGCCCATTTCCAGGGCCACCCGGCGGATGCGCAGTTGGACTTCTGTCGGTCTGCGTCGCTGTGACGTTCGATTCAGGGTTTTCGAGACTGTGCTCGGCGCGACCCCGGCAACCCGAGCGACATCGGCGATCGATACTTGCTTTTTTTCCATATCAGACCTATGTTTGAACGGGTCGATGGGCGTTCTGAGCCCCGGCAACGGATGTTGGTTATCGAAACCGCTTCACGAACGAGCTAGGTTGTTTCTCCCTGACGCCAGGTGACAGGGAGGATCGTCTCGAGCGGCACGGGTCGGTTTTCGATTCGGTCGATGAGCAGGTCAACGGCCGTTCGGGCGACCGTGTCCCAACTTGCATCGAGCGTCGTCAGAACCTGGCGCTGAGCAGACCACGTATATGCTCCGTCATAGCCAACAATCGCGAGATCGTCCGGCGCCTTGATACCGACTCGCGTGCAGTGGGCGAGCAGCGCATATGCGAAGGTGTCGTTGAAGCACACTGCGGCGGTTGGCCGGGACGAATCCGTTCCGGAGAGAAGGGCAGCCTCGGGCGCGCTGAGGCGGCCGTTCCAGTCGGCAGCATGAGTTTCGACATAGCGTAATCCGCGCCGTTCAACCGCTGCGCGGAATGCATCAAAGCGGTTGTCGATGATCTCGCCGAGCATCACGTTTCGGTAAAGAATAAACGTGTGCCCGAGTTCCCCGAGACGGTCAACTGCGGTTTGCATGCCAGCCGCCCAATCTGCCCGAACAAGCGGAATCCCGGGCAGAGGAAACGCGACGGACACGACCGGCAGATTCGAATCCGCGAGGCTCTCCGAAACGGTATGGTCTCCGGTCATGGGATAAACGACGAGGCCGTCCGTCTTGCCGTTGGTGAGATCCTCAAGCACCTTGTGTTTGTGAAACGTTCCGTGAATGAGCAGGTTCTTCCGATGCAGGCGGCAGCCCGCGCGGACGCCATTGAGTATTTGCGCGAACGTTGGGTCAAGGACGTCGAAGTCATAACCCCAGTACATCCCGATGATGTTCGTGCGCCCCGTGCTGAGGCTTCGCGCGGAGTGACTCGGCCGGTACCCCATTTCGAGCGCGATCCGCCTGATCCGGTTTTGGATCTCGGTTGGTTTGCGCCGCTGAGAGGTTCGATTGAGGGTCTTAGAGACCGTGCTCGGCGCTACCCTCGCTGCACGAGCGACATCGCCGATTGATACTCGCTTCTTTTCCATATCAACCCTGACTGCAAAGTAAACGATAGTTACGCCCCATACTTCGCCGTCGCAACGTTCCCGCTGACGCTAAACGTGCTATAATCGGCGTGTGACAACGCCAGTGGGCGGCGCGCCGATTCCTGTAGGAGGGAATGGGCGCATAATCCTGGAGGCGGCTGTTTCAGATACATCAATGCAATCTTTAGGAACATAATAAATGGACTCCCAGCCCTACAACGATTTCACGTCCAGGCCGTCCGCGAACGGCTTTCCCCATTCGGAGAAGCCGGAGGCTGGCGCCCTCCACCCCCTGGCGGGCAATCCCGCTCCCGCATCGCTGCTTGTCAATGTCCCGCGGCTCGTTTCGTCCTACTACACGCTCTCTCCGGACCCCGCGGATTCCGCACAGCTCGTTTCCTTCGGCACATCAGGCCACCGGGGCTCCTCCGCACAGCGCACATTTAACGAGGCGCATATTCTGTGTATTTGCCAGGCGATCTGTGAGATACGCCGGCGTCTGAACATGACCGGCCCGCTTTATATCGGCATGGACACCCATGCGCTTTCGGAACCGGCGCTGTCCACCGCGATCGAAGTGTTCGCGGCCAACAATGTCGATATCATGGTGCAAGCCGGGCGCGGCTATACGCCGACGCCGTCTATCTCGCATGCCATTCTGACTTACAACCGGGGCCGCAAGGCCGGCCTTGCGGACGGTATCGTCATCACTCCCTCGCACAATCCG
>JBKQWH010000071.1:0-8621 GCA_052139635.1 Capsulimonadaceae bacterium
CCGCCGTCGAGGCCGCCAATACCCGCGCAAAATCCGACTGTGGCATCGGCCCCTCGCGCCCTCGACGCCACGTCCGCGCGAGTGGCATGGCACCCGTGAACGTTTCTTCCGGGCGCGGAATAAATTGGGTTTAATTCCGATTACGGTGGCTTTTCGCAGGATCTGCCGTGTGCCCTCGGCTATGGACGGGACGGATCGACTGCCCGATGGCCCTCCGAGCAGGTCCAGACGGCAACCCCAATTGCCGTTTTATATCGTCGCAACTGGGGCGCGATTACGGTGATTGTGCGCCTTGCCACCTGCGACAGGCGTTTTTTTTCGAGCCGTATCCGGCGGTGCGCTTGCCGCAAACGGCTTCGTTCATTTTGCAATATGATGTTTTGAAAGAACATTGCGAGCAGGCTCGCCGTACGAGCGTGTTCGATGCTTGCGCCCGTATCTGTCAGTATACCCTATCAAGGGAACGGATGTTCACATTTGCGACCGCCGCGACCACCGCAATCGTCCGATGCTGTGTTCCGCCCACGGGCTGTCGAGACTGCATCGACGCTCGCGGCTGCAGCTCTTGTGTAAGGATGCCATTGACGCGAACCTGCCGGATAAGGGGATCAGGTACACTTGTGAGGTGGCGAGGAAAGCGGGGCCGATATCGGATGACGACCGCGGCCCGAGTGGCACTCGCCTCCAAGGAGACCATATGCGCAACGCTTCCCCACACAAGAAGTGGCTTTTCCTCCTGATGACCGCTGCCGCGCTGGTTATCGCCGGGTGCGGTACGAGCAAACAGGCGTCGACCGGCGGTGGCGGACCGAAACCGTTCCGCGCCGGGCTGGCGGTGGATATCGCGGGAGTCGACGACAAGTCGTTTAACGCTGCCAGTTGGCGCGGTTTGCAGCACGCGCAGGCGGACCTGAACCTTGGCCCCGACGGTGTACGCTATATCGAGGCGAAGACGCCATCCGACTATCAGACGATCCTCGCGGACTTCGCCAGCCAGGGCTACAACGTCGTCTTTGCCGGCTCATACGACTATGAGGACGCGCTGGCAACCCTGGCGCCGCAGTTCCCCAAGACCTATTTCGCCATTGTCGACGGCAATGCGCCGAACCTACCGAACACGGAGGCACTGCACTTCCGCGAGGAGCAGTCCAGCTACCTGGCCGGTTACCTCGCGGGGTCGGTAACTCGTACCAAGACAATTGGCTTTGTCGGCGGCATGACCATTCCCCTGATCCGCAAGTTCGAGGCGGGCTTCCGCGCCGGCGCCAAGACTGCCAACCCGGCCGTGCGCGTGGTCAGCGCCTATACGGGGGACTGGAATGACGTCAGCAAGGGGAAGACGCAGGCCGCTCAGGAGTTCGCGAGCGGCGCGGATATCGTGTTTCAGGCGGCCGGCAAGTCGGGCCTGGGAGTGATTCAGGCTGCGGTCGAGAAGGGCGCGGGATACTATGCCATCGGCGTCGATTCCGATCAAGACGGCATCGCTCCCGGGCGGGTGCTGACCAGTGTGCTGAAACGGGTCGATGTCGCCACCTGCGACACGGTCAAGCGGGTGAAGGCCGGGACCTTTACCTCGGGCACGATCACGTACGATCTGAAATCCGGCGGAGTCGGCCTGACCGACATGAAGTACACGCGCAAGGACGTCCCTCCGGCCGTGCTGGCCCGGCTGAAGAAGCTGACCGCGCTGGTTGCGGATGGAAAGGTCGTCCCGCCGACCCGCATCGAGGACGTCGCTGCGTTCCAGGCCCCGAAGCTGTGATAGGACCTGGGTGGAATTCGGAGTCTTAACAACGGAAAACACGGAGATTAGGAGAAGAGTTTTAGACAGGGTGAACAGGATGGCGGTTTGACTGGATAATAGGAGGCACATCCTTTTCAGCCCAAACATCCAAAGAATCCTGAATTGGGTTTCGACAACATTTCCGAAGCTGGAGGAACAGGAGATCGAGCGATAGCGACGAGTAAGGACAATGACTCGGAGGAGCGTGTGCCGGCCATTCGCGTGGTCAACGTCACAAAGCGATTCGGCGCAACGCTGGCGAACGACCGTGTCTCGATCAACGTTACCGCCGGAAGCTGGCACGCCGTGGTGGGCGAGAACGGCGCCGGGAAATCGACCCTGCTCGGCATCCTCTACGGCTTTCACCGGCCCGATTCAGGGACGGTCTTTGTCGACGGGCGCGATGTGACCATGTCGATGCGCCGGCCCGCCGACGCCATCGTCCGGGGTATCGCGCTGGTCACGCAGCAATACTCGCTGGTACCGGGGCTGACCGCGCTCGAGAATGTGGTGCTCGGCCAGGAACCGGTCGGGGTGGGAGGCCGGATCGACTGGCGAACGGCCACGGAGCGCGCTCGCGAGTGCGCCGTCATTGTGGATTTGCCGGACAAGTCGCTGTCGTCCCCTATCGAAAACCTGTCTCCTGCCGCCCAGCAGAAGACGGAGATCGCCAAGGCGCTCTTTCGCCGGGCGCGGATCCTCCTCCTCGACGAGCCCACAGCGTCGCTCGCCCCGCAGGAGGCCGATTCGCTATTTGCCATGCTGCACCAACTCAAAGAGTCCGGAACCACCATCGTGGCCGTCACGCATAAGCTCCAGGAGGTCTTCGAGCACAGCGACCGCCTCACGGTGATGCGGGCCGGCCGGGTGGCCGGCGCCTTCGACACGCGCGACGTCGACCGCGATATCGTCTTTGCCTGCATGATCGGCGGCACATCGGAAATGCGCCCGGTGGACTCACTGGACGGTTCCTTCTCCGTACCCTTCCCTTTCGGTGGCGAGCCCGAGCGAGCCGGGGTAGGCTCCGCTCCCGCCGCGATACGATTGGTGGACGTGTCAGTGGCTCCTCAGCGCGGCTCGGTTCCTGTCCTTCAAGCCGGATTCGAGGCGCGGGCCGGGGAGATTCTTGGCTTCGCCGGCGTCGACGGCAGCGGTCAGACGGAGTTGGCCGAGGTGATCGTCGGCTTGCGCGCTCTGAAGAGCGGGCGAATCGAGGTCGCCGGCCGGGACGTCACCCACCTCGATGTTCAGCGGCGCAGCCTCGCGGGGGTGGGCTATATTCCCGCGGATCGTAACCGCGACGGGCTGATTCCGTCCTTCGATATCGCCCAGAATGTGCTTCTTGGCCATGAGGCGGACCCGGATTGGGGTGGTGGTGCGTGGAGAATTCGGCGCGGGCGAATGGACTCGGTGTCCGAGGTGCTGATTGCCGACCGCGACGTGCGCGGGGCGGATCGTGGCGCACGGACCGTCGTTGCTGCGCTGTCGGGAGGAAATCAGCAGAAAGTCCTCCTCGGGCGCGCCCTTCGCAGCCGTCCGCGCGTGCTGGTGGCCTGCCAGCCGACTCGCGGACTGGATATTCTCGCGACGCGGTCGGTGTACGATGCGTTTCGTCAGGAGGCCGGACGGGGAACGGCGATTCTGCTCTTCTCGCTGGACCTCGAAGAGATCCTCGCGCTGTCGGATCGCGTCATTGTTATGCTGAGTGGTCGGCTGAGCCCTGCTCTCGAAATAAGGCACGTGGACCGGGACCGGATCGGACGCATGATGACCGGCCTGACTCCGTTCGATGAGCCCGGCCGCCCGCCGGCGGAGGATGGATGAAACCCGTTGGGCGCGACAGGAGAATACGCGCGTTGAGTCTCGGCTCGACGGCGGTGAGGATTGGTCTCGCTCGACTGGCGGCCGCGCTGGGTCTGTCCATGGCCGCGGCGTGGTTCATCCTGAAGCTCAGCGGCCGCGACGCGGCCGCGGCTATGACGGCGCTGTGCGCGGGTTCAACCGGGATCGTGCCCGGCCCACCGATTCAGTGGGATGGGTTCACGGGCGCCGGGATCGCCGCAGAAGCCACGCCGCTCCTCTTTTGCGGCCTGGCGGTGGCCATATGCCTGCGGGCGGGTCTCTTTAACATTGGGGCGACCGGCCAGATGATCCTCGGCGCATTTGTCGCCGCATGTGCCGGCCTCCGGCTGCCGCCGGGCACACCAGGGATCGTTGGAGCCGCGGTGACGCTGGTGGCCGGCGCCGGCGCGGGGGGGCTCATCGGGGCGCTCTGTGGCTGGCTCAAGGCATATCGGAATGTGCATGAGGTCATCTCGACCATCATGCTCAACTACATCGCTGTCGACCTGACCCAGTACTGTGTGACCGCCTATCTTGCCGATCCGGGCACGCTCGCCATGCAGACCCGAAAGCTGCCATCATCGTTCTGGCTTGCGCCCTGGGTTCCCGGCACATACCTGACGGGGGGGGCCGTCCTGGCCCTGCTCGCGCTCTGCGCTTACGCCCTGGTGGTGGCCGCCACGCCGTTCGGGTTTCGCGTGCGCGCGATCGGGGCGGGACACGACGCGGCGCGGGCGGCGGGCATTCCCATTCGCAAGGTGACCGTTCAGGTCATGGCGCTGGGGGGGCTCCTTGCCGGCACGGCGGGCGCCCTCCAGGTGCTGGGAGTCTACCATCGATTTCTCCCGAACTCGGCGGGTGGTTACGGCTTCCAGGGGATTGGTGTCGCTCTGCTCGCAAACGTGTCCGCCTCGGGGATGCTGCTCAGCAGCTTGCTCTTTGGCGGCCTGAACCATGGAGCCACCATTATGCAATTGCAAACCGGAGCGCCGTCGTCACTGATCTCGATCGTGCAGGGCGTGATCATCCTGGCGTCGGCCGCGCGGCGGTTTGGACTGTTTCGTCGCAGGTGGGCTTCCGAACCCGAGTCTGTCGAGGGGGCCAAATGACACACGCGCTCCTATGGTCGCTCACGATGCTGATCGCCGTGTGGTACGGTGCGGTCCCGATCATCCTGGCCGGTACGGGTGGGCTCGTCTCGGAGAAGTCGGGGATCTCGAACATTGGACTGGAGGGCCTGCTGCTCCTGGGTGCGTTCGTCGGGATTTGGGCCGGAGGGCATAATGGACTGATAGGGGTCATTGCGGCGGTTGTTGTCGGCGCCGCGGCCGGACTGTGCATGGCGGCCCTCATTCAGGAGTTCGGGATCGATCCGATCGTCTGCGGCCTGAGCCTCAACATGATGGCGGCCGGAGCCACACAGTACCTCTCAGTCATCCTTTACCCCGACGGTATTACCGTGCCCGGCCTTCCGCGCTGGCCGTTCCTGGCGCTGGCCCTGGTGCTCCCCGGCGCCTGCCTGTTTGCCCTGGGGCACACGCGCTGGGGACTGCGCCTGCGGGCCGCGGGCGAGGATTCTCGCGCCGCCAGGATGGCCGGCCTCGACGTCAAGCGGATCCGCTACGGCGGGCTGGCGCTATCGGGCGCCCTCGCGGCCCTCGGCGGCGCGTTTCTGTCGCTGGTCGACGCCCATACCTTCAGTAGCAACATGTCCGCCGGCAAAGGCTATATTGCCCTGGCGCTAGTCGTGTTCGGAGGCTGGAACCCCGTCCGAGTCGCCGGCGGCGCCCTGATGTTCGGCCTTCTTTACACGCTGCAAACGCAGGTCCAGATCAACAACTGGCACGCGCACGTCCTCGGCGTGCAATTCTTCGACCCGGCCCTCCTCGACACAGCCCCATACGTCGCCACCATCCTCGTCCTCGCCGTCGCCGCCCGCCGCGTCACCGCCCCGCGGGCCGTCGGGCAGGTCGACGAGGGGGTGGGGGATAGCGCGTGAGTCATCGCACTGGAGGAGGCGGCCAGACCTCGCGAGGGTCAATGGCCGGTGCGAAATCTCCAATCGATGCAGCAGAACGTCCGCCGCGGAGAATTCCGGTTCATCCGCATAGAGGAGGCCACCCAATTCCTCGCGCTTCTTAATCGCCGCGTCGAGGTCCCGACGGTCAATTAGGCGGAAAAGCTCAAGAAGTCCTTCCTTGACGGCAAGCGGGCGCTCGGGCACGCCCATCACGTCTTCGAGGAGCCGGTTGGAGTCCCGGCCGTAAAGATGGTCCAGTTTGGTGCACGTACTTCCGTCAGATCCCGGCTCCAGCAGGTAAACATAGGCGCTTTCAATCTCGCTCAGCACCTGTGGCGAATGTGTTGTGACAAAGAACTGGCAGTTTGGGAAGATTTGTACCAGCTTTGGCATGATCATCCGCTGCCAGGCCGGGTGGAGATGGAGTTCGATTTCATCGATTAGGACGATCCCGTGCTCGGTGAGGGGCGACAGAGATTCAGGATTCGCTATTGCGAATCGGCGCGCAATGTCGCCGATCATTGCGATCGCCAGCCGTTCGCCGTCGGAGAGCTGAAGGAGGTCATGTCCGCCGAAACGCCGCTCACGGAATGTTTCAGTAGCATAAGCCTGGGCGGATTACGTCGCACACGAAGATCCGAGTAGCCCGTCGCGAAGTCGGTAATCGCTCTGCGGACAGCGTCTATCTGTGGATCACGGTGGTCGCTGTTGTTTACTCTGCTCTCGTTCTCATAATCCTCGCGGAACCGAAGCCATTCGAAAAAGCCTGAGAAATCAATGGTCCTCGGTCCGACGGCATTGAGATACGCGTGTTCACGTGGAGCGGTGTCGATCGCGTGGGTGTCTACTGGCGTCGAAAGCACTCCGCGGTTCGTAGGATACCTGACTATTACCGGTATGCGTTTCCACGAGGAGTGGACGATGTAGGAAAGCTGCCCAACGGATGGATCGAAGACTTCGTGGCCGGCCCATGTGGACGACCATCGGACGTTTTCCGCAAAGTTCCATACGAAATGCGCTGCGGACTTGCCGTTTCGTATATCGTCCATCGTCAGCGTGAATTCCTCGTCCGGCGATTGCGGAGAGTGAACCAGCATTGTCAGGTGGGCGAGTCCGTAGGCCACCGCGTCGAGAACGGTTGACTTCCCGGTCCCGTTTGCGCCGATCAGCACGACGGGACGGGCATCCTCGAACTCCAGTTCCAGGTGCCCGATTCCGCGAAAATCGGTGATTTCGATCCCCGTAATCCTCATGGTCAGAGTTTACCACGTGAAAACACGAAAGACACGCTGCGGGGGGTGCTCGCCGCGACGTATTACCGGGTCAGTGTTCGGCGGTCACCGTCCAGCGGTTCTCCGCGTTCTTTTGACGAACTCTGACATGGTGGGTCACCTCCCCGGAGATGTCGACGGTCATGTGCCAGAGCATGATGTCCTCCACAAACCCCGGGCTGTAATCCAACGTGAGCCATGTCGATGAAGACATATGTAACCTCACAGCGAGCAAACAGTGAGATGAAGCAAAGTCGTCACGTGATAGGTAGTCGCCGCGCCGGCCAATCGTCAAGTCTGTCAATATGCAGTGGGGCGTTTTGGCACCGCCTGAGGGGACGATGCGCGGGAAAGGCGGCGCCCGTCGTTGCCGTATAGACGGTCAAGCGGTTTGTCACAAAGCGCGCATGTCGTTATACCCCTCAAACTCCGCGGTCACGTCTACAGCTAACAAAGTGTCCGTATCAAAGCCTTCGAATTGTGCCTTTGCAAAGCCGCGACGCGGAGTTCGCCGCAACGATCTAAGTCTTGAGTATTCCTCGATTGGAATGGCGACGTAGTGATCGGTCGAGATCAATCGAAACTTCGGCACTCCGTTGCGCTCAATCGTAACCCGCTCTAGCTCGGCCAGTTGCCAAAGGTCGCCGATTCGGTTTTTTGCTTCGGTCGCTGAAACGGTTGGCACAGATTGGCTCCTTATTGTGCGTCTCTCACTGCATGATACCACTATTAGCTAATTGATAGCCGATCAAAGCAATCCATGCGAACGCGCCGCCAAACCGCGCGTCCCGGAGTACGGAGCCGATAAGGGGGGCGACAGCTAAACTGTCGAGCCGGAATGGAGTCGAGTTGAACTGAACATCGGCGGCCGTCACGCGTCTAACGGTTCAATGCCGGCAATTCCGGCCGGCGAATGGACACGTGTTACCTCATGTACCCAAGGAGATCCACCAGATGAACCACAGGATACTGGCGGTTAGCCTCGCGGCGATCGCTGTGGCAACGCCCGCTTTCGCAGCGCCGACCGTGAACAGCGTGAACGGCCATATTACATCGATCAATGCGACGCTCAAGACGGTCACCGTCGAATCCCACCACGGCCGGGATAGAGCTACCATTCAAGTCCCCGCCGGCGTCCGGATTGTCGTGGATTCGCGAGGCGGTCTTGCGCTGGTTCAACCAGGCGCGGGAGTCAAGGTTTGGAACAATGGCGGCGTCACCGCCGGGGCGACCGCCGTTACGGCCGACCGGATCGACCTGCTGCCGGCGCCCCCGCACGTCCGCAAGCACCCGCGGCCGGACGACGGCTACCGCCCACATGCTGTCGAGGGCGTGGTCGGCGCCGTGACTCCGTCTTTGACCATCACGACTCCCAGCGGTAACGCGGTTACGATTACAACTACTCCCCAGACGAAGGTGATTCAGACGGCGCCCGGCACGTTCGAGTCGCTGGCAGTCGGCGCCGTCGTTCATGTAAAGCTCGCCGACGGCATCACGCCCCCGACCGCGAAGGAAATCCACGTTTCCGCTGGCGGATAGTGGCAAGTCGTGCCGTGGGTGGTACCGGACATGACAAAAAAGCAGCCTCGCCGGATCGTAAGCGTCAAATAGCGACCACCTTCCGGCCTGGTAGATAATCTCCACAACAATTCGTTGAGGAGGTTTTTTTTATGTCATCCCGTGAGGAGCGCCTGGCCGAATGGCA
>JBKQWH010000072.1:0-7370 GCA_052139635.1 Capsulimonadaceae bacterium
CTCCTTGCCGGAGGGGCTAATGTCCTCCCCTTCCGCTAACGCTCCAGGCGAGGACTCCTTGCCGGAGGGGCTCACGTTCCTCACGCTTCGGCGACATGGGCTCGCTGTGATACCGGGCACAATAACCGTTTCATGGAAGTATACCCAGGTACGCTTGACATCCGACGGGCTTGTCGTGTCGCCGAAACAAAGAGAGGGAATAGCGGAGTGCCGCGCGGAAATCGGATTTTTCCGCACTGAGCAGGAATCCGCTGGCCGACTGCCGAACATCGACTTATCACGGCCGTGCGGCTGCGGCGAACTCCCCCGGGCCGTCTCCGGCACTACCCTTTCACCACGAGTGCCGAGTACGCGACGGCATCCGTAAGGAACCAGCATGCTCAGTCAGGTAGATAGCAGCGCCATCCTCGGCATCGACGCCTATATTGTCCGGGTCGAGGTCGACATCTCCTCGTCCGTCCCCATGTTTACCATTGTCGGCTTGCCCGACGCCGCTGTGCAGGAGTCGCGCGAGCGGGTGCGCAGCGCGATTCGGAACGCGGGGCTCGAGTTTCCTCTCCGGCGCATCACGATCAACCTGGCGCCCGCCGATACCAAGAAGCAGGGGCCGGCGTTCGACCTGCCGATCGCTGTGGGCATTCTGGCGGCCAGCGGCCAGGTGCCGGTCGACCGCCTCACCGCGGGTATCTTCGCCGGCGAACTGGCCCTCGACGGCACGGTCAGCCCCGTGCCCGGTATCCTGCCGATCGCGCTTAACGCCCGCAAGGAGGGCAAGGACTTCCTGGTTGTCCCCGAGGCCAATGCCCGCGAGGCAGCGGTAGTCGAGGGCGTCCGGATCTACCCGGTGACGACACTTCTAGACGTTGTCGCCCTGATGCACGACTTCGACAGCCGCGAGCCGATCCCGAGCGACCCCTACTCGATGCTGCAAACGGGCGCGTTCGATGTCGACTTCGCCGATGTCAAGGGCCAGGAGCACGTCAAGCGCGCCCTCGAAGTGGCCGCGGCCGGTGGGCACAACATCCTCCTGGTGGGACCGCCCGGATCCGGCAAGACCATGCTGGCCCGCCGCCTCCCGTCGATCCTGCCGCCGCTGAACCTCGACGAGGCCCTCGACATCACGCGCATCTACAGCGTCGCCGGCCTGCTCGGCACGAACACGAGTCTGGTCACGGTCCGCCCCTTCCGCGCGCCGCACCACTCTGTCTCGAACGCGGCGCTTGCGGGAGGAGGGTCGACCCCACGCCCCGGTGAAGTCAGTTTGAGCCACCACGGCGTCCTCTTCCTCGACGAGTTGCCGGAGTTCCGCCGCGACGTCCTCGAGGTCCTCCGCCAGCCTCTGGAGGACGGCCACGTCACCATTAGCCGGGTGGCAGGCACCATGACCTACCCCGCCCGCATCATGATGGTCGCCGCCATGAACCCGTGTCCCTGCGGCTACTTCGGCGACACCGTCAAGGCCTGCACGTGCAGCCAGCAGATGATCGTCAAGTACCTCCAGCGCATCTCCGGCCCGCTACTCGACCGGATCGACATCCACATCGAGGTCCCCCGCCTCCCACAAGACGAGATGCTTCAGGCCGGCGGGACAGGCGAGACCTCCGAGGTCATTCGCGACCGTGTCGTCAAGAGCCGCGAACTCCAGAAGCGCCGCTTCGAGGGGACGACTCTGCAATGCAACGCCCACATGGCCAGCAAACAGATCAAAGCCTTCTGCCCCGTCGGCCCGGAGGTCAAGGAGCTACTGAAGTCGGCCATCACCCAATTGGGCCTGTCCGCGCGTGCCTACGACCGGATTTTGAAACTCGCCCGCACGGTCGCCGACCTCGAGGGCGCGGACTCGATCGGTCTTGCCCACGTCGCGGAGTCGATCCAGTACCGGGCCATGGACCGGAAGCTGTGGGGGTAAGATCGAATACCATGAACCAACCAGGCAGTCCCCGTCTGATTCTGCCTCATGGCGGTTACCGAAAGCTTCGCAGCTTTCGCAGCGCAGAGGAGGTCTACGACGCCACCGTCCTGTTCTGCGAACGGTTCGTCGACAAGCGGTCGCGCACCCATGACCAGATGGTGCAGGCCGCTCGGAGCGGAGTCCAGAACATCGCCGAAGGAAGCATGGCCTCCGCGACGTCGAAGAAAACCGAGATGAAGCTCACGAATGTCGCAAGGGCGAGCTTGGAAGAGCTGCAGCTCGATTATCAAGACTTCCTGCGCCAGCGCGGGATGCAGATTTGGGACAAGGACTCCCCGCACGCAGTAAATGTGCGTTCGCGCTATCTGGCACAGGAACCCGACATTTCGGATCCGCACGGTATCGGCACTGCCGACGCCGAGGCGGCTGCCAATACGCTTATTTGCATGATTAATCAGGCAAGCTATCTCTTGGGCCGCCAACTCAAGGCGCTCGATCGTCAATTTCAAGAAGAAGGCGGATTTACTGAGCGCCTGCACAATGTTCGCAGTAACTACCGTGAGTCAGGGAAACATCCGTCCGACCTGTCCGACGCGTCTGACTTGTCCGACTTGTCCGACAATCTGGGTCCGGCGCAACCGCCAGCCTGCCCGAAGTGCGGCAAGCCCATGGTGTCCCGCGTGGCACGCCAGGGTACAAACCCCGGCCAGTCATTCTGGGGCTGTACCGGCTATCCGGAATGCAAAGGAACTCGCAAGCAAGCATAGACGCGGAAACTGTCCAATTCGTCTGATAGGTCCGATTCCGATACCCCAGTCTTCTTGCAGTGGCGATTCAGCCCTGAGCAACGGACCGCAAGCTGTGCGGGTAACGGGCGTGAACCAACGTTACGGATTTTATGTGGCTGCGAACGTTTTTCAGCCGATCGATATAATGCAGTTAATGCGCTTATGGCAATTTGTCGGTTAAGTCAGCTCCCTGCTCGGGGACACCGGCCATGCCAAATACAAAGAAGACATTTGACTGGGAGCGTTCCAAAACCGTGAATCCGAAGCTGCTGACTTATATCGGCTAATAGGGAACGCCCGTTCCCGGTTCTTCCTATTTTGGACTGAGGGGTAGGCAGCCACACTCTTTCTCTGTCATAATGTCTTAGGAAGAAAGGCTTCGTTACTGGGAGCAGGGTACCCGGGAGCTCCTCGCTCGACAGGCGGCCATACGCGACTCCATACGTGACGACGCGTCGGCCATAGAGAAGGCGGCCTGAATGTCAGGTATGAGTAATTATCGTCAGTCGTGACCGTATCGACATTCCCATCGAGCTCCCGCGCCTCTCGCAAGACGAGATGCTCCCGGCCGGCGGCGCCGGCGAGACCAGTGAGGTCATTCGCGACCGTGTCGTCAAGAGCCGCGAACTCCAGAAGCGCCGCTTCGAGGGCACCGCGCTCCAATGCAACGCCCACATGGCCAGTAAACAAATCAAAGCCTTCTGCCCCGTCGGCCCAGAGGTCAAGGAGCTACTGAAGTCGGCCATTACGCAACTGGGCCTTTCTGCCCGTGCATACGACAGTATCCTGAAGCTGGCCCGGACGGTCGCGGTCCTGGAGGGGGCGGAGAGTATCGGGTTGGCCCACGTCGCCGAGTCAATAGAGTATCGGGCGATGGACCGGAAGCTCTGGGGGTAGGACGGTGGTATTATAGATGAAAGGAGGCTTATCCAATGGGCCTGACAATTGATACCGTGTTCGATGGCGACGTATTTCGCCCTGAGGTTCGTCTGGACTTGACGCCGAACATGCACTATGTTATTACCATTGTTGACACTCCGCCGGCAGCGAATTCTAACGGGGCGCCCTTGAAGGCGGAGCCCGATTCCGCGGTGGTAACAGATACGCTGTCCGACGCCGATAACGACAGGAGGGTCCGCCTCATTCGGAAGAAAGTTCGGGAAGGGCTGACCCAGCAGGAGGAGGAGGATCTCGCACAGCTTCAGGCAACGATCAGCGCCGCCGTTAACGCAAGTCACCCTCTTCCCTTTGCAAGGCTGGCGGCTTTCGAAGCGGCGGCGGCGAAAATCATTCAGGGAGACCCGGGCAATTGAGTCCCTACAAGTACCCATCTACCCGGCATGATAGAAAACACGGGCCTCGAGGCTACGCCGATTATGCATATTACAAACCGTGGCTTCGCGATGAGTTTACATTTCGTTGCGTGTACTGCCTACATCGCGAAAGATGGACGCACTCTGGAGACGGAACGTTCGGCGCGGATCATTTCGTGCCTCAGACGGTAGATGCCAGTCTGGGGGGCGAGTACGACAATCTCGTTTATTGTTGTAGCCGCTGCAATTCATTCAAGCGGGAAAAAGTGGTGCTCGATCCGTGCGTGCATGCCTTCTCGGCCCACCTTCGAGTGAATGACGATGGGAGCATTGAAGGATTAACTCCCGAAGCGAAGGAGCACATTATGATCTTGGGACTTGACGATACCGTGCTCGTCGAGTTTCGAAATCGGCTCATACGGACAATTAAGACTCTCTTGGATCCCAGCGATCGCGAGCTTCTTTCCGAGTGGCTTGCCTATCCGGTCGACCTTCCCAATCTCGCGCTTCTTCGGCCACCGGGTGGCAATCAGCGGCCGTTTGGAACCGAGACGTGCGCCTACGAACTCCGCAGACGCGGAACGCTGAGTAATACGTGTTGATCAAGCCGTAAGGATCTGAAATGAGCGGCTGCGGTTCGCGCCGATCCCGTCGACATCCACATCGAGGTCCCGCGTCTCCCTCAAGACGAGATGCTCCATGCCGGCGGGACCAGCGAGGTCATCCGCGACCGAGTCGTTAAGAGCCATGAAATTCGGAAGCGCCGCATCGAGGGCGCCAATCTCCAGGGCAACGCCCATAGGACCGGATTTCAAAGTTGGCCCGCACGGTCGCGGACCTCGAGGGCGCCGACGCCATCGGCCTGGCCCGCGTCGCAGAGTCAATCCAGTATCGGGCGATGGACAGGAAGCTGTGGGGGTAGATTGTCCAACGGCGCGTGTTGTGCTAAGATGAATTGTCAATGGTTGCGAATGGGTTCAAGTGGAACCGAGGCAAGGAGTTCGTCATGCATACTCAAATAGATGTGGTCTATGATGGCGAGGCCCTCAGGCCAAGCCACCCTCTCGACTTGTGGCCGCATCGTCATTACTCGGTGACGATAACAGAACAGACCCTGGACTCCGTTAATCCACTCTCGACGGGGTCGCATCCGGTATCTGCCGAGGACGCCGAGCGAATATCAATCGAGCATGCATGGCGCATCTACGACAACCGGTTGAAAGCGCTGCTTGAACCCGAGTACAACGGTAAGGTCGTAGCCGTCGATCTCGAAACCGAGGATTACGAGGTGGCGCCACGATCGCTCCCGGCATGGAAAGCTCTGAAGGCCCGACATCCGTACGGCCAGTTCGTGTTTCTCGTCGTTGGCCCGGTGAGTCCGGACAGCCTTCTGACGCGGCGTCTTAACCGAACGATTCCCCGCAAGGAGGCGGAAACGTGATCCAGGGTGTTTTTCGGGATAATCATCCGCGCGTTACCCTGACCGTTTCGGGTGAGGCCGGCCAGGCGGACATCGAATTCATTGTCGACACGGGATTTTACGGCGACCTGGCAATCTCTCAAGACCTGTTGCGATCGTTGTCACTTTTATACATGGGACCGCGAGTCATCCGACTGGCAAGTGGCGAGCAGATGAAGACAGCCATTCATATCGGGACGGTTAACTGGATCGACTGCGAATCGCGCGAAGTCGAAGTAATGATGCTGGACGGTGACGCACTATTGGGCACGAACATGCTGGCCGGTGTATTGTTGCAAATTGAGGGTGACGAAAACGGTGTAGTTTCATTGGAAAATCTCGATTGACGTGTCCTCCGACACCTGGACCGCGCGATCGTGACGTACGTTCCGCGCATCTCCGGCCCGCTGCTGGACCGCATCGACATTCGCATCGAGGTCCCCCGCCTTTCGCAGGACGAGATGCTCCAGGCCGGCGGGACAGGCGAGACCTCCGAGGTCATCCGCGACCGTGTCGTCCACAGCCGCGAACTCCAGAAGCGCCGCTTCGAAGGCACCACGCTGCAATGCAACGCCCATATGGCCAGCAAACAAATCAAAGCCTTGTGCCCGGTCGGCCCCGACGTCAAGGAATTGCTCAAGTCGGCCATTACGCAATTGGGCCTCTCCGCGCGTGCATACGACCGTATCCTCAAGCTGGCCCGCACGGTCGCGGACCTCGAGGGCGCGGACTCCATCGGGCTCGCCCAGGTCGCGGAGTCGATCCAGTACCGGGCCATGGACCGGAAGCTGTGTGGGGGTAACATATTGTCACAACTCGGTTCAGGAGTATTCAAATGACAATTACAGTAGACGCTATATTCGACGGGCAAGTCCTTCGTCCGCAGTCGCCGCTTCCGTTGGTGTTGAACCAGCACTACTCTGTTACGATCGAGGACCCGGCAACGGTAACGTCACCCAAGGAAGATGCATGGTCGGTCCTACACGAACTGGCTGGGACTTACAATGGTCCTACCGACTGGTCGAGCGAGCACGATCACTACATCTACGGCTCGCCAAAGCGTAGCGGGGAAGAGAATGCCTGAGACATACTTTCTCGATACCGTCTTTGTGCAGGCTTTGCTGGACAAGAACGATCAGCATCACACCTGGGCGCTTCGCGCCTTGCCTGTTGTCCAGAACGCAAACCACATATGGACTAGCGAAGCCATCTTCAACGAAGTTGGTGCGGCGCTGTCGGGCATCAATCGGACCGGGGCCGCTCGATTCATCCGCCGATGCTATTCGACGGACAACATTACGGTTATTCCCTCGGATCATGCCTTGTTCATGAGTGGCCTTTCGCTGTATGAAGCTCGACCGGATAAGAGGTAGAGTCTGGTCGACTGCGTTTCATTCGTCGTGATGACCGACCACCGAATCGAGGTCGCGATTACTACCGACCACCATTACGAGCAGGCAGGATTTCGGCTATGGATATGAGCTTTGCCCGCATCGACATTCCCATCGAGGTCCCGCGCCTGCCTCAAGACGAGATGCTCCAGTCCGGCGGGACAGGCGAGACCAGCGAGGTCATCCGCGACCGCGTCGTCAAGAGCCGCGAGTTGCAGAAGCGTCGCATCGAGGGCGCCACGCTCCAATGCAACGCCCACATGGCCAGCAAACAAATCAAAGCCTTCTGCCCCGTCGGCCCGGAGGTCAAGGAACTTCTTAAGTCGGCCATCACGCAACTGGGCCTGTCCGCGCGTGCATACGACCGTATCCTCAAGCTGGCCCGCACGGTCGCCGACCTCGAGGGCGCGGACTCGATGTGGATGTCGATCCGGTCGAGTAGCGGGCCGGAGATGCGCTGGAGGTACTTGACGATCATCTGCTGGCTGCACGTGCAGGCCTTGACGG
>JBKQWH010000073.1:0-2908 GCA_052139635.1 Capsulimonadaceae bacterium
GGGAGCAGAGTCGACGTCGGCGATTGTCACCGGGATCAAAGGTACAGCCTACACTAATTTGAGCCTGACCAACGGCACAACATACTTCTATAGGGTCGCCGCCGTAAACGCCGGCGGGACATCGTCGCAGTCGACCGAGGCGTCGGCAACGCCGGAGCCGCCCATCCCGGCCGCTCCGACAGGCCTCGCCGCCACGGCTGGCAACGCTCAGGTTGCCCTCTCTTGGACCGCTAGCACCGGGGCAACAACCTACGATGTGTACCGTGGCACAGCGACTAACGCTGAGGCCGCGACGCCGATTGCCACCGGCATCTCCGGAACCAGTTACACGAATACGGGCCTGACCAACGATACGTCGTACTTCTACAAGGTCGCCGCGGTCAACGGCGGTGGAACGTCGACGCAGTCGAGCGAGGCCTTCGCAACGCCGCTTTCCCCCGGGTCCAGTCTGACGCATGTCGCGTGGGTCAGCAGTTCCGGCGAACTGGCGCTCTGGAATTACAACCCGGTGACGGGGGCGTACACGCAGAATCTCTATGGTCCGTTTAAGGGCTGGACGCCGAAAGCCTTTGCGGATGGGCCCGACGGAATGACACGGGTTCTGTGGTGGAACATCGCAAGCGGGGCCGTGGCGATCTGGAGCCTCAACACCGTAAACGGCGCGTACACTCAGTTCTCGTTCGGCCCGTACTTCGACTGGTACGCCACCGGGATGAGCGTTGGCACCGATAATACAACTCACATCCTGTGGACGAACATTGCAAGTGGGCAGGCGACCATCTGGAACTACGATACACTGGCTGGGACGTTTACGCAGAATCTCTACGGCGCGTTCCCGGGTTGGACGGCCACGGCCATCGGCGACGGACCCGACGGCCTCATGCGCGTCCTCTGGGGGAACACGAACGGGTCGACGTCTCTTTGGAGCCTCGACAACGTGTCCGGAGTTTACGCGCCGTTCACGTTCGCCGCATCCACAGGCTGGACCGCCTCGGCGGTTTCGGTCGCCTCCGATAACACAACCCACGTACTCTGGACAAACACCAATGGGGCTGGGTCCCTTTGGAACTTCAGCACATCGACCGGAACGTTCACCCAGAACACCTACGGGCCTACCAATGGCTGGGCGCCAGTCTCGGTGACTGATACATCCGACGGAACCACGCGGATGCTCTGGAACAGCACCGCCGGTGCCGCGTCGATCTGGGACCTCGACAACAACACAGGGCTATTCTCGCAGAACACATTCGGACCATATTCGGAGTGGGCGGCGACTGCGGTCTGCGCCTATCCGGTGGCAACCGCGGCTCCCTGAGTCTCCGCAACCTCAACAGCCCCGCCCGCGTCAAGCAGGCGGGGCTTCGGATTGACCGGCGCACGCATGAACACTTGTTCTTATAATCGGGTATAATACCACTGCGGACGCAAGCATCGTACACGTCTGCCCGGCGGCCAACCGCAGAGGAAATTGTACATTCACAACTGAATACAGTGAGAATTCAGCGAGCACTACCGGCCAGGCGCGTCGCTCGCTTCCGACCACCAACCGTCTCCCGACGGCGGAATGCGCGCGCAGCGGCATGCTCCAAGTGGTAAAGATTTGCCGGTTTGGGCCGGTACTCTCATGCCGTGCAGAGGATTCACCGACTTCGGACTGCGAGACCTGAGATCCGCCGGTTTTGGCCAAGTTATCCCAATTAATCCTTCCCGCGCTTGAAAAACGCACGTTTTCAAGAAAATCAAGCGGTCTACGAGGGTTCACCGATTCAGGCCAATTTACCCCAATTAATTCCCGCAAGGGTCGACACGATCGGGACAGTGCTGGCGTGAGCCGCTCAGGGGTCACGCCATGCTTCGCAAAGCCGAAGCATGGCACACAAGGCCGCTGCTGCACATTATCGGGCGACCTCCTCACTGCGGCTGTCTCAACGTGCCCCGTTATCGAGTACAGTTACTACCGAGCAACCATGACATACCAGGAATATCGTCTGCGCCGGCCGTGGCTGGTGGTGATGCTGACACTGCTGCCCTGGCCGGCGGTGTGGCTGGGGCTGTACCAGTGGCACAGCCTGGTGCTGACGTTTGTCCTGTATCATGGAGTTTGTCTGCTCCCGTGGGCTGTGCTGGGACGCCGGTACTGGGAGGGGACCCTGCGGGCTCCTACGGCGCGCCAATGGACGATGCTGTGTGTGGCCGTCCTGCTGGTCCTCCCGCTGACCTGGGTAATCTACGCCCGAGTCGGCCGGATCTTCATCGACGCCCCGTTGCTATTGGCGGTGATGGCCCGACGCGGCTTTGAGGCACGGTGGCTGCCGGCGCTCGCGCTGTACTTTGTCCCGGTGAACGCGGTGCTGGAGGAACTCTTCTGGCGTGGAGTCGTACTGGGCGTACTCGGCGGAACGCCGGAACTCCAAACGCGTGCCTCGAAGCTCGGGGCCGCCTGGGCTGTCCTGTCATTTGGCGCCTGGCACTATCTTGCGGTCCGTATCCTGGTGCGGCCCGGGTGGGCCGAGATCACCGTTGCCGGCATCATCGGAGCCGGATTCGTCCTCAGTCGAATCTACCGTCGGACTGGCTCAATGATCGTCACAGCGCTCTGGCATGGCCTCGTGTTCGATCTCCCGGTCATTCTGATATTCGCGCGGATCGTGCGCGGCTGACCGTGCTGGAAGTGGTTTGAAGGCTCAGTGTTTCCGTCGATACGCGAAATACATCAGCGTATAGTTCGTCGATGAGTACATGCTTGCCGGAACCGGGACGAAGTAACGGCGCAACTCGGCCAGACACCAGGAATCGTCGTAGCCGTACAACTCAGGGTGCTTCGGGATCAGGACCCACGTGCCCGAATGGACCCGGTCGGTAAAGCGCTCGAGATAGACTCCGGCTCGGCTCGGCCCGAGCGGGTCCA
>JBKQWH010000074.1:0-2501 GCA_052139635.1 Capsulimonadaceae bacterium
AAGACGTTGCCGCCCATGTCGGATAAGCCCCACGCGTTGGGCTTCTTGGTGCCAACGGGCCTGGTGCCGGCGCCGGCGTTCTCCTTCGTCCAGGCGATCGCTCCCGGGTCTCTGGCACCGTCATGGAACGCGGTGGTCGTTCCGGCCCGGCAGGCATACTCCCATTGCGCTTCGGTCGGCAGCTCGCACCGGCGCCCGGCCCGTCTCGACAGCCAGGCGGCGAACGCCATGGCGTCGTTATAGGTGACGAGCGTCACCGGGTGATCGTCGCGCTGAGGGAACCCGGGGCTCTTCCAGTTGAACTGTCTGCGCTGAGACAGGCCCTTGCCGTCGAAGCCGAAGCCGCCCGAAGTCCCCTTCTCGGCCTCGGTGCGGTAGTTCGTCTCGGCAACGAACCGGGCGAATTGCCCACGGGTGACCGGCGTTTTGGCGAGGTAGAAGTCGTGGGTCAAATTGACCTGACGCTGCGACTCGTCCTCACCCCGTCCCGGCTCGCCGACAGGGGATCCCTGCTGGAACGTGCCCGCCTTGATCAGGACGAGCTCGAGCGACACTCCGCCGCCCAGCTCAACAATCCGCGCGGGCTCCGGGCCGGCCTGCATCGCCATGCAGGGGACGAGAGTCGTGACCAGGAGCATGATCGACGCGCGGAGGATCTTCATCGTACGCTCCAACGGCAACGAAGCTGGCATGCGTAAGCGTATACTGGAGCCCGAGGCGCGAGTCAAGGAGCAACCCCAGCGTAGAGCAATCGTGCCAAGACCTGACACCTTCTATCGGGCGGGCGCGTCGCCGCCTGCCACCTTTTACGTTTCGCCTTTTGTCGTTCTCGTTTTCACTTCCAGCCGTCACGCCAGACTCCATGGGGTCGAGGCGCTCGTTAGGTCGAAATCTCGCCTTGTACTGCAGCGAGGGGCAGCCATCGACGTGATAGCCGAGATAGACGTAGGGCAGTCCGAGCGCCCTTGCTCGGTTGAGGAGGCAGAGCACGTTCCATGTGCCGAGCGAACGGTCGCGGTACGCCGGGTCGCGGGCGAAGTAGATCGCAGACAGTCCCCCCGCCAGCTCATCCGCGTAGCCGACCCCGATCAACACGTCTTCAAGGAAATAGCACCATCCCTGCGTCGCGAACGGGTTCAAGACGAAGCTCCGGGCGAACTCCGCCAGGTTGTCGGAGTCGTACGGTGACCAGCCCCTCGTCTCGGACCGATCGGCTTGGAACCGCTCAAAGAGGGCGACCTTCTCGGGCGCGACTGCCGGCGTACCGATGCGAAGACGGACCGCCTCCGCGTTGGCGTTGTGCGTGCGGCGTTGACTCCGGTTGGCGCGGAAGCCGACGGCGTCCACGCGCAGCGAGCGGCAGGCGGATGGTCCCGAGCATTTCTGTCGCAGGATGCGAAAGCCCGCGTCAGTCCTCAGGCTGACGTTTGGCCTGCGGCTGCCAGTGCGCCCACATCGCGGCATGTCCGCGCTTCAGGTCAGTGATGCGGCGTACGGACCGGTCCGCGAGTTGCATGACATAGAGTTGACGGGGCCCGTCTCGCGTCGAGCCGAAAGTCAGCCAGCGACCGTCAGGCGAGGGTTGCGGATGGTAGTGCAGCCAACCTTCCTTTGCATGCGTCAATTGCTCGCTCCGGCCGTCGAGTGTGGCCCGGAACAGCTCCACATTCTGGCCGACGCGCGCGGTATAGAAGATCGACGATCCATCGGGCGACCAGACCGGGATGTCGCTGCTCCCATGGTGGAAGTCGGGCACGTCCAGGAATTCCACCACACCCCGGTAGCCTCCCCGATCAGCGAGCTTGCGCAGCCCGGTGCCGTCGGCGCGTACGACGTGCGGATGGCAATTGTAGTGCTCCCCAGCCAGAAACACGAGGTGCCTGCCGTCGGCCGACCACTGGGGCGCGAAGTTGAAAGGGCGCCCGGTCGAAACCTCGCGAGCATTCGACCCGTTTGCGTTGGCGATATATACCTTGTAGCTCTTGTGATACGCGATCCGCTTGCCATCGGGCGACGCGTTGAAACCGTAAGCGAACTCCCGCGAACCTTCCGTCAGGTCACGCTTGTTCCTGCCGTCCAGGTCCATCGCGAAGGGGTGTGAGTTGCCGTCGATCAACGCGACGAAACCGAGCCGCTTTGGGTTCCTTGGCCAGAAGAACAAGCCGCTGTTGTGGAAACAGATGCGATCCACGGCCGTGACGTTCGTGGCGCGGTTGGTCGCGATGTCGACCAGGATCATGTCGTACAGCCAGCCCGCGGCGTTGTAGCGAAACTGCTTGTGCTCCTCCTCCCAACGCGCATTCTGGGGGCTTTCCCAACCGCGGCCGACGATGGCGAGCCGGCCGTCGGGCGACCAGCCGCCGAAGTGCGACCAAGCGTCTGGATCGCGGGTTAACTCTTCCACCAGGACGCGCCGGCCGGTGCCGTCGGAGCGGGTGACTATGGCTCGCATGGTAGCGACGTTCGCGTGCCGTCCGCCCGCGAGGTCTGTACGGAATTCG
>JBKQWH010000075.1:0-2625 GCA_052139635.1 Capsulimonadaceae bacterium
GACACGCTCGATATCGTGCGCCGCGTTCATTCGCATGCCGGCCTGCGCGGCGTATGCCTTCATTTTGTCGATGAGGGCCTCATCGTGCGTGGCCAGCGCGTGGTAAATGGGGCTGTCGACGAGCATCTTTGCGAGCTTGAAGAAATTCGAATCGACGTCGGGCTTGTGCGGGAAAGCGACTTCAGACGGTTCGTTGTATGCGCCTTTGCAGAGGCGAACGCGAATGCCGTCGGCAAGGAGCTGCTCGATGTCGGCCTGCGAACGATAGAGGTAAGCCTGGACGACGACGCCGACTGCGCCGCGCAGGCCGGCATGCGAATGAACGCGGCGCACGATATCGAGCGTGTCCTGCGTGAGTCGCGAGTCTTCCATATCGATGCGCACGAAATTCCGCGTGGAGCGGGCGTGCTGAACGAGATTTTCTGCGATCTGTTCGGCCAGTTCGGGAGATAGTTCCAGACCCATTTGGGTGAGCTTGACGCTGATGTTAGCGTCAAGGCCGCGCTCAGCAATGGAGTCGAGGAGTCGATGATAGACGTCGGCGGCGCGATGCGCCTCGGTGGGTGAGGTGACGCTTTCGCCAAGTGAATCGAGAGTGACGGAGATGCCCTGGCGATTGACGGTTTCCGCGACGCGGAGCGCATCTTCCTGCCGCATGCCGGCGATGAATCGCGCATTGAGGCGGGTGCCCAGCGCGGAGTGCTCACAGAAACGGCGAAGCGGACGGTTGTGCGAAAGCGCGATGAAGCCGGAACGAAGAAGAGCCATGACTCGCCTCTGCTCAAGAATGCGCCCGAGAGAGCGTACAAGGCAGACAAGTTAGTTTCGCACATGGGGACAGGCAAAAGTATAGTTGCTAACACGTTCGTGTCAGGCGATCTCCTGGGACCGCGGCGATTTAACTGTTCGCTGGTAAGAGCGAATCAGCGGACTTCAAACAACGCGCAGCCGTGAGGCGGCAGCGTGACACCGATCTCCTTTGACTCTTTGAGGGTTGCGTCTTCCCACACGTTGCGCGCGGAGTGCTTTTGGCCGACGAGGCCGAGTTGAGGCCAGGTAGTGCGAAGGGTGGCGGGAGTGTCCGCGAGATTGAAGAAGGCGAAGTACTCTGCGTAGCCGCGATCGCCAGGCTGGCCGATGGAGGCGCGCCAGACACGGGCATCCTGAAAGCCGGGGCCGAGGGTAGAGACATCAACGGGACGGCTGTAGGTGGCATTCTGATTGATGAAAATAACCGTCTGATTGGTGATGAGAGAGCGGGTATAGTCGTCGAGACGCGTTAGGTTTGTTCCCAGGATGAGGGGCGAGCGCGCGACGGACCAGAGAGTGAACTCGGTGCGTTGTTCGTCCGGGGTCAGGCGTGACTGGCGGGCCTCGCCCGTGCCCGGCTTGGGACCGAGCCAACCCTCGGGGAGCATGTCGGCGTCAGGCCAGTTGCCGGGATTGGTGTAGGTATACCACTTGGCGAGGACATCGAAGTCGCCCTTGAGCCCGAAAGGATAACCGTCGGGAGTGTGATGCTGGAACTCCCACGCATCCCAGTGATCGTTGGTAATGCGCCACATCTGCGCGTATTGGGCGACTTCGGAGGCGTGTTCAAGCTGCGTGGGGCCGGGCGAGAGCGAGAGCACAATGGGCCGGCCGGATTTGCGGATGGCCGCGGCGATCTGTCGAATCTCAGTGGGGCGGTAGGGATGGTCGGAGATGCAGTCGACCTTAAGGAAATCGAGTCCCCAGGAAGCGAAGAGGCGAATCATGGAATCGTAGTAGGCCTGGCCGGCAGCGTTGTCTTTGATTCCCCAGTTGCCTTCGTCCCATGGACAGGGAGAGGTGAGGTCGGCTGCGTCAGTGGCGTGAAAAGAAGTGCCCGCAATCGGCAGGTTGGCCGTGACGACCTGGCGGGGAATGCCGCGCACGATGTGAACCCCGAATTTGAGGCCTCGCGCATGGAGCCAGTCAGCCAGCGGTTTGAAACCGGCGCCGTTGGCAGCGTCAGCAAAACGCGCGGGATCGGGGATCAGCAGACCGTTTGCGTCCCAGATATATTTGCGCTCTTCGACGTTCTCGCCAGCGGGGTTGGTCATATACCACCCCTCGTCGATGACGGCATACTTCCATCCGAATTGCTGAAGCGACGCAAGGACAGTGGCGTTCGCTTTGAACTGGTCCTCGTCAATCGTGAAGCCGTAGGAGTCCCAGCTGTTCCATCCCATGGGCGGAGTCGGAGCGACGGTCTGCGAGGGTAGACGAGAAGGAGCGAGAGACGCGGCGGTGAGAAATGCGGCGAAAATAAGGGCTGGCCTGTTCATGTGGAAAGGATAGAACAGCTGGGCTGGCAGAGGTAGCAAGTTAGCGTCCAGCGCGGCGGTCGGCGGCGAGTTGGCCGAAGAAGAGGGTTATTCTATGCGAGGCGCGCAGAGACAAGAGAAAGCCCACAACTCCTCAAGGAGTATCAATGACCAAGACCCACAGTATCGCCGTGTGGTGCGGAGCTGTTGCGCTGTGCGCCGGGGCATTTCTTGCGGCGGCGTCGAGCATGACGGCGCAGGCAACCGCGGCAATGGAGAAGCCGGCAACTGTCGAGGCGCTCTTTGTAAGTGACATTCACTTTGAGCCCTTCTGGGA
>JBKQWH010000076.1:0-5588 GCA_052139635.1 Capsulimonadaceae bacterium
ATGCTCATAGCCCTGGATGAGCATGCCGACACCGTTCCGGCTGGCGCGAAGCAAAACCTGACCCATTCGTTAGGATACTCGCTTATGAAGCGAAGCTTGTGCCTGCGGTAGCCCGTGCCGAAGCGACCCCGGAGGGACCTCGAGCCGGTAGTGGCAAGTGCCGGTCAACATGCGGGCTACGCGCCCGCTTCGACCTGCTCGACTTCCGCGTCGTCACAGTCGCGAGCAGGCTCAAGAAGCTTGAGCAGCTCCGTCCGCGGAATTAGCACCTTGCGCTTTCCAGCAACCCGGAAAGCGTTGAGCATGCCCTGGCGAATATACGAGCGGATGCTGGACTGGCTCATCTGCAAATACAGCGCGGCTTGTTCGACAGTTAATAAGTCTCGCGATTCGGAGTCCATCCGTGTTTGGTGTCCCCTGGTTAGTACGGCACGGCCGCGAAGCGGCCTTTCCATTAGTTCGGCACTTCACAGTATAACCCAACTATTGATGCTTGTCAACAAACATCACAAATAATTCACGTCTCGCGAGGCAATTGGCGGGTGAAAACTGCCACATCCGGGCGCCATCGCCGTCCCTCTGGTTGCGAATGCCGCTATTGCCGTTTCGTCGAAATCACCGTCTGATGAATCCGTCCTCGGTCCGAGGCGACGCCGCCGGCGGGGTTCTGCCCGGCGGACGTGCGCAAGTGCGGCGGAAACCGTAGGCCGGTACAACGGCGAAACACAGGACATTTGAGGCGCCGACACGAAGTCCGGCCGCCGAATTGTGTCGATTTCCTTGACTGAAACGGCTTACTATGCTAAGATAGACATGACATTAACGAGCCGGCGCAACGGCCGCGCTCCTTACGACGGCCTGCACCGCCGTCCCAATCGCCCGTGAACCGCCTCCTTCTTTTCGCACGCGATGTTCCGGGGTGTGGATACGGTTACTGGCAACCCCGGAGTTACCCCACCACAAGGTGGCTTAAGATCGAACGAGAATGAGTAAGCGGATCATACTACTGGCGGCACTCGGCATTGCTTTGGGGGTCTGCCCCCTCAGGGCGGTGGCGCAGGATGCCGATCCGGGCGCGATATACCTGCAGACACGAACTTCGCTGCCCGATGCGCCGATGGAGGGCCAGGCCCTCGCGGCGGTCGCGCAAAACCCACAGGCCTTTGCCGGGCGGACGATCGAGCTCACCGGGACGGTCAGCGGCCAGGTAGCCGCCGGCGATAACCGCACCGTGCTGATCCAGGTAGCGGGTCAGACCATCACGGCGGCACTTCCGAGCACCCTCCGCGAGGCACTGTGGATCGACGCCGGCAGGGATATACGGGCACTCTTCTCCGTCTCGAACCCCGGGCCGGACGCGTACTACCTGCGACTCATCACGGCAGCTCCCGAGTATTCCGTGGAATCCGCCGAGCACAGGCAGCAGCAGGCCGAGGCAGAGAGAGCGGCCGAGGCGCGCCTGACATCCCGCTATATGGCGGAGCCGCGCGACGGAGACAACCAGACGGTCTATCAGGTTCCGGCGGCTGCCTTAACCGCCCCGGTTGAGTACGGCGACGACGATGGGCACCCCAGCCCCGCTCTGTCCGCGCGAGCCCGGCGGATATTCGGCCCATATCATTCCGCGATCCGTGGGTTCAATCCGCGCTTGAGCGCAGCCGACGTCGACCAGATCACGAACAGCATCCTCTACTTCAGCGACATCAACGAGATCGATCCGCGCCTAATCGTGGCGATGATCATCGCGGAGTCCGGCTTCGACATCCACTCACGCTCGAACCATGGCGCCATGGGTCTAGGCCAGTTGATGCCCGAAACCGCGCGCGGCATGGGTGTTACTGACCCGTACGACCCCGTACAGAACATCGGAGCAGCCGCTCGTATCCTCAGAGGCCATCTCGACAAGTACGCGGGTGTGTCGTACGGAAACGGCGAGATCCCTTACGAGACGATTCGTCTTATCATGGCGGCCTACAACGCCGGCCCCGGCGCTGTCAGCCGCTACCACGGCGTACCGCCTTTCCACGAGACGCAGGCCTATGTTGAGAAGGTGGCGTCACTATACAGGGAGATGTGTGGCGAGCAGTAGAAACGTAACCAACGGGCGCAGGCTGGGGTGGCCGCGGTCTCGATGCGTGCATCGAGGCGGCGACCTTTCGCCGATGGCTGCTTTTTTCAACAACTAAGGTATAAAAGCGGATAATGTTCACGATTTTCCTCGAACTGTGTCCGACTCTATGACCATCTCATCGTTACGCAACACAGCTCTTCGGCAAAGGCGAGCGGTACTGTGTGCCTGTTCGGTCCTGAGTCTGACTGCCACGGGCATACCCGCCAAAGCCGACGCACCGGTTTCCGCGGCAGGACCCACCCTGAGCCTGCCCGACGGCCAAACTCCTGCCACGGCCACTCCGACCCCAGCGACCGCCGTTCAGGCGGCCGCGAGTGTTAAGTCGCGCGTGACACGGCCGCTGGCGGCGGGGGTGACCTGGACACAGGAGATCGACGACGATCCGCCGCTTATCATCAATGTGGTAACGGCCGATCTGTCCGCGCCGGGTGTCCACGCGCATGTCGGGCCGGCCCAGGACCACGTCGGCGGCACCGACCCGACGTTTGGCCGCGAAGAAGTCAGCCGGTACGCGCGACGGCACCATGATCTGGTGGCCGTTAACGGCGACTTCTTCCCCTTCACCGGCGATCCCCTGGGAATCGAGATTCATGCCGGCGACCTGTTGTCCGAGCCATGGATCGGTATGACCGGCAAGGGGGGACCGCGGACGGTTCTCGGCGTTACCGACGACGGCCGCGCGGTGATCGACCGCCTCGGGCTTGCCGGGCAGGTCGTCTTCGCCGACGAATCGACCGGACCCCTTCACGGCGTAAACCGCGCGGTGGGAGTCGATGAAGTCGTCGTGTTCACGCCCGATTTTCATGGCGGACATGTCAACCGCGCGAACGGCCTCGATGTCGGTCTGGCGAATGTCAACCTGCCGCTGCGCGCCAACAAACAAATGCGCGGCCAGGTGATTTGGACACATACAACCCCGGACGGCGTCGACGTCGTTCCCCCCGGCGGCGTCATTCTGGCGGGAGGGCCGCGGCGAGGCACGACAATCCTTCAGGCGGGGATACATCTCGGCGACGCGGTTACGTTCACGATCGGGACCGGGGCTGTCAGCGACCCGGCGTCCGGTCTTCGTGTCGCCGCGCTCCCTCGCGGCGACGACGATTTGCCCTCGCGGGCCGGCGAGCCGGCGGACCGGACGGCCTGGCTCTGGGCCCGCATCCCGGAGGCGATCGGCGGCGGGCCCCGACTCCTCTCTAACGGCGCCATCGACATCGACTCGGTGGACGAGGGCTTCGAGCCTGGCTTTGTCGACTTTCCCTATCCGCGAACTGCCGTCGGGGTGTCGGCCGACGGCCACGTGCTGATCGTGGTGACGGTCGACGGCCGCCAGACCATCTCGCGTGGGGTGTCGCTCGCCGATCTGGCCGCAATTCTGAAGCGCTTTGGCGCATCCGATGCGATGAATCTTGACGGGGGCGGATCGACCACAATGGCGGTTGCCGGCCTCATCGTCGACAGTCCCGGTGGGGAGGGCATGGAGCGTCCCGTGGCCGACATGCTGACCGTCGACGCCGATCAGCCATCCGTGACCATTCCGAACTGGGATCCCGCCGGCCGCGCTCCGGCCAGTATCGCCTCAGTGGCGCAGGTCCCGGATACTGCTCCCGCGAGTACCGTCCCCTCGCCCGCCAGCGTTTCCGATCAGGCCGGCTCAGTTCCGAATTCCGCAACTCCCTCTCCGCTTGCGGGGAGGGCCGGGGAGGGGTCGAATTCGGCGCAGCCCGGTGCCAGCAGCGTGACATCCAACGGGTCTTCCGCACTCGCCGGCGCCGCAGGTGAAACGGGCGAATCCCTCCCGGCAGCGGATCCTGCATCGTTCGTTGCGCCCGCTGGAGCTCCGGCCGGGGCTGATGCCCCGTCTTACTCGCTGGTGGTCTCTCCTGCCACAATCGTTGTCGGGCAAACGGCTGCATGCAATCTCGAGGTCGACGGCGATGCGGTTGCCCCGGCATCTACAGATCTGATCTGGGTCGGGCCGGCCTTTCGCACGTCCACCCCGGCTGTCCCACCGGCCATAGACACTTCCTGGCATGATCCGCCGGCTCAGGCATCTCGCGCCGGAGCGACAAGTGCACCTGCCGCGAATACAGGATTGGACGGTAAACTTTCCACGCCGGTTCCCGTGGGTGCGCCGCCGGCTGCCCTGAGCGGGCGTGCCGTGGCGACTGACGGTGTCCCTGCGTCCGCGACCACAAGCTCAGCGGCTGGTGCGACGGCCAGCACGGGCGGGACCCCCGTCGGGTTCGTGGACCAGCGCGGCGTCTTTACCGCGCTTCGGGCTGGAACGGGAATAGTAACGGCGCTTTACCGAGGGCAGATTCTCAGCACCGCTGTCACCGTCACGGCAGGAAGTGAATCGGGCTTTGCGCTTATCAAGGGCTTGTTCGGTCCGGACCCATCCGGCGCCAGGAATCGAAACATCCTGTCCATTCACATCGTCAGACAGGACGGGTCTCCGGTGGGCGGCGCAACGGTCCATGTCCTGGTGACGGGCGGAGCGGCCGATGTCGACGAAGTCTCCACCGATCCGGACGGGGCGGCATCGACCGCCGTGACCTGGGACGCGAATACCGGAGGGCTGGTAACGCTGTCGTTGCCGGGATCGCCCTCCATGACACTGGGGCAGGGAAGGTAGCATATGGAATCCGTTCTACCAGCTTCGACGCTGATTACTCTGAAGGAAGTGCGTCATGACGCTCGCGTGCGAACATATATCACGCATGCGAATGAACAGATGCAGTTAGTCGGTTACACCGAGCACGGGCATCGGCATGCCAACATCGTCTCCACCATCGCGCGATCCATTCTGCACAACCTGGGCCGCGACGACCGGGAGGCGGAGATGGCGGCCATTGCCGGCTATTTGCACGATATGGGCTGTGCGGTCAACCGCGTCGGCCATGTTGAGGCCGGTGCAATGATGGCGTTCTCCATCCTGAGTGACATGGGCATGCCGCCGGCCGAGATCGCGAACATCATCGGGGCGATCGGCAATCACGAAGAGCCAAACGGCGTGCCGATCTCGGCGGTTTCGGCGGCGGTCATCATCGCCGACAAGTCGGATGTGCACCGGTCGAGGGTTCAGGTGAGCGATCCGATGAAGTTCGACATCCACGACCGGGTCAACTATGCGGTTCAGAAATCTTACCTTCGCGTCGACACGGATGCCAAGACAATTGTTCTCGAACTTCAGATCGATACGGAGCATGCCTCGGTCACGGAGTATTTCGAGATTTTCGTGCTTCGGATGGTTTTGTGCCACCGGGCCGCTGATTTTCTGGGTTGTAAGTTCCACCTCAACGTAAACGAGGTAAACTTGTAGGAAGAAGCCGGCGGCCGTATCTGCAAAGGACGACATTCGCAGACACATTGACCAACTGCTGGATGCTTTGCCGCTAACACAATTACCGGGCCCGATGGATGCCATGCGGCTACTGGACAAAATCGCGCTCGAAGG
>JBKQWH010000077.1:0-11885 GCA_052139635.1 Capsulimonadaceae bacterium
TTGAAACGATGCGTTTACCGTTATAAGTTTACTTTGCAGCCCAGTGTTGCAACGGGGAGGGATGCCGTTCAGGCATTGAAACCACGTTCATTAGCATTATTCATGGCGTTAGAAAGAGAGTTGCAACGGGGAGGGATGCCGTTCAGGCATTGAAACTTAAGCCGACGAGCGCCGGAAATCACCGAATGGACCGCGGTCGAAGTTGACTGCCGACCGGTGAACGGTCAGTAAGGAGCCGCCATTGAGCCGGCGACGCAGCATATTTCGCATTCCGTCGCTACGCAAACGGATCGCCGCGCGCGTGTCGATCAAGCGCGTGATCCGGCACCGGCTTGGCCTCAAGGCGCCGCGTGGACTCGGCTGGATCACGAATCCACGGCGAGCGCTCTATAACAGAATCTACCGGCGGACCTCCGTCGGATGCGTCCCGACACTCCTGCTCGTCGCGTTCGTTGCCTGCAGCACCGCCGTGCTGATCATCGACCAGACGAACGCCTCGAACTCTGAAAATCACCGCCTAAACACCTGCAAACCTGTGCTATAATAGTCGCGGCCGCTATCGACACGGCCGAGACTGAGAGCCGCTCCGGCTCTCCCCACTTCCAGCGCCTTCGGGCGCAGCCTCTTACCGTACATACGGGCACACGCAGGCGCGGCGCAATCGCCGCGGGCGTGTGGGCACATCTCAGGAAGTGGGGAGGAAACAGTCATGACATCCAATGCAACTCTTTGCGACCGCGCCGTCGTCGACCGCGTCTACCGCGTGGCCGACGAACTGGACCGCGACTACGCCGGACTCGGCCTCGACGTCGCGTTTGCGGGGCGAATGGTCGACGCTGTACTGCGCTGCTTTGCGCGATGTGGGCTTCGGGCGCGCGACGGGCGGCGGCGAGATCTGCACGAGCGCGTCGAATTCGCCGAGGCGCTCCTCCGGCGGATCTGGCGACGCAACGCGCGGCGGGACCTGGCCCGGCTGGCCGCCGCGCGCGACCGCGGCGTCGTTCCCCGGGTTGTGGTCCCACTCGACCTGGCGGCTACCGCCGTTTCGGAGCCCGCACCGACGGCCGGCGACCTGTTCGCCGGCGACTCCGGCCGGCTCGTGGCGGCCTGCTTGCAGGAGCACGGCTGGCCCGCCAATCGCGCGTGGGCCTTCGTCCTGCGCGAGGCCGGTTACGACTGGGACGACGTTGCGTTTCTCGTCGGCCGCCTCTGCGGGTCGTCGCCCGGCCCGCCGACCCTTCGGCAGTGGTCGGTGCGCCACTTCGCTGAGGCCCGCCGGATGGCTCGGTCCTTCCTTCTGCCGGAGGGACCGGGCCGCATCCACATCTTCCGGAATCTCGTGGGGTGGATTCTGCGACCTGTCTCTGCGTGGCGCGCTGCATAACCTTATGTCGCTTCGACAACGTACCGTACTCGTAGGGGCTCGAGTAGGGCGCGTTTCAGGCACCTTGTCACCATCCAGTCTCTTCGCGCGCCCGAAGCGAGCCCGCGCCACAGGTAAGCCGTTCGTGAAAACGGCAACATGCATGCGTCGCCCACTGCGACTCGTACAACCCTGTCACACGAATCCTCTACTATGGCGTGGGGTAATTGAGGAGCAATCCTGAGACGCCCGCAGTCCATGGTGTCCATAGCGTCCATAGCGTCCATATTCCATGGTCTGGGGCCAGGTGTTCTTCCGGGGAGGCGTCCACGATAAATTTATATTTGGCTTAGCCAGAACACAGGAAGGATAATTTCGATTGGCCGGCGAAAGATGCTATGGTGAATTGCAGTCCCATGTCGACGCGACCGGGCAGACGCTGATCGCTCGTGCACCGGCCCACAGGATAATTCCATGCCACACAAAAAATTCAGAACACTGATCGCCACCGTCGGCGAAAATCCCCTCCCGGTCGCACTCGGCGCGCGGGAGTTCGCCGGGGAGCAGGTTTTCCTGCTGCATTCCCGGGAGACGGAGGACGCCGCACGGCAGACCAAAGGCGTATTGACCGGCCTCAACACGACCTTGTTTCTGCTGGACGATCCGCACTCGCCCGACTGCGTCGAGCGGAACGTGAGAAAGTGCCTGGAGGACGATCCGGACGCCGGCCTCAACTATACGGGCGGCACGAAGGTGATGTCGTCGTTCGCTCTCCTGGTCTTGCAGAAAGTCGCGGGTAGCGTGCGGAACGCCTTCTACCTCGACGAATCGTCCCGTACGTTTCGCTTCGGTGACGGCGACCCGGACCCCATGACTGCGGACGTCACGCTCGCCGAGTTATGCGACCTGCACGGAGTCGCACTGCAGCAGAAGAAATCCGCTAACTTCGAACACAACAAGGAAGATATCATGTCGCTCTGGGAGAACGCGCAACTGAAGGGCCAACGCGTCCACGTTCCCAGGCAACTCGTGGATACAAAAGATCGAGAACAGTTCGAATTTCTTTTCGGTAATGGCGCCATGAATGTTGGGCAAGAATGGACGGCGGCCTTTGGTCTTTTGTCCGAAGCTACACGAGCTAAGTGGGAGAGCAAGATTCCGCGCAGTGTAAATCAGTTCATTAATTTCGGGTGGCCAGATCTCATTAGATTTATGGGCGGCACCTGGTTCGAATATCTCCTGACAAAGCGCATTTACAACCTGGCCGAAAAGGGCGATGACGAGGATGTGTTTGCGGCCCCGCCGGCTGCCGCGTTCATTTCGCATGACTCATGCTACTCTGGACAACACTTCCGGCAGGATTTCGAGGCCGATTTTCTCACATGGCGCAATCACCGGCTGCGGTACATCTCGATTACAACGGACGGCCGCAAAAAGTGGTGCAAGGGCAAGGTTTTTGAGGCAATCCATCGGGCGAAACAGATCGGCGGGGGACTTGCAAGGTCGATGACTGTTTGCCTGGCCGATCGGAACGCTTGCGGGGAGATCACAAAATCGATCGACAGCGAGCAGCAGCACTCGATCTGCGGTATGGCGGATGTGCAGGATTGGATGGACGGCCGAACGGGAACACTGCGGAGCTTCCTCACGGATTAAGGACACGCATATGCGCACATTGGGATTTGTGGACATTGCCGGAATTCAGGAATACATCCTGCGCAGTCCGGAACTGAAGGACATTCGTAAGGCATCGAACACGATCGAGAATCTTGGGCGCAAACCAAAAGGTAGCGATCCGCCCGGTCTCTTCCACCGGTGCGCCGCCCGGCACGGCGCGACCGTCATCGTGGCGGCGGGTGGCAACTGCTCCTTCATGGCCGAAAGCGGGGACTCGGCGAAGGCCGTGATTCGTTCGATCAGCCGCGGACTGCTCGAGATCAGCCGCGACCTGAACTCCACGGCGCTGATTCGACCGATCGATTCCGGCAGCTTTGCCGCCGCCTACCGCGACGCTCTTGTTGACCTGGACGCGGCCAAGTTGACCCAGCCTCGGAACTGCGGCTTCACGATGTCCGGCCTGGCCGACCCCGCTCCCGTCGGCGTCGTCGATCCCATGCCGCCGAATCGGAAGGACGACTGCCCGGAGGGCTATGTGGAGCCGTCGGAGTTCAACCACGTCATCTGCCGATCCAGTGAGAAGTCCGACTTGATGGCGGTTGTGTCCATCGACGGGCTTCGGATGGGCGGGCGGCTGATTGATTGGCTCGATGGGGCTCCGTCAGATGAGACGCAGTTTTGCGCCGAACTCAAGGGCATATCGAAATCCGTCACAGACCGATGGCGCGATGCGTGGCACGCGTGCCTCGACAAGCTCGCCGAGGCCTTCACGGCCGGGTTGAGCCCGAACGGCGAACACGTGGACCGCAACGAAGACCGCGCATTGAGCCTGCAATACGACCGGGAAACCGGATTGAGCTACCTGCCGTGCCGCAAGGTGTACCAGGGCGGCGACGACCTCGTCTTCGTGGCCGATGCCAGGATCGCCCTCTCCATGGCTGCCATGCTCGCACGTCGTCTGGAGGCCCGCTGGGACGGCGTACCCGAAGAGTTCCGGACGATACCGGTCAGCATCGGAATCCTGATGACCAATTCGCACTTCCCCTTCTCCCGCGCCCTGAAACTCGCCGGGATCGTGCAGGATGCCGCGAAGGAGAGGGCATATAAAGTCTCATTGCTGAATCCGGCCTCGGCGATAAACTGGTGGGTGAATCGACAGGGCGCCATGGAGCGCCCTGAGCCGCCTTTCAAGGGAGCTTCCATGCGGCCGTATCTGCTGAACGGCGATGCCCACCCACAAACATCCGCCGGCATTTCCTGGTCTTGGATGGAGGACATAATGCTGCCGGAAATGCACTTCTGGTTCGACAGCTCGCGGAATAAGCTCAAGAACCTCCTCGAGGCCGCCGAGGAGGGCTCCGGAGGGGCAGCCGTGCGGTGACTCATCCTGCAGCCATGGAACACGGGCAAGAAAAAATTCGAATTTGCGGCCCCGTTCGACCCGGAGACCGCCTTTGATACGAACAAGGCCACCGCGCTGATCGATGCGTGCGAGCTATTCGACATTCACTACCGGCTCGCGCCGGCCCGCGGCATCAAGGAGGAACGGGAATGAACGGCGAACTGACCATTACGCTCAAGAGCGAGACCTGCTTTTCGATGGCCGCTACGCTCGACGCCAGCGTCGACACCGACGTGGCGTTGGACGAGTTGGGACTGCCTACCGCCCCCGGAAAGACACTTCACGGCCTGCTGCGCGATACATGGCTATCCGCGCGCGCTCAGATTGATCGGCCCGGCGACGATGGATCCTGGACCGGCGAAAAGCTCCTTGGCCGAGAAGGCAGCCTTGCCGACATTGGCAAGCTGCGAATCGGCGACGCCCGCATGCCGGAAGAGACCCGCGCATGGATCGACTGGGCGCGCAGCCGCCGCGAACCGCCTCTGCGGGCAGGTGCCCTGCGCGAAGCGTTTCTAACAACGACAGTGCAGACCGCCCAGGACCGCGAGACCGACGCGCCCAAAACCGAAACTTTGCGCGTGTCTCGCGTTGTTCCCAGGGGAACGAGGCTTATTGCGCCCATCCAGGCGACCGGAGACCTGACCGTTGGCGAGCGGGATCTATTGGATCTGCTGGTCAGGCTGACCCGCCACGCGGGCCTCGGGCGCAACCACGGCCTCGGGCACATTTCGATGGCTGTCGAGTGGTCGCCGGACAATGACCAGTCCTCCCGCAGCGCCCCGGATCTTCCCGAAGGGCCGTTTATTCATTTCCGTCTCACACTTACGGCGCCGTGCCTGATCGCCTCCACCGAGCTCGACCCGAACTCGCGCGCCACCCGGCCCTATATCACCGGCTCGGCCATCCGAGGAGCGTTCGCCGCCGCCTGTATGCGCCGCGGGCTATCGACCCGGGAGACAACGGACCTGATCGCCTCAGGAAGCGTGCGGTTCCTGAATGCCTACCCGGAGGCCGATGGCGGGCGCGCGACCCCGGTCCCGATTACGTGGCGGCGAACGAAGAAGGCGGGAGTTTCCGACACCCAGCCGGAAGCCGAACTGAGGGATGAAGCGCTTGTGTTCGCCGGCATCCGGGATCGCGAGCCTGGCAGCAAACAGCGGGCCGCGGTAAAAGCGGAATTCGTGGCTGTGTTGGGGACGTTCACGGCCGCGAGAGTCACGCGGCGGTACGCGACTCACCAACGTCGTGATCGCGCGACCGGATCGACTTCAAAGGATGGAAAATCCACCGTGTTCGTGTACGAATCGCTCGCACCCGGACAGAGCTTCCGGGGGTGTATTGCCGTCAAGGACGCAGAGTCGAGCCTGGTCAGCAATGTTGTTTCCATACTGACCTCCGAGCCACTCTGGCTGGGACGTTCCGCGCGGTCGGGTTACGGCGGCGCCCCGACTGTCCAGTTGCTTCGGCGCGAGAGCACCGTCACGGAAAGCGGCAGGCGGCCGAGCGAGTTTACCGCGGGCGAAGAGTTTCTGGCCGTCTTAACATCGGACGCGGTTTTGCGCGACGAAGCGACCGGAGAATACGATCCTTGGGTGCTCGGTCCCGCCATGCAGGCGGCCCTTGGCACGAGCGCCGAGATCGTGAAGGCGTTTGTCCGCTCGGGTCAGGCGCGCGGGTTTAACCGGCTCTGGGGACAGTCGCTTCCGTCCGTTCCGTGTGCCGCGGCCGGCTCGTGCGTGCTGATTCGGGCCTTGCGCGACATCGACCCCGCGGAAGTTGCGCGCCTTCAGTCGACTGCGCTCGGCGATCGGGTCGAGGACGGCTACGGCTGCTTCGCGCTGATGCCGGTCGCGGAAAGCCCGGCTATTAAGGAAGCGCGGCAGATTACGATTACCATGCCGGAGTATCCGGAACCTGAAGAACTGATTGACGCCCAGCGCCGGCTGTACCAATCACGATTGCTGGTTCTGGCGGTGCGCTCCGCAAGCGAGCTTGTCAGTCGCGCATCGGGAAAGCCCGTCACCAACAGCCTTCTGCAGCGGCTCCGCGTGCCGCTGCGCGCCCGAGCGGATTGGACCGACACGTACCGCGAATGGCTGTCCGGCGGGCCCAACGGGCTCAAGGAAATCGCCCGGAAGGCGTTGGATGAGGCGAGGTTGGACGGCCGCACGCTTTTCGACTGGCTGAAGACCGTGCCAACCGCCGCGCTGCCCGAGTTTCCCGACGAGCACGTCGAGCGCCAGAGTGGGCGGATCGTCGGTGACGAGCGGGCACGGATCCTCTTCGAGGAAGAAAAGGAACATGTGCGATTGCTCTATGTCGACTCGGTACTGGCCGCGTTGGCGAAGAAGGAGGCATGACAATGGCGAACGAGGATCGGAGAGTTCTGCAATCTCGCTGGATCGTGACCGGGACCATTGACGTAGAGACGGCCTCGCAAATCGGCAGTGTCGCGGCTGAGACGGGGGATCAGACATTCGTGCGGACGGACGACGGCCGGGTTATGCTCCCGGGCAGTACGCTGACAGGCGCCCTGCGCGGCGCCCTCGAAGACCGGCTCGCCGGCTACCGCCAGGATTTGCCGGCTCCTGTCGTGGGACAGGCGTCCCTGCCTGTCCTCCTGCGCCTGTTTGGCTGGCTCGGCAGGGATGACGGGAAGGGAATCGGGGGCTCTCAAAGTTGCCTGATCGTGTTCTCCTCCGCGTCCGACCAGCTCGCGCCGGCCGCCGTACGGGACGGCGTCCGTATCGATCCGAAAACCGGAACCGCCGCCGACAAGCTCAAATTCGACCGCGAAGTGGCCGCGCCGGGCCTGCGCTTTCCCATACGAATCGAGTTGCTTGTGCCGGACGACGAGCATGAGGACGAGCCTGCCCTCCTCGGCGCGCTTCTGGCCGCGCTCCAGCCGCTCGCATCCGGCCGCGGCGCTTTTGGCGCCCGCAAGACACGCGGGCTTGGCCGCGCCCGCGCAACCGGCTTCCGCGCGGTCCGCTTCGACCTCAAGACCGCTAAGGGGTGGATGGACTACGCTGCGATGGACCCCGATCGCCCGATCGACCCGGCGATCCCGGCCGAGGACGACCCTGGGAAGGCTCTTCGCCGCGCATGGCCCGGCGTCGACGCATCGCCTCTGCCGGACGAACAGCGTCGTGAGTTCACGATCCGACTCGACCTGGACGTCCAGGGGACCTTGCTGATCCGCGCGCCGGGACTGTACGCCGATTCTTCGGATGCCGTCCATCTCTCCGAGGTGGATTGCGACAGGAAACTGCGGCGAATCGTTTCCGGGACCTCCATCGCGGGCGCATTGCGCAGCCAGTGCATTCGCATCGTGAACACACTCGCTCCGGATTCGGCCCGAGGAAGCCGCCTCGTGCGGGATGTTTTCGGACCGTCGCCGGAGGAGATCACCAAGGATGGAATCAAGCCGGCCGGGAGCCGTCTTCGAGTTTGTGAGGCTGTCCTGAGCGGCGAGCGTTCCCACCGCCAGACGCGTGTCAAGATCGATCGCCTCACCGGCGGCACAATCGAGGGCGCCCTATTCGACGAGGAGCCCGCTGTTCTGGGCCAGGTGACTATTGACCTGTCCCTTCGCTTGCCACCCGCGGAGTCGAAGAGCTGGCCGGACAGCGACGCCGGCACCGGCCTGGTCCTTCTCGCTGCCCGGGATCTGGCGGACGGATTCTTGCCCCTCGGCGGCGGCGCCGGCGTCGGCCGCGGATACCTTAAGGGAACGATGACTGTCACCAAACCGGACGGGGGCGAGGCGACCACACCCGAGCTTGAATCCTATGTGGCCGCACTGAATCGTGTGATCAAGGGAACTGCCGCCGTGGAGGTGAGCGCATGAACGGAGAGATCAAGGGCGCGCGAATTACACGCATTGTCGACGCGGCGTCGTACATATCATGGCTCCTCGACAATGGGCCCCGTCCGGAGTCGGCGGATCGCTACCGCTTCGCAATTGTGCAGTGCACGGACACCCTCGCATGGGGCTTGCGCACGGCAAACGGCCGGTGGACCTGGGGCCACGAACACGACAAGGGCCGCACGCGGCGACCGTCGCCGGAAACACTCATCGAAGCGCGCTGCTTTGGTCCCGAGGCGGAGGCATTGCTCTGGCGCGGGACCGGCGGGATGAGCGGCCGCGTCCTAGAAGATGAGCCGGTGGAAGACGCCGAGCACGAGCCGCTCGAACGCACAGCATCGTTTGTGCCCGAAAATAGCCACGATCCAGACGACAAAGGCGCCAGAGTGGATGCCATTCCAGGTTCGCCCTTTGTCCTTCGAACCACCGGATCAGGACGGCGTGGCATCACGCCGCGCGGCGTCCGGCTCCGTCTGCGTGAGTATGTTTCCGAGGACCCGACGACCGGCAAGCTCCGCATTGCCGCAACGCGATTCGTGGAGGTGGAATGATGCCTGAGTTCGCACATGTTCCCTACAATTTCGTGCCGCTTCCAGACCGGATCGTCGCCGGCGACGATCCTCCTGGCCGGGACTCGTACGCGGCCGGGCGCCACTGCGGCTGGTTCGACATCGAGGCAGAGACGCTCACGCCGACGTACACCCGCGCGGCCGTCGGGATCGGCAGTAACTACGCGCCGCCCACCTCGGAACATGCCGGACAGCCATCCGACTTCTTCCACCACGGAGATACGGACCGCACGCCGGTGATCCCTGGCAGCAGCCTGCGCGGTATGTCGCGAATGCTCTACGAGATCATGACGAGCAGCCGCATCGACCAGTTTGAGCGCCGCCGCTACTTCTTCCGCAGCTTCGCGGCCATGGGGCAAACCGGCCTGCGGGACCTCTACATGAGCCGTTTCAGCAAGGACCGACTTGTCGGCGGCATATTGGCAAAGGATGGCGACCGCCTCGCACTGCGGGTATCGACAGGTTTTCCTAAGGGCTTCGTGGTGATCGACGCGAGGGACGTCGAACCCAACATTAGCGGCAAGTATTACTCGTCGCATGAGCGTTCAGTAACGATCTCAGAGGACATGGAGCCAGAGCGGTACCTTGAGGTCAGAAAGGCTAGTCTTGAACCACGCGGCATTCGGCGACGGGATGCCCACCAAGCGTGGTTGATTATCCCAGGGCGTGACATCCCAAGAAGGGACAGGGACGGTAGGCCGGTTGGTCAGCGGCGATGGTACCAGGCGATCCTCAAGCCGGATGAGACGGAAGTTAGGGAATACGCTGTTCCTGATGACGTATACGCGGACTACTTGGCGTGGGGGAAAATGGCCCATGGGGCACGCTTTGAACGCAACGACGGGAATGCGCCGCGCAAGCTGGAGGCCGGCCAGCCCGCTTTTGCCCTGGTCGACGAGTCCGGCGACGCGGTGGAGGTCATCGGCGCCAACATGATGATGGCCCTGCGGTATCGGTTCGGTGTCGGCGACGTCGCCGCACGCCACGGCAGTCAGGATTCGGCGGAGGTCAACACCTCCCTGGACATGGCGACCGCCCTCTTCGGGTGCGTCGGCGCGAATAGACAGATCAAAGGCCGGGTCTCGTTTGGAGACCTTACCTGCCGTACGGGCAGCCCCTGGCTCGCCGATCCCGATCTACGCTGGGTGGAACTGCTCGGGCCAAAGCCGACCTCCTTTCAGCTCTACCTCCAGCAGCCCGGCGGCGAGCCCGTGAACTGGGAGAATCCGGATGCACGCCTCAGCGGCCGGAAGCTGTACTGGCACCGGCCCTCCGCCGCCGCGGAAGCGGCATTGCACCGCGAGGCTGGCAAGCACCAATCCGTGGAGACCTGCATTCGGCCGGTGCGTGAGGGCGTCCGGTTTACGGGCCGCGTGCGTTTTGAGAACCTGAGCGACGAGGAGCTTTACGGCCTCTACGCCACGCTGCAGCTTCCGTCGAACATGGCGCACAAGATGGGAATGGCAAAGAGTCTCGGCCTTGGCTCCGTCCGGATTCACGTGAAAGATGTTGCCCTGTTCGACATGCCGGCTCGGTATTCGTCGTTATCAGAAAGCGGATTGAGACCTGCCACCGCCGCCTCGGCGGTGCTCGAAAACGGACGGCAGTCGCTGATCACAATTGCACGGGGCCGGAAGGCAACTGACATCTGGCGTGGTCCCCGCATGAAGGCCCTTGCGGCGCTCCTGACGTTCGAGCCGAAGCTCGATGCAGAATTGACCGCCGTGCCGCCGGTCAATGACCGGCAATGGAAGGATCGGCGGCCCCTCGAGGACGCAGTTTCGCTATTTGAAGGCGATACGGGCCGGGCCATCGTGCTCCAGGATGTCCTTCCTCCGGGCGTAACGCGACCCGACGTGCCCGCGGCGGGCTCAGGTCCTGCACGTCCGGCTCCGATCGTCCCAACGACGCCGGAATACAAGCCCGGAGACATAGTCACTCTGGAGGTTGTGAGCAGCAACGGGTATTCCGGGCAGGTTCGGCTACCGGACGGAAAGATCCTCGCCGTATCTCCAATCGGCCGAACTCCGGAAGGGCAGAAGGGAAAATTCAAGATCGTTCGTGCATCCGGCGGCGGGCAAATTAAGGAAGTTCGCCCCGCTTAAGCATGGGGCAAACACGTATATGCCGACTACATACCGATTCTCCATAACCGGACCGCCGCCGGCCACGCCGTACGACCATATCGCCGGACAGCGGGCGTTGGTGCTCGACTGGGTGCGGCAGGCGGACCCCGTCGCATCGGCCGCCTTGCACGACTCGAACCAGGCCAAACCCTATGCGGTCAGCCCGATCTGGACGGACGAGCGTGGAACAATGTCGTTTGAGGTCTCCGTCCTGGTCGAATGGCTGGAAGAGACCCTTCTCGCGGGGATCGGGGACATTCCGCGTGGAATCCGGCTTGGCCCCGCCCAGTTCCGGATTGAGGGGGTCGACGTCGCCGCGAAGGCGTCGTGGCCGGATCTGCTGAGGACGCCTTCACCTCCATCCGCTCACTGGGCGTTCCAGGTCCTCACTCCGGCCGCTCACCATGCCGCCGGAGAGTTTCGGAAGGCCGTCGTGCTGCCCACTGCAGAGAACTACTTCGGAAGCTGGATGGGCCGATGGAACCTCGCTTCGGGTGCTCCGCTGTCGGACGACCTGCGGCAGGTGATCGTCGAACGCATGGCCGTGAGCCACTGCGCGGGACGAACCGTGGACATCCTCCTGGATGGATCATCCCGGTCGCGCACCGGCCGAACCTTCATCGGGTTTATCGGCGACGTCACGTTCAGCCTTCTCCAGCCGCATTCCGTCCCTTGCGACGCTCTCGCGGCCCTCACCGCCCTCGCGCGCCTCTCGCGATTCTGTGGCACGGGCGTGGAAACGGCCCGCGGCATGGGACAGACTCGCTATATCGCCTGATCGTGGATTATTTGTCCGGATGTTGAACATCTGTTCGCATGATCGGGTATAATGCTATCGCGAGCGCAAGCATCGTACACGCTCGCCCGGCGGACGGCCGCCGCGAAAGTTGTTCTTTGGAAACTTAATATTGGCAAAAACAAGCAATCCGAACCGGCCAGG
>JBKQWH010000078.1:0-8369 GCA_052139635.1 Capsulimonadaceae bacterium
CTGTCGTCAAGGGAATCGACTTCGAGGTTCGGCCCGGCGAGATTGTTGGGCTGCTCGGTCAGAACGGCGCCGGCAAGACGACCTCGTTTTACATGGTGGTCGGTCTGGTCAAGCCGGACGGCGGACGCGTCCTGCTCGACGACCACGAGATCACTCGACTTCCGATGTACAAAAGAGCCCGTCTTGGCATCGGCTATCTGGCGCAGGAGGCGAGCGCATTTCGAAAGCTGACCGCCGCGGAGAACATCATGCTGGTGCTGGAGATGCAGCCGGGCATGACACAGCCGGCGCGCAAGGAGCGGATGGAAACGCTTCTGGAGCAACTCGGCCTTGTCAACCGGCGTGACTCCCCGGCCTATACGCTGTCGGGCGGTGAGCGGCGCCGGGTCGAGATCGCCCGGGTTCTGGCGACAACGCCGGCCTTCATCCTCCTCGACGAGCCTTTCACCGGTGTCGACCCAATCGCCATCGAGGACTTGCAGAAGATTATTGCCGGACTGAAGGACTACGGAATCGGACTGCTAATTACCGACCACAACGTCCACGCCACCCTCGAGATCACAGACCGCGCGTATATCATCTCCGAAGGCCAGATTATGACGAGCGGGACGTCGGAGGAGCTTTCAAACGATGCGATCGCCCGGAAGTACTACCTGGGCGAGAATACGGCAGGGTCGATCCGGGCTGCGGCACGGCGGCGGGCCAACCGCGCCTCCGAGGAGCACGAGCCCAAGGCTTCCAGTGTTGTCCCGGGGAAGGGAGGAAAAGCATGAAACTGCTTGACCGCCTGGTTCTCAAGGACCTCGTGCCCATGTTCGGCGTCGGTGTCGGCATGTTCTTCGCGCTCTGGTTTGCCGGCGATCCCGTCGTGCTGGCAAGCCGCTACCTTGCGCAGGGCGTGGGGCTGATGATCATCCTGCACATTCTCCTGCTCAAGATCCCGGTGATCCTGGCGCTGACATTTCCGATGGGAATGCTCTTCGCCGTGCTGATCGGCTACGGGCGAATGTCCTCCGACAGCGAGGTCGTGGCGGCGTACGCAGGGGGGATCCCGTTCCTTCGCATCGCGGCGCCGGCGGCATGGCTCGGGCTGGCCGCCAGCATCTTCGGGTTTATCATTACGGACCGGATGGCGACGAGCGCGACAGCCCAGCTTTCCGACATCACCGATTCGGTCGCCGGAAGGGCCGGCAGCAACACGCCGATTGATCCGGAGCCTCTGCGAGACCACGGCGTGCTACTGGCAATGGTGCATATCGAAAAGGGCATCGACCCTCGCTCGGGCATGCTTCGCGCCGTCACGATCACCTACTACAGCCCTGCCGGCCGGCCAACGACAATCCTCCACGCCGCAACGGCGCGATGGGAGGGCGACTGGAAGGCCTGGCAGCTTGAAGACGTGGACATTGTCCAAATGAGCCCGCTTTCGCATTCCACCTGCCCCCAGTTGATGACGCGTGCGATCCAGGACACGCCCGAACTGCTGGCCATGCTGGAGCGCGACCCCGCAAGCCTCTCATTTGCGCAGTTGCGCTGGCAGGTCCGCCAATTAATTGCGGAAGGGAAGGGTCATGCGGTCGATGCGCGCAAGTCGGAGTTGCAGATGTGGCGTATCGTCGCCCTGCCGCTGGCGTCGCTTGTGTTCGCGGTTGTCGGGGCGCCGCTCGGCCTTCGCCCGCAGCGTTCAGCCCGGTTCGCCGGGTGGGGACTGGCGATCCTGATTATCTTCGGATATTACGTCCTGTACACGGTCACGGGAAGCATGGCGACGGGCGGATCGCTCTCGCCGTTACTCGGTGCATTTGCCCCGGATATTGTTGGGGCCGGAATCGGCGCCGCTCTCGTATGGCGCGCGGCAACATAGTACGCAATCTTCAGATATAATATGGAGGTGGGCAGCAAATTCCGGGAACGATGAGCTTTCCGGTAAATCGTTTCCGATGGATGGGAACGCGGGCTGGAATCGATGCCGGAGTTGGAACGCCGGCGGCCGTCCGTTCGGGAACCCGCCGGGATGCTGAGTCGGCGGCCGTTGCAAATGAGAACAGAAGTCCTTCCGAAGCTTGTATTTTGTTCCATTATTGTGAATAATCCTGGATAGGACGGTATGGGCGCCATCTGGGAATTTGCGGTCGTCCTATTTCTGGCCGGCGGACTGATTGCCTGGCTCGGTGATAGGCTGGGAACATATGTTGGGAAGAAGCGGCTATCACGCTTCGGCCTGCGTCCCAAGCACACGGCCATGCTCTACACCGTCTTTTCGGGAAGTCTCATTGCCGTGATCACGCTGCTGATCCTTCTCGCGTACAACAACGACGTCCGCACGGCCCTGCTGCGAGGACGCGAAATTTTCCAGAAGAACCGCCAGTTGGCGCAACACATCCGGTCGCTGGCCGCAGACGCTACGACTGCCGAGCTAGAGACTGACGTGGCGCAGCGCCAGGCCCGCGATGCCGCTCGCTCGGCGTCGTTTGCCGAGCGCCGCAAAGCAGTGATCTATGCCCAGTTGCAAGACACCGACCAGAAACTGCGGGCCAGCCAGGCGAAACTCATGGCGGCGACCCGTGGGCTCGTGGCCGCACAACTGAGCCTTGCCGGCGCCCGCAGGAGTCTCATTGGAGCAGAGGCCGACCTCTCGCTCGCCCACGTGAGCCTGGTCGAGAGGAAGCAGGAGGTTGCAGAGGCGCAGGGCAAACTGCGGAAGGCGCAACTGGACATCCATGAAGCCCAACTCCTGACGGAGGGATTGACGGAGAAGGAACAACAACTCAAGCTCCGTAACGACTCGCTTGTGGCCCAGAATAACGACCTCGAGACCAAGAACGTTGGCTTCTACAATCTTGGAAACGTAATATACCGCTCTGGAGACGAGATAGATCGCACGGTTGTCGACACCGGCCAGACAACGGCTCAGATCCGCCAGGTGCTCGACGAATGGCTGGCTCGCATGAGCGATGTCGCCGATAAGCACGGCGCCACCACCGGCCCAAACGGCCGCGCTGTGATGGTGGAAGCCACAGTGAGGGCGCAGGCGTCGGCTCCGGATGTGGCCGTGCCGGAAGATGAAAGCCTGAACCTCCTTGCCGATCGAATCCACGGGCAGCGCGGTATCTTCAACAGTGTGGTCGTGGTCGCCACGGCGTGTGGAAACGCTCTGGTTGGAGAACCGATGCGGGTGACGCTGCAGCCGTTCAACAACATCATGGTCTTCCCGAAGGACAAGGAAATCGCCAGCGTAATCGTTGATGGAACGCAACCGGAACACGTGATCGTCGCGTCGCTCCAAGCCTTTCTGGAATCCACGATCCGGCCGATCGCCCAGGGAGCGAACATCATGCCGCATATCGATGCGGTGACCCGGCAGCCGTCGTACGGCCAGGTGGACAACAATTGGGACGAACTCGTGCACGACATCCAGGCGCGCGGAGCAGGTGCAAAGGTTCGAGCCGTTACCGGGCAGGATATCTATACAAGCGGCCCCCTCGACCTGAGTCTCGAACTGGACGCGGTCGAGCCGGCCGCCGCGCCACTTGCCGTCGGGAATGGCGACTTGCGCAACGCAGTCGGACGCTCCGATGTCGTCAACAACGGAATGGGCGCGCGAAATAATTCCGACGACGCAGACTCCTTCGTCGATGGAGCGTATCCTTCCAACTTCTCCGACCCAGCCCCGTCCGGCGCCGGGACGGGGGGCGACGAACGAGACGGAAGCGGGTCTGTCTCCTCCCGGGATTCGCATCCGTCCCTGGTAATCCGAGCACCCGCGGCCAGGAAATGAGTATCGAGATCGATCGCGGCCGTGAGGTCATACTGGCTGTCGACCCGGGCCGCGCGAAGTGCGGCGTTGCGGTTGTGACCGGCCCTGACCCGGTGGTTTGCGACCACCGCACCGTTGTAGATGCCCTCCGCCTGACGCTTGAGATCGGTCGACTTCTGATCCGGTTTCCCGATATCGGGCGAATCGTCGTCGGATCGGGAACCGGCAGCGGCCCATTGCGCCGCGCGATAAGAGCCGAATTTCCACAACTTCCGCTCGAGACGATCGACGAGCATCGCTCGTCGGAGCGCGCCCGCGAGCGATATGTGCGCCAGAATACCCCTGCCGGATGGCGCCGGATCGTCCCGTATTGCCTGAGAACCCCCGATCGCCCCTATGACGATTATGTGGCCTGGATACTCGCCGAGGATTATTTTGCGAAAAATCCGGGAAAACTGCCTCGACAATGCTGAAACATTCAGAGACTTCACTTGTCTGTATGCGATGAGAGACTGAACCGTTCCGACTATTTAATAAGAGTATTGGTGCTTAGCGGGCATTAGCTTTGCAATTCGGCTATCCGCTCATCGGTTGGGGCATGCGCAAAGGCAGGTCACCGCCGGAGTGATAGATACGCATTCGGAGTTGGCTGCAAAGACAGACTCCGAGAAACGCTGTTGGTTTCGACCCGCGCCAGAATCGAGAGTGACCGAGTTTGGGAGAAGGTAACAAGGCAACTTCCCGTGAACGCGGTTATCGCAAGGTTGTGGAGCGTTTCAGACAAGCGGCGCGATCGGAATGCCGAAGCGGTCACCCTGGATGTGAGGAGACGATCATTCAAGGAGACATGTAGATGAACAAGAAAGCCATCACCCTGATTGCCGGCGCCGGACTACTGGCGCTCGGCATGCCGAGCATGGTTCATGCCCAGGCCCCGGCGGCGGCGAGCGGCCCGTTTGCCGACGTTCCCGCGGATCACTGGGCTTACAACTCGGTGGATACCCTCCAAAAGGCGGGTATCGTTATCGGTTACCCCGACGGCACCTTCGGCGGCAAGCGAGCCATGACTCGCTACGAGTTCGCGGTCGCCATCGCCCGCGTGCTCCCACTGATTAGCCAGATGGGCGCCAATTATGCGACCAAGGACGATTTGGCCGCCTTCCGCGCCGACCAGGAGCAGAAGCTCCAGGCGAACTCCGACGCCATCGACGCCCTTCGCAAGCTGGTAGACGAGTTCACTCCGGAACTTCAGAAGCTCGGCCAGGACGTCGCCGGTGTCAAGGATCGCCTGGACGCCCTCGAGGCCCGTGTCGCGGCCGTCGAGCAGGAGCAGCGCCGTGTCAAGATCGTCGGCGCTCTCAACGTCATTGCCGAATCTGAGAACATGGTCCAGGGCAGTCCCGCTGCCAGCGATTTTGTCTATGACCAGAACGGCACCAAGTTCGGCGGCGCCGGAAGCACGGTCAACAAGCACCTCCTGGCAGACGGAAACGTCGACGAGGATTTCTTCCTCGGCATTAAGGGACGTGTCAGCGACACGGCCAGTGCGAATGTCGCGCTGGACTTTGGCAACTACCTCTCGCAGCTCGGCAATACCGCCGCCCCCGGCTACATGGCCGGCACCGACCTGGGAGTCCCGTCCTCCTCGCAGTACGCCACCCTGTGGCAGGCTGACCTGAGCACCCCGGTAAACCTTGGCCCACTTGGGAACGCCCATTTAATGGCCGGCCGGTTTGCAAACCAGTGGACCCGTTATACTTTCTCTGAGGTCAACTCGGATGTGTACGTGAACCTCTACCAGACCAATAGCGGGAATATCCCCGTTGACGGCGCCAAGGTCGCTTTCGATTTGGGCCCGGCAGACGTGAACGTCTGGGCTGGCCAGATGAGCAAGATCCCGTTCGCTCAGCCCTACGCGGGAGCGGCATTACCTTCGAAGACCGCCGCCGGCCAGGCCGGTGTGCTGAACCTGCCCGGGGGGCTGCTCGGAGCCCCGACCGCAGCAGCTCCGATTGTCCAGGGTGACGGTATTCGCGCCACCTTCGGCAGCGCCGAATCCACCCAGTTGGGACTGAGTGTCGAGCAGTTCGGCCTCGGCAGCGTACAGACCCCCAACCCGCCCCCGTCTGATACTTCTACTTCGGCCCCGCCGGTCGATCCCACAACCGGCACTTCCTACGGCGTCCTGAGCGTCTACGGCGCCGACCTGACGGGTGACCTGCCGCTCCTCGGCAGCTCCGGTCTGAAGATCGATGCCAACTGGACCGCATCCGGTGAGAGCACGAATAGCAGCGGATTCAACAACGTCGCGAACGGCTGGAAATATCAGTCCACCGACGATCAACTCGGTTATTCCTCCGGTTCCCTCTCCCTCAAGGGCGGCTACCAGTACGTCGGACCGTACTTCTCGGCGCCCGGCGACTGGGGCCGCGCCGGATCGTGGATCAACCCGACCAACATCGAAGGCGGCGTCGTTTCCGCGAAGTACGAGTTCAGCCCGAAGTTCAGCATCAACGGGGATTACAACGGTTACAAGGCTGCCTACAGCGACACGTTTAACCCCTTGACCGGAAGCGACACCCTGACCCGATGGCAGGTTGGCGGCGCCCTTGGCCTGACCGACACCTACACGCTTGACGCCGGTTACGAAGAGGATCTGTATGACCTCAAGTCCTCGTCAAGCCTTTATGGCGCAACGCCGGCCACGGCGATGTACGGCGGCCCGACAAGCACGGGCGCAACACCGACACAGTCCTTCTGGACCGTCGCACTTGACCACTCGTTCACCCAGAACGCGTCCTTCAAGCTCCTGTACCAGATCGTCCAGTACAAGGACAAGAGCACTGGTTTCCTGAACCCGGCCGCCCCGGCCGACACGACCGCGGACGTCGCCGTTGGTCAGTTCCAGCTCAAGTTCTAGTGATATCCAACTCGTGACATGACAGTGACCCCTCCACCCAAAGTGGAGGGGTTTTTTCATTCGACCGCTATCCCTGATCCACGCGAATGCGGTGTCGGGCCTTATCCGGCCATACTTGACTCGCCAATAAGAAGTTCCGGGACTTAAGAAATATCGCGAGAACGGGCGTTGCGTTTAATGAAGTAATATGGATAATATAGCTTCATGGCTGCCTAGCTCGCACTCAGCAATTCAATCAACCATTTCGGCCGGATCCGCCAAGGATTAAAGGTCTAAGTGGCCAACGCCGGCTACGCCACAACAAAGGAGATACAATCACATGCGAAACAGATTTGGATCGTTTACCGTAATCGCCTGCGCCGTCTCGATGATCGGAGCGCTCGCCGGCCCTGCCCACTGCCAGACAGTGCCGTCGCCTATCTCGCCAAGCAATATCGACCGATCCTCCATTGAAACGGACGCCCGCGCGATGGGCATGGGCGGCACCGAAATGATGGATGCCCAGGGAGTAGCCGCGGCGGCTTACAACCCGGCGGCCATCCACAGCACGAGCACCGTCGTAGAACTCGCCGCCACAACCAGCAACATCAACTATGGGGACGTGAGCAAACTGGCCAATGCTCTGAACAAACTCAATAACGAGGCTGGTAACGGCAATACTCAGAACCTGAACTTCGACAACGACGCGTTTAATGACGTTTACAACTACGCGCAGAGCGCCGGCGGGAAGCCGATCACCGCGTCGATCGACCCCTTGATCGGCCAATCGTTCGGCCACGCCGGCATAATCGTATACGGGGGCACCTTTGCGAAGGTGCAGCTTAGTACGGGAACCGACACTAAAAACAATAGTTCGATATTTGGTAACAAGACCATCTCAGCAGAGGGCGGGGCAGTTGCGCTGGGCACCGTTGCACTTCCGATCTCGTTCGACATCAAGGACGGTGTGGTCGGCATCAGCCCGAAATTCGTTGAGGCCGATTACGCCGGAGTCGGGTACATAGCCGATGAAGCAACGGAGACTATTGACGGTAATGATTACAGCAGCGCCAACAGTGGGAAGCCGGACATGGACCTCGGGTATACCTGGACCGGCGACAAACAGAACCACATTCTCGCATCAGTCGCTGTCAAAAACCTGTTCGCGCCGTCCTTCAATCTCAATACGAAGGTGACCAGCAACGAGAACACGGACAGCGGGAGTATGACGACAAACCTGCCTAATATCAGTTCCAACTTCACCCAGCACCAGCAGGTCGATGCCGGCGCGCTCTATCATTACAAGTCCGTAGCGCTGGCCATTGAGGGGCATGACCTCAACGGAACGAACGGCGGCAACGCCACCTTCCACATGGGGGGTGAACTCCGGGTGGCGAACTTCCTCGCCCTGCGGGGCGGATACGACGGCGATCACTGGATGTACGGCGCCGGTGTCAACCTGCTCGGCCTCCACATTGACGCCGCATTGGCGGCCGACGCTGACCGGGGAGCAGCCGTCTCGATCGCCACGAACTTCTAGCGAGACTTCGGCTCAGACCAACAATGCATGGACTATGGACAAATGGACGAGATGGACAAGGAGGAAGACAGGCACGGAGGCCTGTCCATGAAAAGAAGTATTATCATCATGTTGATCGCGTCAGCGATCCTCGCAGCAGGAATTCTTATCGCTGGCTGTACGTCGGATTCCGG
>JBKQWH010000079.1:0-2898 GCA_052139635.1 Capsulimonadaceae bacterium
GACGTCCGGATTCTGTCGAAGCATATACTTGAGCGCGTCGGTAAACGAGTTGGTGTCGAGGCCGATCTCCCGCTGGCTGACGATCGCTGTTTTATCGGTATGCACGAACTCGATCGGGTCCTCGATAGTGACGATGTGAACCTTCCGCGAAGCGTTGATCAGGTCAAGCATGGCGGCCTGAGTCGTCGTCTTGCCACAGCCCGTCGGACCGGTAACGAGGATGAGCCCCTGGCGGTTCTTGCACATTTCCGTAAGCACGGGCGGCATCCCGAGTTGCTCGAGCGAGAAGATACGTAGCGGGATGAGCCGGCAGACAATGCTGGTGGCCCCGCGCTGCTGATAGACGTTCGCACGAATTCGACACACGCCTTCCACTTCAAATCCCAGGTCCAACTCGTGGCGGTGCTCGAACTGGCCGATCTGTTCGTGCGACATGACACTATAGGCGAGGTTTCTGGCTTCCTCGACGGAAAGGCGAGGAAGATCCGACAGCACTACGCTGCCACTGATGCGGAATGCAGGCGGGGTATTCGCCTTGATGAACACGTCGGAGGCCTTCTTCTGGGCGGCCATTTTCAGCAAGTCATTCAGAGTCAACATCCATACGATCCTTATATACAGTTATTTCTTCCCCGCGGAAGAGCGAGGTATCAGTCGGGTAGGTGCGCCAGCGCAGCACCGGGCTTGGGTGGAGAGGGTGAGTCTCCCTGTTCGAATTCGAGAAAACGGTTCGCCTTTACGGTTATCATGACATTGCGGGCGGTCACCACGCCGGCCGGACATTACGCCGAGTGCCACGGTTGGCGCGACGCCACAAAATAGACTGCTCCCCCGGCAGCGATAGCAACGAGGGCCACGACGCCGACCTGCCAACTACGGGCGCGATGACGGCCCTTGTGGGGATAGACGATCGGCGTGGACACCACCTGCGATTGAGCCGCGGGCGCCTGGTAAATCGGCAAATTGAGCTTTTGGAAGCTCGGATCGAGTATATGGATATGGTATGTAAACGCTGCCGTTTGTTCGTCCAAACGAATATTGACGTATCGATCTTGATATTGTCGCAATCCCCGATAGTTGTAATGCCCCGCCACGAAATATGTGAGCGCTGTGAACGGGTACGCCTTCATGGCCAATACGACGGGTTCAAGCGTGAACGTGTGCGAATCGGGTGAGATGACATTCCTGGCGTCGAACGAAACAATCGTCATCGGCGTGTCCGCGTTGAGTTGCGCGGCCGTCTTCGCGTTCATAACGACGTGTTTCGGTGTCCAGCCCGTGCCGGCGGCGAGCGCCTGCAAGTCTCGATGGACCTGCGCTCGAGTGAGCATCGATCGGTATGTCAGCCCAACCTGATCGTTTCCGCCCGGCCCCGCGTAAACGAGGATAAGCACGTCGGGCGGAGTATCCGCCACCGCCTGGCGAGCGCACATAAGCGCTCCGAAGCCACCGATGGCACATACGCACGCGGCAAGGAGCATCAGCCGCAAACGCTGCGTCGATGTCGCGACGGGAAGGGAGAACCCGATTCCTGCACCTGCCACGTCATCCATGCGTCGAGCGCGATCATTCATAACCGCAATTATACTACGCCAGTGTCGGCAACGCAAGCGCGAGTTGGGTCGAATATTGTCAATTACTTTTGCGGGTAACCGTCCAACCCCTCCGATCATCGATTCGCGGGCGAGCACAGGAGGATATGACTGCCGTTCGAATAGTATGCCACGGCCACAAAGCAGTCCTGGTCGTTTATTGCGGCGGGACACGCGTTCAGCCTTACTCTGTGGCCGTCGACGCTGGTTGTCACACGGTACCGAGTCCCGTTCTTGTCTAAGAACACGTCCCAATGCGGGTTGAAATTACCGTGCGTTACGCCCTCGATCCCGTCGCCGCTGCGGTTGAACGCCAGAACGGTTTCGTGCAATGGATGCAGCCCGGTCAGAATTCGTCCCGACGGGCTGAGGGCAATCCCCGAATGGAAGTTACCGTCAATCTTCCTGGCCTTTCCACCATCATTCGGGACAAGGTAGAATCCGCCGGCACAAAAGACAAGCGCGTCTCCCCCGTCGTCCAATCCGAAGACCGTCTGCGGTCCCTTCGACGGCGGCAAATACGGGGCAAGGTCAATGAGTCGACCATTCCGCCAAACTACGGCGTCAACAACTGCGTCCCCCTGGAGATCAGGAAAAAAGTCCGGGTTAGCCGTCCCTGCCTTCAAGGCAACCGTGCCGGCGGCGTCTCCGGAAGCATTCAGGAAGTCCACGTGCCCGCCGAGAGATCCCGGTGGCATAGGGAGGCGGGTGATCCTTCCATTCTGCCATATTGCCGGCGCAGACGTTGGGCGCATTCGCCTTTCCGCAGGCATAGTTGATCAGGACGGTTCCAAGAACGACTGCAGTGATCGCGACGCCCTCTGCCGCGAGGTGACGGCGCATGCGGTCGAGGGCGCGCGAGACTCGGGCGCGGAAGGCATCCTCGCGAATTCCGAGTTCCGCGGCGGCTTCGGCGTTGGTGCGGCCCTCGATATAGCGGAGGAGAACCGCTCCGCGATCGGACTCGCGGAGCACGGACAGGGCGTCGTTCAGTAGCGGCTCGATGCGATCCCAGCCAGCCGCCGCGGAGTCGTTGTGCACGGCGGCCTCGGTCACTGCGTCGATTCGGGCCCTGTGTCGACGCTCTTCTCGTTCAACGTTCTTCGCCGTGAGCCTCGCCACGGAGAAGAGCCACGCGGATAGTCATTTGCCGCGGCGCAGGTTTCGCGCCTTGCGGGCCAGGACAAGAAATGTCGCCTGCGCCGCGTCGTGGGCGAGGTCTGTGTCGCCAACCTCGCGAAGACAGGTTTGATAGACGAGCCCCATATGCCGCGTCATCAGGCACGAAAACGACTGCTGCGACTGC
>JBKQWH010000080.1:0-12229 GCA_052139635.1 Capsulimonadaceae bacterium
GCCACACCCGCAGCAGCACCTCCTGCACGAGATCTTGGGCCTCTTGGAAGTCGCCCGTTAGCAGGTATGCCTGGCCAACGAGCTTGCGGCGCGCGCCATCGAAGAAAATCACGCCGGTGGGGACGCTAAAGTTCACGCGTGTGAATTGGCCCGCCGTCACAGTGATGGGTTGCGCCGTAGTGGTGGTCGCATTGTCGTTTGCCGTGAGGGTGTAGCTTCCCGACGGGAGAGCTCCACTGTAGTTTACGGGGCTGCCATCGCCTTGCGGGGCCGGCGGGGTCGTGGTGGTACTCGTTGTCACATATGTGGCCGCGGGTGGCGTAGTTGCGGTACTGACCGTGACCGTAATTCCGCCAATCGAAGTCGCGAGCATCGATCCGCTGACAAGTCCGCCCAGGTAACCGGGCGAACCGGACTGCAGGATGATATTCTGCGTTTGTGCGGCCCCCTCAGTGATCTGAACAGTGGTCGTAGCCGAGGGGATAAAGGTGGCGGCGGTGACCTCGAGTGACCAGGTTGTCGTTGCCTGTGTTCCGGCGGGAATGTCCGGGAAGCTGTATGATCCGATCGTGCCCGTGGAGCTTGTAGTCGTGGTGAGCGTGGTCAATCCCGATCCGGCCGGAGGCGTGAGCGTAACCGTGGCTCCGGGGATCCCGGGGCCGGACTTCGAGCCGGCGGTGACAACACCGGTGAGGCTGCCGTTCGCTCCAACAAGCTGGAAGTTGACGTTGGGAGTGTTCTCCCCGGACGTTACGACGACATTCTGATTGGCAGCCGACGATTCCGTTCCGTCCGTGGCAATCCCGCTGTAGGTCAGCCCCGCCGGCACGTTCTCGACGGTATACGTGCCGTCACTCGCAGTCGTCGCCGAGACGGTAGTGCCGGTAGCAGTAAACGTTACCGTGGCCCCCTTCTGGGGGTTGCCCGCCGGATCCGTTACCTCGCCGCTGATGGCTCCCGGCGGAATTTCGGTGAGCGTCAGGTTCTCACGGGTGATACAATCTCCCTCGACTCCGATCCAGACGTTCGACGTTGTGCTCGTGTAGCCGGTCATGTAGGCGTGCAGAACATACAGCCCCGAGTCGACACAGTCAATCACGTATTCGCCGTTAGTCCCGGTAATCCCGCTGTAGACTGTACGATTCGGGGGCATGCCCGGAATTGCGACGTTCCCTTGGGCCGTCAGATAGACGGTCGCGCCACTGACAGGTTCGTCGCCGCCCGAGCCGGTCTGCTGGTAGATGTAACCCGTGACCGTGCCGGAGCGAAGGTACGCAACAATATTGTGCATCAAGTTCGCCCGACGATTGTAGGTCTGGTAGAAGTAGGTTTGCGGGCTGGACTGCGGAACTGCCGTGGAAAAGATCTCGATCCCGAGACCCTCCAGCCCAAAGGACGAATAGACCACGCGGCTCAAGGTTGAGGGGTTCTCGTAGTAAATCAGCGAGTTTCCCGCCGGCGTCGTCGTGGTGACCGTCAGGTCCGAATGCGTGTTTAGAATGACATCCGGCGTGGGAGTAGTGGGGATGGGACCAAGGACATCGATCGCGCCCTGCAGTGAAGCATAGTAAAGTCCGTCGTAATTTAAATACCACCCTGTCCCTACACCAACTTCAAAGATGTTTCCCATAAACTCGTCCGGACAACCGTCAGCGCGTTCGCCCGGCAGCCATGCGGTGATAGCCACATCGTAATTGAGCTCGTTGGCGAGAATCGTTCCGTCCGGAATCTTGGATGGGGGGGTGTATTGACGCGCGTAGCCGTTTCCGCCGGCCGTCCACGTCCAATCTTCCGACGAGCCGGCGTTGCCGTTGACAATGACGATGGGATTGAAGAACGCGTCGGTAATCAGGCGGTCTGCGGAGGTTCCCGCCAGCGGGAGAACCTGCGAGCCTTTCGTGATGCCCAGCCATGTGCAGCCAAGATAGGCGGGAAGGAAGTCCGTATTCGGGTTCGAATTGTTGATGGTGCCGTTGTCCGTGATGGTCGATCCCACATCCTGTCCGCTCACATACAGGCGGCCGCCGGCGTTCAGGAACGTCTCAATCTGCTCCTGGGTTGTTGGGCTCGCGAAGGATCCCCCGCCGACGAACAGATCGCCGGTGTAGGGAGTGGCCCAAACAACGCACTTGTTGGCATTGGCAAAGTTCGCCGCGGGATTAACGATTTTCGTCGCAGGATCATCTACCGCCGGCTGATTCTCCATGGCGGGCGCATAGCTCATCAACACGGTCTGGTCCACGGGCCCTCGGCTCAAGGTCCGCCAGATGTCGTACAACTGCGACGGCGCCGGATCGGGTCCTGCGTAAGGATCGTTTATCGTCGGAGCCTGACCCGGGTATGAGCCTGGACCAAGCGTGTTGAAAACACTTGGACCGTATTGTCCCAAATCGCCGGGTACGGGACAGTTCAGGATGTTGTTGTCGTAGTCCCCGTTGACGATCGGCGCGATGTAAGGTACGTCCGGAGGCGCCGCGGCGGGCTTCGGCGGAATATCGTAGTACGTCACGGCATTGGGCAGAAGCAACTCGTCAATTCCGGTGTAGTAGGATTCCGTGCCCCAGAGAGTTGCCCGCAGGTTTGAACTCCCCTCATACTGGGAGGCGGCGAACTTTTGACCGAGCGTGTTGTCGCTAACAACGAGAATGTCATGACTTCCGGTAAACGGCTTGGTGGTAAATCCCCATACATTGTCATAAATACGCCAGTTCTCGCCGGTAATTCCCTTCACGCTCTTCGCGAGCTTGGCCTGGTCGTAGGCGATAACGTCGATGTAGAAGTCGCTCTCCGGTAGCGGCGTAAACCAGGTTGCCGTATACAGTGTTCCGCCGTTCGTGTCCTGATCCGCGGCAAGGACCGGGCTGAGTTGCAACCACTGTGCGGGCGTTGTGCTCGGGCCGGTCTGCGGCACGTCGTCGTTCCATCCAGCCAGATAGTACGGCCGATAGTAGTCCTTGGACAGTGGTGTCCCGCCTTGCGGTGGACTTCCGGTTCCGGTGAGGCCTACGCCCTCGTAGTTGGGGAGAAGCGCCTGGCACTCGTACTCCGGCCCCCATGCGGAGAGGCCGGGAAACAGCCCGGTTGTCTCCACTTTGAAGCCTAGCGGTTCACCGGGCTGCCACTGGTAAGTTCCCAGGCCGAGCCCGAGGGTTGACCCCTGAGCCGGGCCGACATCGGAGCCCCGATTATACCAATATATATTGCCGCCCGTCTCAGCTTCCAAGGTAGTGGCGAAGTCCACAATGTTGTAGTACAGGAGCGATTTGGAATAGACATACGGCATGCTGTAGCCGGACACCTGCCCAAATTGCGGGACAAACGGGACCGCTCCACTAGCGGTCATATCCGGGTTGTTGTAATCCGTGTCCTGAGTTGAAGTCGGCGGATTATCGTTTGCAAATTCCTTGTGCTCCATGAGCTGAGAATCGTCATACTTGCTGTTCGGATTCTTGATCTGGATGAAGACGTGGCTGCTGTCGACTCCGGTCTCGCGATTGCTCAGGCGGACGGTGAAGGTGACGGCGGACCCCGCGGGGATAAAGCGGGTGGCTGGACCCGTGGGATTATAGACCGGCTCGTTTGTCGATTGACTAATGGGCGACGACACAACGTTCAGGATATCGCCGCCACCCGGCTCGTAACGAATCAGAGTCGGAGGGTTGAGATTCGTGATTTCGGACGTAAACACTCCCCCGTAGTTGGCCGGTGTCAGGTTGAATGGCGTTTCGGACGGCGCCCCTGCCGGAGCCGTGGCCGTGGCCGTGGGGTTGTTGTACGTGATAGAGCGGTTCGTCTGATAGCCGAGGTGCACGTGGGAGAGCAGCGGCGACCACGTGGGATACATGTTATACCATGTCTGCGTGGGGCTGTTGTCCGAAGTGTTTACGGGTGGAAGCGTTGTCAAGCCGTTTGCGACCAGATACGCAGCTTCGGTTGTCAGGTTGTACTGGGTGAGCGTATTCTGATTGTTGATGTTCTCCTCAACCCAGTAGTAGTAGATATCGGACAACGAGGGCGGATTCGCATCGCCGCGGCTGAACGCAAGATAGCCGCCGTACGGAATGAGCCCGGTTGATGCCGGAAGCTTCGAGTTCAGAAACGACCATGCGGGGCCGGTGTCGTAGGGGCCCTTCGTAAGCGCGGCCGTCGACGTCACCGGGGTCATCGAGCTGTTTTGAGGAATGGATCCGTCCTGGTTCAGGACGAAGATTGCCCGGACAAGCGGTGCCGAGGTCTGTGCCGTCGCGAGTACCGGTGTGTTCGAATCGTCCGGAGCGGTCGGATCAGGCAGAATCGGGGGACTATCGTTAGAGTTCGTGTACGTCGCAACATCGCTCGAGAAGGCGATGTAATTCCCATCCGGAGACCAGGCCACATCCGTAACGTGTTCCTGAGCGGTGGGCGTTCCGTTTGTCAGCCGGCCTGGCGGATTGGTTTGACCGGTCGGCGTGGTTTCCAGATAGCCCTGCGACGACGTATAGAGATAGTAGAGGTGCGATTCCCCGTTCGTAAACTGCGCCGAAAACGCGAGGCGTAAGTTGTCGGGCGACCATGCCGGCCTGCCAACACCGGCGAAGCCCACTCCCATGGATTGGTTACCGCTGGAGGTCTGCTGCGTAACCGCGGAGGACGTCACAACGTCAATCGGCGTTGTGAGGGCCAGCATCGTGGTCTCGTTGAACGGCATCGTGAAGATGTTGGTCGTGGTGTTGGTGCTTCCGGTCGGAGCAGCATCGGACACAAAGGCCAGTGACCTGTTATCGGCGCTCAGGACAGGATAAGTGTCGTTGCTCTCAACCAGTCCATTTCCCGGCGCGCCCCCCGTGATTTGAACAGGAGTGCCGCCGATGGAGGGCACAATCCAGATGTGGTAGTGGACATTGTCACCCATGTTCGACGAAAAGACAATGTAGCTATCATCCTTTGTCCAGCACGGCTCGATGTTAATTCCGGTCAGCGCCCCGGACGAGGTAGTCGGCGTGAACGTGGGCGTGGGATTCAGGACGTCGTTCGTCTGGACCGGCTCCGGAATGATGATACTGCCGGTTGTGGGATCCCGCGAATATCGCAGCCCCGGGCCAGGCTTGTCGGGAACCAAGTCGCTCCTCGGGTAAAGGAACCGATGGGCACGTGTCTCGGAAATCAAGTTCTTGACCATGTCTATCGTCATCAGACCCGGCGCGGTTCGGGTCTGCGCCGGCGTTACGGCCGGCGAAGGCGCGACCAGCGTTGCCCCGAACAGTGTCGAGTGCACCGCCCTCGACGCCCGCGTCGACGGAGACGCAAGTGTCATCGACGACGTGGAGAGCAGCACGCAGAATCCCAGGAACAGCGACGCCGTCAGGCTGACGACGCTCAGACATATCCGGGGACGGGCCCCTTCACGACGTGCGAATTCAGATAGCATTTTCACTTCCAGCATCCTCCGGGCTTGCCAAAGAGATGGCTTTACCGCTCCGATACTCATCCGGAGCTCGGTCGTACGAGTACGTGGTGCATGCATCTTGGCGCACCTTCTCTTCAGTACTCGCGGCAGATCGGGTCATGGCATCCAATTGATTTCGTTTGGACAAAACAGGATATGGGGATTCACGATTTGGTATGGCAAATGGTCTGTTTACGCCATTGTGGGCGGCGAGATCTCAACAATTGCCAGGCCAAGCCGAAACCGCCAACGTTCCAGCACGATGGTCCTCTCGTTAGTCCGGCGCAAAGATTATAACATAACGGCACTATTTTCGCAAGCAGCATTTTACCTTCCAAACGTGAAAAGTGCCCGAAATGCTCAAATCTCATGCGAAAAACGGCCGTTTGCGCCGTACCCGGCCGAAACTACTGCCGAAGTCGTTCACTTCCACCCCGTCTCCGGGCCTGCAACCGGGCACCCGTTCGCTCACAGCGCCGACAAACACAGGTCCATTGCGTCGCGGCGGCAACAAGCCGCATTTCCAGTAACCGAACAGGTTGCCTGCGAATGACCACGCTGGCCTGGCGCCTGCTTGTGGGCGGAGGTGGCTGAGACGAATCGACGCGAAGGCTCGTCATCCTTGTCTTCTGACCTTTCCGCTTCCTCCACCCTTCAAAATCCGGAAGGGGGTAGAATGAATGAACGTTTACAGGAATAATCCGGACATCTCTCGAATGTTGGTGCGGGTCGTTTGCACACCCCGCGCCGGCATCCGGCGGCGTCCGAAGGGAAGGGGACAGCATGCGCGTTCGTCAGATTGGTAGCACCGGTATTGCCGCCCACGAAGTGGGGCTTGGAAGCTGGCAACTCGGCTCCGAGGCATGGGGCGTCGAGGCGGACGGCCGTAGGATTGTCGAGGCCGCACTCGAGTGCGGCTGCAACTTCTTCGACACCGCTCCCGGATATGCCGGCGGCCGCAGCGAGGAAATCCTGGGGGAAGCGCTGTCCGGGCGGCGGGATGGCGTGGTGCTATGCAGCAAATTCGGCCATACCGCGGAAGGGGAGAGCGATTTCCGTGCGGAGCAGATCGCGCCGGCGCTCGAACAGAGCCTGCGACGTTTACGGACCGACCGCCTGGACATCCTCCTTCTACACAATCCGCCGGCGGAGATGCTGGACAGCGCGCGGGTTCCCCACTATGACGTTCTGGAGCAACTTCGAAACAGCGGGAAACTGCGTGCATACGGCGTATCGGTGGACTGGGGCCGCGAAGTCAAGCAGGTGCTGTCATCGACGCCATCGCAGGTGATCGAGATCCTGTTCCATGCGTTCCACCAGGACGCTCTTGCGCTTTTTGAGCAGGCGCGCGCGCAGGGAGTCGGCCTGGTCGCGAAGGTTCCGCTCGATTCCGGCTGGCTCTCCGGGAAATACGGCGCGGACAGCCGCTTTACCGGCATCCGCGGGCGCTGGTCTCCGGCTGTCATTGAGCGCCGCACCGCACTTGTCGCGGATTTCAACGCCCTGCTGCCGGCGGGACTCCCCACTCTGGAGGCGGCCCTGCAGTATGTTCTCGCACAGCCGCAGGTCGGGGTGGTCATTCCGGGAGCGAAGAGCGTCGACCAGGTCCGCCGCAACATGGCGGCCGCCAATTTCCCGTTGTCGCCGGATGTCGCGGCGGCAATCCTCACCCTCTGGGAGTCGAAAATCAAGGACGATCCGCTTCCCTGGTAATGGACTCGCCGGATCCCAATCGGACCGATTGGACTGATTGGACGGGCAGCTTTCCACCGGATTCAGCATCCGGACATATGCCGGCACCGGCGTCTACACTTGCTTGCACGCTCCTTTGCATTGGCCCGGATTATGCATGTCGAGTTCAAACCAATGACGCTGTCTCGCTCCGGCGCGGACTCCTGGCGGAGGGCGTCATGTCCGCCCCCGTCGCGGGCACTGCTTTGTTTTACCGGGTTGCTGACCCGGTTCCGGCAATCAGCCCGTCAACCTGTCCTGCATACGCCTGGTTGATCGTGGAATAATGCTAATGGCGAAATCGGCGCAGCCCGGTGCCGCAGGCATTCCGTCGAATTCAAACCGCCGAATTTCTGTATGAACCTCCGCCACAGGTTTTCGTGAACCTGATGTACAATTCTATTTAGTGGTAATCTCGGAAGAATGGGCGCAACAGCAATACAATCCGCACTCGGCAATCCGCTCATCGTCGTCGCCAACGCCTCGGCGATCGGCGTCTTTTTCGGGCGGAACGGGCACAAGTTCGCCGACAATCACCAGCATCACATCAAGCCGCTGATGGTGGTCTCGACCATCATGGCCTGCGTGATTGCTCTGATCTGGTGCGGCGAAACGGGCTTTGCCATGTCATGGCTCTCTGTGGCGCTCACCTGGATGCCGCAGGAGTTTCTACTGGTGCCGCCCGCAATCCTGCTGGTTTGCAGCCTCTTCGGCAGCAACCAGTTGTCGCTGGTCATTAACATCGGTTCACTGGCCTTCGTGTCGATCTTTATGCTGGGCGGGCACGTTACAATGAACAACGCGGTGGCCGGCGACACGGTGCGCGTGATGACCTTCGACGTGGATCAATGGGCGAACCCGGCGACCGACGTCGTCAAGGTTGTTGAAGACGCGCGCCCAACCGTCTTCTGCCTCGAGGAGTCGGGCAGTGATCACGCCAGGTCGCTTCAGGTCATCGAGAAGCAGCTCCCGTCATACCGGTTCCTACACCGCGGCGGCATTACGATTGGTTCCAAGTACCGAATGCGAGAACGCGAGGTTGTGCCGCTGCTCACGAGCGATCCGAGCCAGACCGCTCTTGTTGCGACAGTCTATGGTGAACCGAGGCCGTTCGTCCTGGTCGCCCTGACCATGCTGGCGTGCGACAAGGACAAGGCGGCAAAGGACCCGGGGGGCTACCTCAATACATTTATTCACGCCCGGACCGACGAGGCGAATACATTGTTGACAACGGTGAAGGACATTACGCTGCCGATGGTGATCTGCGGGGACTTCAACGGCCCGCCACAGTCGATCGGTTACCGAGATCTGAGCAACCTGTACACGGACGCCTTCGCGCAAACCGGATCAGGGTTCGGCTTCACCGCCCCGGCCTCTCTCCCAATGGTCCGCAGCGATGCCGTTCTGTTGAGCGGCATGGTGGCCCATGCTTACTGGGTCCCTCGCGTACCCGGCAATGGCCACCGGCCGGCTGTGGTCGACGTCTCATTCGCCGAATCGACCATAGCCCCCGCCGGCAAACAATAATCCGGCCTCACCGCTCAACCGGCTCGCAGATGATGGCCTGGTGCTGGGCGCCGACACGTGTGAGTACGACGGTAAACTCGCCGCGACCGGTTAGCTTGAGCTGTTTCCGAACGTCGTCCGGTTCCAGAGGAAAGCCGCGCTTTTTAATAACGACGCAGCCGGCCCCGAGCTCACGAAGCCGGCGCTGCAAGGTTCGAAGATGGTATGGAAACCGGTTTAGAACCCGGTAGCCGCGCGCGTATGGCGTGCTCACAAAGGCCGGACCAATCAGATAGGCGATGTTCGGGTCGACGGGACTGGCGTTCAGGCGCTGGGCAAGGGCGCCGACGAGATGCGCGCGTATGACGGCCGGGTCCGGCTCATAGAGGAAGCAGGTTTCAGCCGGCGATATCCCGCCGGCATCAAAGCCGATGCGTCCCGCGGTATTCGAATCGAGGTCATGCGGCGGGTCTTCGGCCACAAGCGTATGGATTCCGTCCACGGAAAGCACTGTCGCCCGTATGGCTGAACTCGACCCCGCACGCGGAGCGGGAGTTGAGGAAATCGGCCCGGCCGGGATTATCGAAGCGAGCCGAGTGTCCAACGCTCCGATCCAGAGAAGCGCCTCCTTGCACTCACCACAATCGGACAGGAATTCCCCCAGGCCCCCATGGCAGAGCAAGGCCGCATGGTCCACAGCAGGCGAGAGCTTGACGCCGATCGACAGAAAACCGGCGGCGCGCAGCGCACCCACGATCGAGAGCGGCGGAGAGCCGTCTTCCGGGTCGTGAAGCCGTCTGCCCCCAATTCGGCGAGACGGGTCCAGCCATGCCGCCGACTCCCGGAGAATCCACTCGGGCGCCGGATTGGCAATCACCGTGTTCGAGTCGGCGCATTGCACCGTCACAAGCTGTTCAAAACCGGCAACACGGCAGTTTTCGGCGGCGAACAGGGCGCGCGCGGGGTCGATCTCGAACAGGTCGACTCGCAGGCCGGCTCGGGCGAATGCGAGAGCATCTGCCCCGATCCCTCCGGTCAGGTCGACCACAAGGCGGATGCCGGCCTCCGCCATTCGGCTGGCGTGGTAAGCCGACGCCGCGGCGCTCGATGCCTGTTCGAGGGCCTCGGCCGTGAAGTACATGCGCGCGGCATCGGCTCCGAACTTGACACCGGCCCGCCGGCGCGCTTGTATCAGCTCCCACGCCGCCGCGGCCCGCTGCGCATTGACCTTACGACGCAATCGCGGCAAGGCCCGCAGGGGCTCGCCCTCGCCAGCCTCCGAATCGAGCAGGTCTCGCCCGGCCGCGGACAGCAAAAAGAGAGCGGTTTCCTCATCCATAGCCGTGTATTCTACCCGGATGGATCCTGCGAGGAGTTGTTCATGCGCCGCGCACTTCCACCGCGAACGGTTTGGAACGCTGTTTCGAAAGGATTATTTCACGAAAAACACTTCCATAGCCGCATTGTATCGGGTACACTACAATTGCAATGCAAACGTATGGTCGAAGATAATTCGCTGTAACCCGTCTGAGCGGCTGCTCAGAGCAATTTCGGACATGTGAGGGATCGGATGGCAAAAGGACTTACCGACCGGCAGCAGGAAGTTTTCAACTTCATCGTCGCTTACATCGGCGACAAGGGGTATCCGCCGACAATACGCGAAATGCAGGTTGGCCTGGGCATAGGCTCCCTGCGTGGTGTGACAATCCACCTCGATGCCCTGCATAAAAAGGGCTTCATTGAGCGGCTGTCGAGCAAGAACGGCCCGCGAACATCGCGCGGCATCCGCGTGCTCGCGCGGCTGGGTGAGCCGGCGCGAGAAAGCGAGCCCGGTGTGGTTCGCCTTCCGGTGATCGGGACAATTGCGGCCGGGGCCCCCCTGCTGGCCACTCAGAACATTGACGATATCCTGCCCATCCCGGAGCAGATGGTCCGCGGTGACATCGACTGCTTTCTCCTGCGAATTCATGGCGAGAGCATGACCGGCGCACACATTCTCCCGGGCGACATGGTTATCATACAACCGCAGACCACGGCCGAGAATGGGGACATTGTGGCGGCAAGGATCGGCGAGGAAGCCACGGTAAAGCGCTTCTGGCGCCATGGGAACCGAATCGAACTCCAGGCGATGAACCCGAACTACGCGCCCATTCCCCTGCGAAAGTCGGACAATGCGGCGATTATCGGCAGAGTCATCGGGCTTCTGCGGTCCGGCCGGGGCTGATTTCGAGCCCGGGAGTCAGGTCCTGCGTCCTAACCCCTGGGACCTAAACAGGCAGCGGACGTAACGCGATTGCGCCCGCACGTCTTCGAGCGGTAGAGGGCTTTATCGGCGGCAGCGATCAACCCGTCGGGATCGACCATGCTCGGGACAAGGGTCGCCACTCCGAAGCTGGCGGTAATTGGCCGGTTTTCCCATTCCGCACTCTGGATCGCAATTCGCAGCCGTTCGGCAACACGAACCGCCCCAGGGCCGTCGGTGCACGGAAGGATGACGGAGAATTCCTCCCCGCCATGACGGGCGATGACCGCTTGAGGCTGCTGTGTCGCCGAGTCGCTCCCGGCAACACGCGCAACGACATCGCTTGCACGGGCGTTGAGTTGCATCAACTGGGCGATTTTTCGCAGGACGAGATCGCCCGCCAAATGGCCGAACGTGTCGTTGTACAGCTTAAAATGGTCGACGTCGAGGAGGATGATCGACAGCGGGGCGCCGTGCCGCGTGGCCCGCGCGAACTCCTCCGAGAGCCGCTCATGAAAGCTCCGATGGTTATTCAGTCCCGTGAGGCTGTCCAGCGCGGCAAGCTCCTCGAGTTGGGCGTTTGCCCGCTTGAGTTCCCCCATCTGAAACTCGAGAACCGAGTTAAGACAGCGAATCTGCTCGATCTGTGTGCTCATCCGCCGGTCTGAGTCGAGTCGCGCGGTAATGTCGACGACGGTTGCCAGGGCGGCAGCCGGCGTCTGCGCCCCGGGAGGGCACAGTGGCTGCGCGTTCACCAGCAGCCAGCGAATTGTGCCGTCGGGCCGCCGAATCCCAACGACTTTGTCCTGCTGCGGTGCTCCGGTCGCGAGCGCCAGCGCAAGCGGGTCACGTCCCGCGTCGACCAGCCGGCCGCTCTCGGAGACGACATACCCACCAGGATACACCGACATCTCGTCGCGCGCCTGATCGGCTGTAATGCCCATAATCGTCTCGGCGCTGCGGTTGAAAAGGCGAATGTCTCCGTCAGCGTCCACAACGATCAGGCCTTCCGCAATGACATCAACACTGGTACGCAACAGATGATCGATATCGAGCCCATCCACATCATGCATACTCTTCCCAGACGTGGCCTTCACGCGCCGCCGCCGATACCGGCCCGGCGTGCTCTCATGCTTCGTGTCGCTCGCGCGCGCTGTTTCCTGAAGTTTCACGTCACCAGCTTTCCCGCAACTGCGAGACGATAAACAGGACGATCGCTCCAGGCCGACTCCCAGCGGAGGGTGTAGTGTCCGTCCGTCCGCTCCAGCGCGGACTCCTTGCGGAGGGCGTAATGTCCGCCCTCGTCGCTTCGCTCCGGCGCGGAC
>JBKQWH010000081.1:0-3544 GCA_052139635.1 Capsulimonadaceae bacterium
CATCGGATTCCGTTGTGAGATACCGTATCCACGAAATGGCAGCGCGCTTGATAGGACGACGATCGAGGCGCTGCAGCTCGATCGGGAGATCATCCACGAACGCAGGCGAGAACACCGGAAAACCGTCGAGGGATTAGTCGGCGCGCTCAAAGCGTGTCGGTCCTTGGACCGGCCGAAGGAGTGCAGGGTAATCGAGCGACTGCTGGTCGATTCCGTGGCGGATTACGCTCAGTATGCGTCGATGGTCCAATGCGCGGCTTTGGACAATGGCTGGAACGAGATTATCGGCATCTACCACACATATCAGAGAGGCTCCGCTCAGGTCGAGAAGATGTATGGACAAGTGGACGCGATGGACAAGGAGGAAGACAGGCACGGAGGCCTGTCCTACGATAGGATCAGTCGTGGCCGCCACAAAACTTGACCCGCGAACAACAAGAGGCGTGACTCAAGCAATCTAGCTCCGGCATCACGTCTCGACCACGCCGCGGTCCGCGAGGTAGGCAAGGATCTTTGCCGTCGATTCCTCGACCGATTCGCGGTCGGTGCGCACGCGGATTTCCGGGGATTCGGGTGCCTCGTAAGGGTCAGTGATGCCGGTGAACTGGGGGATCTCGCCGGCGAGGGCTTTTTTGTAGAGTCCCTTGACGTCGCGCTCCGCCAGCGCTGCCACGGGGGCGTCGGCAAAGATCTCGATGAACGGGGCCCCGTCGACGTCGTGGCCTCGACGGACCTCGGCGCGGGTCTCGCGGAAGGGGGAGATCGCGGCGGTGATGGCGATGACGCCGTTGCGCGCGAGCAGGCGGGCCACATAGCCGATCCGCAGCACATTCGTGTCGCGATCCTCGCGCGAGAAGGTCAGCCCCTTGGAGAGGTGCGTGCGCACCTCGTCGCCGTCGAGGACCTCGACCCGGCAGCCCCGGGCGCGCAGAATTTCGGCCAGCCGCCCGCTCAGGGTCGATTTGCCCGCACCGGACATTCCTGTGAACCAGAGGGTGCATCCCCCCTGCGATCCGCTACTCACTGCCGTCAAGATAATTCGCTCCTCGCTTCGTCGCCTCTCCGGCGTGCCCTATTGTACCCAATGACCAGTGCCCGTGATTATCGGCGGACGCGTACGTAATCGATAGCGTCCGGCCCGATACCACTTGTCCTTTGCCAGATGCTGGCGGGCCTGGCCTGCCAGCCAGGGGTCGCCGCCGGAGGCGACGATCTGCCATTCTTTACGGGCTTCGGGCATGCGGTGGACGAGGGCATAGGACTCGGCGAGCATCGAACTGGCACATCCGGATACCGTCGACGCCCTTACCGGTAGAGTCACCTGTACCGCACTAAAACACGTGAAATGCCGGTCTCAGCTTACGGATACCCCCGCCTTGCTTGTAGACGAATCGAATATCTCCGTGCCGTCTCGAAGCGGTGCGGGCCACGGTGCGCCGCAGTGTTCACAGCGGTCCCCGATTACCGAGCGCAGACGCGAACACCCCGAACAGGCAACTCGAGGCGGCGGTGGGGTCATCGCAATCATTAGCAGTATGCCGGGCCACGTCAGGAGGAAGTTCCCGATAGACCATCCCAGAGCGGCGCGGGAAGACAGCGAGCGGCGGCGCGCGACAAGGAACGTGACAAGTGACGCAAGCAGGCTCCCGACAAGCTCGCCGCCGAGGACGATGGCGACCGAGTGCCGCCAGTCTGATCCCAGATGGAATGCAAGGACGTCACTAACCTCCATGGGAATCGCGGTTCCAATCATCGAGGCAGCCAGCCAGCCGGCCAGAAGCGCGGGCGGTGTGGATAGGCCGATCGCCGCCTCGCCCGCAGCGGGCAGAAGGGTGCGTGCGCCGGGCGAATGAATGTCTGGAACGACAACGGTCTCGACGCGGCGTCCATTGAGAGTGTACTCATCGATAGTGTCGGGGAGGTTGCCAACGTCGCCGTCTCGGACGGTGAGGTGGCTGTACCGTAGAACCACTCGTCCGGTGGCAGTTACGCCGGCTCGGACGCAGTTGTAAGCTCCAGGATCGTGCTCGCGACGGATCGAACAAACACGCTCTCCGGACGTCCGGAAGACGGACACCGTGTCCGGAGTTCCAAGAATAATATCGCTGCCATGGATTGTCCCCTGCTCCAGGTCGGCGCTGACGACACGGGCGGCCTCCGGTCCGGAAAGGAGGGTTCGTACGCGGGCATTTTTCGTGTCGATGAAGTACACGGCGCTGTCCGTTGGGATGAGCTCGGGAATGGTGTCCCGCCAGATAGCGCGTCGATGCGTAAATTGCCATCCGGCACCGTCCGCTGCGGCCTTCCCGGTCACGACGCCGCCGGGCGTCAGCATGCCGACTATCCGCCTCGTCCGGCGCGAGTACCCGACAACTCGGTTGTGCAGCAGAAACCACGTCACGCCCTCGTTCGAAAATGGAGACGAGTCTCCCGAATTCAACGGGATCAGGGTGCGACCGCTTTGATTGTAACGATACTGCCAGTCGATGTTGGAATTGAGGAACCGCACAGAATCTCGAAGGACCAGGCCCATCGGGAGTTGGGTCTGGCTGTTGGACGAACCATTTGACGGCAAAGGATGACCGGACAAATCCACTCGCGAGACAAGCCCCGACGGGTAATACGCCGCGAGAACGACCTGACCGTTCTCCATAACGTCGTATTCACTCGATGGCCGATTGTCGACTGGTTGCGGCGGAGAAAACGCCTGATGTGTCGATAGCACGATAGTCACCGCCACAAACGCCGTGATCGATATTCCCGTGTACAGCGAGATCCCCAGGGCGACCCGGTCACCCGTCGTGTCCGGCGGCCGATCGACCGCAGTCTGGAAGGCGCCCCGGGCAGCAAAGCCGGTGACAAACGCCACCAGGAAAGCCGCGGACAGTGCCATCCAGAACTCAGGCGCCGACCCGCAGGCGACCGGCCCGCAGAGGGCGCCCACAATCGGCATCAGGCGACTTCCGAACCACGGCGCACTTCGGAGAGCGCACGCCAGTCCGGCGAAGTACAAACCGAATCCCGACGCGATGGAGGCCAGGCCGGCGTATGTCAGGGGCCAGTCGAACGGGGCCGCGACATGTCCCGGCGCCTGGATCCAGGCAACCGCGGCGGCGAACGGGACCAGAGTGGCGACCAGGTATAATGTGAGCCCGGCGGACACCTTTCCCGCGAACAACTCGGTTCGGGTCGCCGGCCGGTGCACGAGAAATGCCCATTGATCCCGGCTTCGGTCGGGCATGATCTGCAGGAATCCGAGCGCAAGCGCAATGGCCGGCGCGCAAAGAGCCATCGCATTGTCGAGGCCGTTCCAAACCTCCTCATAGCCCAGGAAAAGTCCCGAGGACATGCAGAAAACGATGCCGGCGGACAGGGCGGCTGCCCCGATGGCAGCCCAGCGGCCGTTTTCCTTGATCTCCTTCCAGAATAACAGCCAGATAGGACCGGTCTGACGAGTCGGACCGGTCGGACGAGTCGGACGAGTCGGACGAGTCGGACGAGTCGGACGAGTCGGACGAGTCGGACGAGTCGGACGAGTCGGACG
>JBKQWH010000082.1:0-4454 GCA_052139635.1 Capsulimonadaceae bacterium
TCCGGCGCCACGGTCGTGAAGGCCTTCACCCGCGAGAAGTTGGAGCGCCTCCGGTTCCACCGCCTTCACCGCAGTCTCTTCGACCGCCAGATCGAGACGGTCCGGTTTCAGGCGCTCAATATGGCGGCCGCCAATGTCGTGGTCGGGGTCGCTCCGGTCACGGTGCTCCTATTTGGCACGCATGAGGTCCTGGCGGGACGGATGACGGTGGGGATGGTCATCACGTTCACGTCGACTCTCGGTATGTTTTATGTCCCGCTGCAGCGGTTGACCGACATGGCCGCGGTGATCGCGAACGCAACGGCCGCCATCGAGCGCATCTTCGACATCTTCGACAAGCAGCCGGACATCAAAGATGCACCGAACGCGGTGGCGCTGCCGGACCGCACCCATGGCCGCATTACCCTGCGCAATGTCACGTTCGGGTACGATCCGGAGACCCCCATCCTGCGTAATATCGACCTCGACATCGCACCCGGCCGGGTGGTCGCGTTCGTGGGTCCGTCGGGCGCCGGCAAGTCGACCCTGGTCAACCTGATCCCGCGCTTCTACGACGTCACCGGCGGCGCGATTGAGATCGACGGGCTCGACATTCGCGAGGTCACCGTCAAAAGCCTGCGCAAGAACATCGGCATGGTGCTGCAGGACAATATCCTCTTCACTGGGACGATCCGGGAAAACATCCTCTACGGCCGGCCTTCCGCCACCGAGGCCGAGATTGTCGCCGCCGCGGTCGCCGCCAATGCGCACGAGTTCATCCTCGAGCAGCCCGACGGGTACGACACCGAGATCGGCGAACGCGGCACACGCCTCTCCGGCGGCCAGAAGCAGCGGATTGCCGTTACGCGCGCCTTTCTGCGCGACCCGCGCATCCTCATCCTCGACGAAGCGACGTCGGCCCTCGACAGCGAGAGCGAGAACCTGATTCAGGCAGCCCTGAACCGGCTGATGGTGGGCCGCACGACCCTGATCATCGCACACCGCCTCTCGACCATCATGCACGCCGACACGATCGTCGTGCTCGACCAGGGCCGGATCGTCGAGCAGGGGAGCCATGCGGAGCTTGTGTCCAATCGGGACCTCTACTACTCGCTATACAAGGCCCAGTTCCAGCACGCCCTCTCGATCCATGCCGGCTTCACCGGGTCCGAGCAAGAGATCGACGAGCCGGACGATGCGGACTCTTCCGGAAGTCTGGCGTACGCGATCGAAACTCCCTGGATGGCCGGGTGGCCGTAAGAAGAGTCGGCCGCCGACGCCCGGCTATTAAAACTCGCTGCGCCTTCGAGTTGGAACGAACGAACCAATTCCAAACAGCACTGTGAGGACAGCAATAATACCGGAGCACAATCCGTGCATTACGCGGAACTGGTCCGCGATCACAGTCGGGTTCGCCTTCAGCAAATAGCGAAGTCCGCCTGCCGTGACCGCAGTCCCGTGTCCGTTCCAAATCTCGAGGTAAGCCGGGTCGAACATGGTATCACAGGGCGGCCTTACCGACGAGACCACAACGGAAAAGTCATGTGAATCCGCGATCCTGTCGGCGTTTCGACGAAAAACATATACGTGGCTTTTGCGACTTGTGGATATGTCGGCGAACTGTCCGGAAACCGATTCGATCCGGCACGGATCGTCCAAATGCGCGTTGAGATACTCGAAGTACGGGTCGCCGCCAAGAAGCCTCGCCTGGTTCGCGCTGCTCTTCGCGGCCTCGACGAAGCTGCTGGAGCAGTCGGACTGGTACTGGGAGACCTGTATGTCCGCGGACAGGATGTTGCTGCGGAAGTAGATCTCGGACCACACGAATAGGGAAATGCTGACAATCCCCACAATGAGCAGCGAGACGGCGCGGAACACCTGGTCGTTGCGGCGATTGTCGGAGAGGATCGCGTCCGGAACCCGATACGGGTTCATATAATGGCAATGGCGGCAAACTCGATCCTTGATGTTGTTGCGCTCGCCACACTGCGGGCACTCATAAGTCGATCCGGTCTGTGGATTCATCATGAACGTATAGACACCCTGACGCATTACAAAGTTGCACGTCGACAAGCGGACTAAGTTCCGCGGCGAGACAGGAAATCCGCTGCCCTATCGCGAATCTGACGCCGTGACACCGGCGATACCGGACTGAGGAGACAAAATGGCCATTACGTTGAACGACCTGACCGTTGGCTTTCGCCATCTAGACCGCGAGTCGCTGCTCGACGAGTGGCGCTGGCTGATCGGTGACAAGAAGCAGCCCGTCCTCTTGACTTGCCTGGGCAATGCCTTCGTGCAGGACATCGACGACGCATCGGTGCAACTGCTCGACGTCGCTGCCGGCGAGTTGCTGCCGATCGCACAGACTGCCCGCGAGTTTGAGGCGCTGCTGCGCGACGAGGACTTCGTCACGGAATGGTTCGCCCCGGGCGTGGTCGTTCAGCTTCGCGAAAACGGCCGCGCGCTTCCGCCCGGCAAAATCTTCAGCTTCGTCGTACCCCCGTTCGCCGGCGGCGAGTTCAGCCTCTACAACCTCGAGCCCCTCGACATCCCCGTCCACTTCGCCCTCCTCGGCCAACTCTGCCGCGAGGCCCGCGATGCGCCGCCAGGCACCCAGATCGTCGCGATCATGCCAGCACAGAGGAGCGTATAGGGTGAACAATGAACGCGGCATCTGGTAAGATACGAATGAATTAATGTAGGATGGAACTCATGCCGGCAAAAGCGACCACACGATTATCCATACGGGCTTCCGAGCCGTAGAAGGCGATCCTAGGTAACGCCGCGCGTGCTCGCCATATGAACACAAGCCAGTTCGTGCTGCAGGCATCACTCGACGCTGCTCAGGCTATCCTGACGGAACAGACCGTCTTTACCCTAACACCCGAGGAATGGACGGAGTTTCAGCGCCGCCTGGACGAACCGCCGCGCGTGATCCCCGCTTTGGAACGGCTGCACGCGGAGATGAAACATGAGTGATGTGCTGCCGCCTTCATCGCGCGCCGTCCTGCCCGGCAGCACGTGGCGCAGATTGTCAACTCCGCTCTCACAACTGTCCACTGGCAGGTGGGAGATCGAAACCGCCGAGAGATACTTAATCAGCAGCGGGCCGAATATGGCCAGCAGATCGTAACGGCCCTTGGCGGACGTCTTGAGGCAGAGTTCGGGAGAGGCTTCGGGGAAAAATCGCTTCGCCACATGATCCGATTCGCCGAAGCGTTCCCGGACTTCCAAATTGTCTCAGCACTGCTGAGACAATTGTCCTGGACGCATTTCTTGGCCATTATCTACTTGAAAGACCCGCTGCAGCGTGAGTTCTACGCGGAGATGTGCCGCATCGAACGCTGGAGCAAGAAGTCTTCCAAAGAGGTTGGACAGCGACCAGGCGGCATTTGCCATCTCGGGACGCAGCTTTAGGCCAGCCCGGCCGGCTACGTCGTGCGGTGCCGCATGGTCCGGTGTGAAGGCCTCGTGCCACACCATGTCCGATCGGTGCATGCCCAACGGCTCCAGCACGAACCTGCGGACCGTGGCGCCGATCGGTTCGCCGGTCAGGGCCTCGATCATACGTTGCAGGAACAGGTAGCCCTCGCCGGAGTAGCTGAACCGCTCGCCCGGGCGAAAATGCGTGCGCAGGGCCTCACGCGGGGCACGCCAGTTGGGCAGACCGGAAGTGTGGCTCAGGATCTGCCGGACGGTGATTTCGGCTGCACGAGGATCGTCCGGCAGGTAGCTAGGCAGGATGTCCGCCAGCCGCCGATCGAGCGCGACGGCGCCGGATTGGATCAGCCCCAGCACCGCGCAAGCGAACACCGGCTTGGTGAGCGAGGCCGCTTCGAACGCGGTGTCGGGCCCGACCGCGCCGCCCGATCGTGTGCTGCGCACCCCGAAGCCCGCGCATCGCACTTCGCCGGCCTCGACGCATGCGAGCGCTAGCCCGGGCACGTCTCCCGCCTGCATCAGCGCTGCGATGGCCGGGGCGTTGAAGGTCATGCACGATCATCGCAAGGTGGCGGGGACCTGCCAAGCGCGTCGCTGGGTGGCGTCAGTGCATTCCGGGGAAACTTTGCACCAGGCTGCCCGCCACCAGCCGCCAGCCGTCCACCAGGACGAAGAAGATCAGCTTGAATGGCAACGACACCGCGGACGGTGGCAGCATCATCATGCCCAGGCTCATCAGCACGGTGGACACCACCGTATCGATGACCAGGAAGGGCAGATAGAGCAGGAACCCCATTTCGAAGGCGCGCCGCATCTCGCCGATCATGAAGGCCGGCACCAGCGCGCGCCACGGCGTGTCGTCCGGCTCGGCCGGGGGTGCCATGCCGCCGAGGTCGAGGAACAGCCGCAAGTCCTGCGGCCGCACGCTGCCATTCATGAAATGGCGGAACGGTTCGGCGGCCAGCCGCAGGCCCTCCATCTCGCTCACCCGGCCCTCGCTCATCGGCAGCAGGCCCGCGGTCCAGGACTGG
>JBKQWH010000083.1:0-19903 GCA_052139635.1 Capsulimonadaceae bacterium
AAATTGAGAGCACTATCGGAGTCACCAATGGTTACTGCTTTAGTATACCATTCTTCGGCAACCTCAAGACTTACAGGCAAACCGGTCCCGTTTTCATATCGGCATCCCAAATTATATGCAGCTATAGCGTGACCGGCCTTGGCTGCTAGAGTGAACCAACGCGACGCCTCTATTTGGTCAATATCGACCCCGTAACCATCTCGATAACAAAGAGCCAGTTGAAATGCGGCTTCCGCATTTCCGCCGTCTGCAGCTTGGCGGTAAAACTCCGCTGCGCGCGAGGTGTCCGTGGTTGTCCCAAACCCAAATCGATAGCAGTCTCCAACAAGTTGGACGGCGTCACAGTCGCCATTTTGAGACTCGTTTGAGTATCTCTCGAAGATTCCCCGTGTCCGTTTATCTGTTTGACTAGGATCTTCCTCTAAGCTTGCAATCAGGTTAGTACGGTCGCCTTGCATCACCTTTTTCACGTCGATTATCCTTCCGCTGTCCCCACGTAAGCACGCCGGCGAGCCCATTGGAATCCAAGCACATCACCGGATCACGACCAACATGCTGAGCAGGATTCAGGACCGGCGGCCGTGGCGTCGTCGATTATGGACCTGGTGGGCGCGATGGACATTCTCCTGGGTCCTGCATTCTACGACATGCACCCCAGGTCCAGTGTCGGCTCGCCCTGCGAGGCCGGCAGCTCCACCGGCAGAATGAACGCCGGGTCGTCTCGACCAGCAACGTTCACGGCGGTGGTAACGGGATAGAGGTCGATCCACTCATCGGGGGCGGTCGCAAGCAGCGAAGTGAGGGCCGACGCTTCCCGGATCGACGAGTCGAGCCAAACTTCCGCGTCCTCCGGCCGCAAGATGGCGGGCATGCGATCATGGAGGCCCGCCAGACGACCGTTCGCCGGAACCGTGATAATCGTAAAGCTTTTCACCATTCCCCCACCATCGGGTCGGCGCCAGACGGACCACAGCCCCGCCAACGCCAAAACGCTCTCCCGCGTGGGATGGATATAGTAGGGTTGGCGCAAGACTCCCTTCACGCGACCAGGCTTTGCCTTCCACTCATAGAAGCCGTCGGCCGGCACGATGCAGCGGCGCCCCGCGAGGGCCGGCCGAAAGACCGGCTTCTCCGCCAGTGTCTCGGCACGGGCGTTGATCATCCGCGATCCGACGGACATGTCGGCGGCCCACGACGGAACCAGTCCCCAACGGTACGCCTCGATCCGGCGCCTTCCGCCCTCGGCCACGACAACCGCCGCCATGTCGGTGGGCGCGATATTATAGCGCGGCTCGATCTCCGCGGTCAGTTCCGCCGCAAAGCGTTCCGCAATGATGTCCGACGATTGATAGAGCGTATATCGACCGCACATGGCAACGTCCCCGTATTCGTCTCCTGAACTGGTCCACGACCTTGACCTGGACGGGCATCATGGTCGAGCCGGGCGGGGTCATCGAGCCACCCGCGTCGACGCCGGCGGGGCCAGTTCTCTTCGTTCACTCCCATACTACCCGCGAGAATCGTCGCAGCATGCGATAACCCGCCGGTCTTTCTTCGGTCCGCAAGACCGTTGGCGCGTTCCTGGCAATCTCCCTTCTGTGTCGCCGAGTTCATCATTTGGTCATTTCCCTCATATTCTCAGTCAACGCCGCCTCCGCCGAGTACCAATCGCCGCTGCGGCGCACTTCGACACTGGCGGCAAAGGCGGAGGAGAGCGACTCCGACGTCAGCGTCGACTCCTTGGTCCCCGCAGCGTGGACTTTGCCGTGCTTCAGCAGAATCACGTGGTCGATCTCCGGGAGGATCTCCTCGATGTGGTGGGTTACGAGGAGAATGGTGCGGCCGCTTACGGCGAGCCGGCGCAGTGTCGCCAGGAATCGGCTGCGGGCCACCATGTCGAGGCCGGTGGTGGGCTCGTCGAGCAGGAGGGCGCGCGGGCTTGCGACGAGGGCGCGGGCAATCAGGACCCGGCGGGCCTCGCCGGTCGACATCTCCTCCATGGGCTTGGCCGCAAGGTTCTCCGCCTCCGCGTCAGCCAGGGCTTGCCGCGCACGGTTGCGCATGTCCGCGGTGATCCTGTGGTTGCGGGCGAGGCCCTTGCTGGCGAAGAAGCCGGACAGGACGGCATCGAGGCCAAGGATGCCCGCGTCGGCGACAAAATCGTGATCCAAATCCGACGACACAATGCCCATCATGGCGCGCAAATCGAAGACATTCCACCGATCCTTGCCAAAAATCGTAACCACCGGGCGGTCGTCCGGCCGAGCGAGCGGGTAGTGCTGACGCGTGATCAGCCGGATCAGCGTTGTCTTGCCGGAACCGTTCGCCCCGACGACCGCCGTGTGACAGCCCTCGGGGATCTCCATGCTGATATTGTCGAGGATGCGGCGGTCGCCGCGCCGCACGGTCGCTTCGTCGATGCGAAGCAGCAGATTCTGGGTCAAAACTCGGTCCGGTCCTTTCGTACATGAGCGGGGCGGAGACCAGCCTCCACCTCCCCGGCCCCTCTGATATGTTACCAGAAGTCCCTGGCTGAAGTCTAAATCATCAACTGTGTGATCTCCGTGATGAGTGGTTGGGGCAAATAGTTAATGGGGATTAATATTTCACACGCATTAACAAATCGTTGTTTTCGGTGACGGCTCGTGAGCTTCCGGGGTCCCACAAGGACCACGAGGGCGCCCCGCATTACGATGGAGATGCGGGGTGTTGCGGCGAGTTGTCGGAATAAGAGGGGATAGTCGTGAAGCGCTGGGTGATTTCCGTAGTGTTTATTGTCGTACTGGCCGGACTGATTGTGTGGCGGCTTGGTGTGAACCATGCGGCCGCGTCGGCGCAGGGGCAGGAGCGACAGTCGAGGAAGACATCGAAGCTGCTGGTGAACGTGGCCACCGCGAGCTACCACGATATTGTGCACACGTTTGAATCGGTGGGCAATGTCGACTCTCCGGTCAGCGTCATGGTGGGGTCGAAGTACGCGGGCCCGGTGGACTTTATTGCCGGCCAGCCGGGCGACCCCGTGACCCGGGGCGAGGTGCTGGTGCGGATGGATCCGAGCGAGGCGCAGGCCAATGTCAACACGCAGGAAGGGAATGTGGCCCAGGCCCAGCAGCATCTGGCCCAGGCGCAGATCACGCAGAACTCCAACAACGTGGGCGTGAACGCGACCGTGCTTCAGCAGCGCGCGACCGTGGCGGCCGACGTTTCGAACTACGAATCGGCCGTCAAGAACGACATCAGCCAGCAAGCCGCCGCGCACGCAGCGGTAGTGGACGCCCAGGCCAAGCTGGACGCGGCGGTCAGCCAGGTGGTTAACGAGAAGGCCGAGGTGCGCAGCGCTGAGGCGAACCTCAAGGACGCCGCGGCAAAGAACACGCGCGAACAGTCACTGCTAAAGCAAGGATTCGTAGCGGCACAGGATGCCGACGACGACGAGGCCGCGATGGAGGTCCAGAAGGCGAACCTCGACGTCGCCAACGCGCAACTCCAGGCGGCCATTTCGGCGCAGGCGTCGGCCGCTGCCGAGCTCAAATCGGCCGTAGACTCGGCCGCGACCGTCCAGCAGACGGACATTGCGACCATTGCCGCGGCAAAAGCCCAGGTGAACGAGGCGCGGGCGGCGCTCGCCGCCGCCGTCGCCAACCTCGCCCAGCAGCCGGCCTATACGGCCAATCTCAAGGCGCTCGAGGCCGCCGTTGTCGCCGCGCAGGCGCAGTTGCACGACGCGCAGGTGATGCTGCAAGAGACGATCCTGACCTCGCCGATCGACGGGTTTATTGTCGCGCGAATGATGGACCCGGGGGCGCAGGCGACTGCGGGACAGGAGATCCTGCAGGTGCAGGCCGTTAAGCAGGTATGGATCACCGTGCCGGTTCCCGAGGAGCAGACGGACAAGATCCACATGGGCCAGACCGCGCGAGTGAGTGTCGACGGCATTCCCGGTCAAAAGTTCGCCGGCAAGGTCACGCAGATAAACGCGTCGGCGGACCCGCTGAATCGCCAGTTCAGCGTGCGGGTTACCGTCAACAACCCGAAGAACCTGATCAAGCCGGGCATGTTCGCCACTGTCCATTTTGTCACCAGCCGTATTCCCCACCAGATCTACATCCCGCGTGAGGCGGTCAATCCGCTGGCGTCCGGCGGCGACACCGTGTTCGTGGTCGGCGTCGACGGAACTGTGCAAAGCCGGCTGGTGACTGTGGGGGACAGCGACACGGACGGCTTTGCCGTTCTGTCCGGCATACAGATTGGCGACAAGGTGGTTGTGCTGAGTGCGATGCCGCTGAGGGACGGACAGACAGTGCAGATTGCCGGCTCGGCTGGCGGGCACGGTCATGGACATCATCACGTGAGCTAGGCCGTTGACCCTGTATCGCGTGCGAGCGCGGTCCGGGAGGATACAAGAGCAAGAAATGAACATTGCAAGATTCTCCGTAACACATCCCGTGGCCGTTACCATGCGCATTGCGGCCTTGATCCTGCTCGGGGCCGTATGTGCGGGCAAGCTGCCGCTGGACCTGCTGCCGAACATCTCCCTGCCGACAGTCGCCATTACGACATCATGGCCGAACGTGTCTCCGGAGGAGATGGAGACCGAGATCACGCGTCCGATCGAGGAGGCGGTTTCGTCGGCTCCCAACATGTATGCGGTGACGTCGAGCAGCCTCGAGGGCGTGTCGACCGTGCGAATCCAGTTCCAGTGGGGCTCGGACATCGGACAGGCGGCCGTCGACACGCTGCAGTTGGTGGAGAAGGCGACGCAGAAGTTCCCGACCGGCGACCCAACCCTCGAGCCGCCGGTCGTCTATAAATACGACCCGTCCCAGCTCCCGATCCAGATCTACGGCGTGAGCGGCATCAACGATCCGATCCAGCTTTACTCGCTGCTGAATAACGAGATCACACCGATCATCGAATCGGCAAACGGAGTGGCGTCGGCTGTCGTCACCGGCGGCGAGCAGCGGGCGATCCTCGTAAACGTCGATCCGCTCAAAATGCGCGCACGAGGTGTCTCCCTCGCCCAGATATCCAATCGAATTGCGCAGGAGAACGTGAATCTCCCCGCGGGAATTGCCAAGGAGAATAATACCGAGTACACAATTCGTACCCTGGGCTGGTTCACGAAGCCGAAGCAGATCGCCGACATTCCGATCGGTATGGTGGATGGGGCAACCGTGTCCATTGGCCAGGTCGCCAAAGTGAGCGATTCGCACCAGGAAGACCGACTCTTCACCCGCCTGAATGGATTACCGGCCGTTGGTGTCATTATCCTCAAGCAAAGCAATGCGAATACGGTCGACACCGCGAAGAATGTCGAGGCCAAGATCGCCCAGATCAAGAAGGTCTATCCGCAGTTGACGTTCCACATGGCCTATGACCAATCGGCTTTCATTGTCGACTCGGTAAACGACCTGAAAGTGAGCGCCCTGATCGGTGGCTCAATGGCCGTCCTCATCCTCCTGCTGTTCCTGCGCAGCGTGCGCAGCACACTCGTCATAGCGTTGTCCATTCCGACTTCGATTATCTCGACATTCGCGTTGATGTATGCCTGTGGTTTCACCCTGAACACGATGTCGCTGGGAGGTCTGGCTCTGGCCACCGGGTTGATTGTCGACGATGCCGTGGTGGTCCTCGAGAACATCTTCAGACACATAGAGCGCGACGGCAAGCGGCCGGCCGAGGCCGCCGTGTCGGGGGCGTCTGAGATCATGTCGGCCGTCGTCGCATCCACGCTAACCGTCATCGTTGTCTTCATCCCGTTGTTCCTCATCAAGGGCCAGTCCGGCCAGATGTTCGCGCAGTTCGCGATTGTCGTCATCTGTTCGCTGCTTGTGTCGCTTCTCGATGCCACCACGGTTGTTCCGATGCTGGCGTCGCGATTGATAAAGCCGGAGGACATCCATTCGGATGCGGACGCCCTCGACCAGCCCGCGCCCCTCGATGGGGCGGTGAGCGGCAATGGTTTCCATGCAATTGTGACGGCGAAGTCGACACCCGTGCGGCGCGGCCTTCTCGAGCCGGTCTTTAACGCCTCGGGGCGCTTCTTCAACAATCTTGACAGGAGCTACCGGAACGGGCTGGAGTGGGCCATCAAGCACCGCATGATCGTCGTGGGAATCGCGGTCGCCGTGTCACTGGCGGCGTTGTTACTCGTGCCGCAAATCGGCAGCGAGATGATGCCGACTACCGACAGCGGGGACTTCCAGGTGTCGGTAAAGCTGCCGCCGGGAACAGCTCTCGCGGTGACAAACGCCGTAATGCTGCAGGTCGAAGGCATCGTCGCCAAAGATCCGAACGTCGAGACCTCTTTTACAGCAACCGGCACGAACCTGTCCCTAAACGGGACATCCGCCAGTCTCAACCCGAACGTCGGCGCCCTGATGGTGAAGCTGAAGGACGGCCGCAAGCTGTCGACGGTTGACGACATGGCCTATTTGCGGAAACAGACCAACAGAATTACGGGCGCCCGCGTTCTTTACAATCAGACGGATATCGTTTCGCAGATCCTGACGGGCGGCAACTCCAATATTGAGATCGATATCTTCGGCGAAGATTTGAACAAACTCTACAGTATTGCGATGGCCGCCGAGGCGAAGATGAAGAGTGTCCCGGGCTTCGAGGGGGTTGATGTCAACTGGCAGGATTCCCTTCCCGAATTGCAGTGGAATGTGAATCGAGAGAAGGCGCTCGAGTTCGGGGTGACGTTCACTGATATCGCAAACGCGATCAATACGTCCACGAATGGCTATCAGGCGGGCTATTACCAGGAGAACGGCTACGAGTATCCCATCTATGTGCAGCTCCCGGAGATATATCGCAAGACCGAAAACGAATTGATGCAGATCCCGATCACGCCGAGCATGCCGGGGACAGACGCTGTAGATCATAACGCGGGAACGGCAGGCGGCGCGGTGAACAGTTCGACCGCCGGCGACGTGCTCCTGATGCAGGTGGCAACCCCGGTATACGCCATGGGGCCGAGCCAGATTACCCGCCTCAACCGCCAGCGCTACATTGCTATTACCGGGCAGCCGATTCAGCGTTCGACAAGCGATATCGAGGCGGAGGTCGGTGCCATTATGTCGCAGGTGAAGCTGCCGCAGGGCTACTACTGGGCGTGGGGTCTCACACAGCAGCGCCGCAATGAAGAGTTCGCCGGCCTTGGCGTGGCCATTTTCCTGGCGATCGGCTTGATTTACATTCTGCTCGCATCTCAGTTCGAGTCATTTGTCCATCCGTTGACCATCCTGGCGTCTGTCCCCCTGGCAGCCGTCGGCGTAATCCTGTCCCTGTTCCTGACCGGGCGCCATTTCGGCCTTACCGCGTTCATCGGGGTCCTGATGCTGATTGGAATCGTGGTGAAAAACGGAATTCTGCTGGTCGACTACACGAATCTGCTGCGCAGTCGCGGGCTGGACCGTACCACGGCCCTGCTGCGTGCAGGGCCTACTCGACTGAGACCTATCCTCATGACTGCCTGCGCCGCCTGTCTCGGCATGCTTCCGCAGGCGATCGGTCTGGGCAAGGGGTCCGAGACCAACGCGCCAATGGCCACGGCCGTTATTGGCGGCCTGATGACGTCGACGTTCCTGACTCTCTTCATCGTGCCGATCGTGTACACATTGTTCGACGATATCGCGCGGCGGTACCGCAAGGACGATCGCGACCTCGCCCCACCGATTTTGGAGCCGTCACTGAGTTCCATCGATGGCCGTGTTGAGCCGCCGGACGCGGTTATGGATTAGATGGAAAACAAGATTCACAATGGTCACCCGGGCGGTGACAACCATGCGATTCCGCTCCCGGTCGAGCCGTCCGCGGGCGATCGGGATGCGGCTTTGTGTACGGACGACCGCGATATCTTCGCCCAGGCATCGGCTGTCGAGCGTTTGATGCCGCAACTTGGACGCCGTTTGTTCACTGTGAACCCCGACGATCCCTATTATGAGCTTCCGGTGACGCAGGTCCGCGTTTGTACCGTGCTACAGGCCGGCCCGGCGTCGATGTCGCTGCTCGGCGAGGAATTGGGGATCTCAACCAGCGCGGTGACCCAGATCGCCGACCGTCTGGAGCGCGCCGGCATGGTGGAACGAATTTGTGAATGTGAGGACAGGCGCATCAAAAAACTCGTTCTCACCTCGCATGGTGAAGATGTGATGCGCCGTCGCTGGCACCGCCGCGTGAGTTCCGTCGCCGAGGCCCTCGCGCTGCTCCCACCCGAGCGCCGCGTTGAGATCATCTCGGCACTGCGCGACCTACTCGCCGCCACCAAGGTTGCCATTCACCGGCACGACCACATCCAGCCTTAAGGGTGCGTTTGCCGGCGTGGTTGCGTTCACGTACCACTACAGTTTTCTGCCGCAGGATCGGCAGAAGTTGGTTCCGGCGGGATGGGCTTCGTCGCAAGCCGGACAGTAGGGTCCGCTGTCGTCGTCGACCTGATCGGGGACATTTTGCGGCTCGAACGGCGGGTCGTTGAGGTGCTCGAGGTCGTACGGGCCGGCCCGGCGTCTGCGCAGCCACACAACTACCGCCCGGATGAGGGCCTCCCCAATCAGCGTCAGTGCCATCAATTCCCTCTCTTATATTGCCACGGGCGTCATCGATACACCCCATTATGACATAGTTTTCGCCTTGCGCCGGCCACAAATTGGGTGTGTCATTCGGGAACGCTCCCACCGCATTGCGAATTATGATATTCAGCCACCGTCCGGCGGCAATCACAAGGAGACAAACCGAATGTCCGACATTACCGTCGGGGTCCCCGCGCCCGACTTTCGTTTGACCGCCACCACGCGCGAGGGAGACCGCGAGATCGCCCTGTCGGATTACGCGGGCAAATCCAGCATCGTCCTGTACTTCTATCCGAAGGACGACACACCCGGTTGTACCACAGAGGCCTGCGCGTTTCGCGACCAACTGAAGGATTTCGAGGCGGCCGGCAGCGCGATCCTGGGCATCAGTCCGGACCACGCGGATTCGCACGCTGGTTTTGTGACCAAGTTCGCGCTCCCGTTCCCCCTCCTAGCCGACATCGACCACAAGATCGCAGACTTGTACGGGGTGTGGAAGGAGAAGAAGAACTACGGAAAGAGCTATTGGGGCATCGAGCGCACAACATTTGTCATTGACAAAGACGGCAACATCGCCAAGGTTTTCCCCCGTGTCAAGGTAGACCAGCATGCCGCAAAAGTCCTGGAGTATGTCCGAACGATGAGTTGACGGCGCATCGCGCCGACGAGAAGCCTTCGCATTTGATACGGCGCAGTTCGCCAGGCATTACGTCGGGTCCGGAGACTGAGGGGCGGCGTTGGCCAGACGGGCGAACTCTTCCAGGCTGAGGGTTTCGCCGCGGCGGCCGGCGTCGATCCAGGCGGAGTCGAGGGCGGTGGCGGCGGCTGTTCGGTCCCAGCCGAGGGCCGGATCGCCGGAAAGCGCATTCAGCAGCGACTTGCGGCGCTGGCCGAAGGCAGCCCGAACCACGGCAAACAGCAGCGCCTCGTCGCGCACCGCCACTGGTGGGGACGCATGGGGCCGGAGACGCAGGATGGCGCTATCGACATCGGGGGCGGGCAGGAACACGCGCCGGCTGACCGGCGCGACCACTTCGACGGCGGCATGGTACTGCGCGAACACCGCGAACGCGCCGTAGTCCGGAGTGCCGGGCGCCGCGGCAAGTCGAAGCGCGACTTCCTGCTGCACCAGGAGCACGACGACCCGAAAGCGGTCTTTCGCGCTCATCAAGGCAGCGATCAGCGGACTGGTGATATTGTAGGGAATGTTGGCGACGACGGAGATCGGACCTGGGCCGAAGTAATGGCTGATGAAGTCCGGCCACGAGATCTCGGTGGCATCGGCGCCGATTACGCGCACCTGGGGCAGGTCGCCGACTGTCTCCGCAAGCACGCCGATTAACCCTCGGTCCACCTCGATGGTAACGACTCGCCCGTCGAGCGTGACAACATCGGCAAGTGCCCGCGTCAGAGTCCCGAGTCCGGCTCCGATCTCGAGCGCCTGATCGCCGGAGGCAAGCTCTCCTGCTTCGACGATGCGGTTGAGCGTGTTCGCGTCGACCAGGAAGTTCTGTCCGAACCGGCGGCTTGGCCGCAAGCCGTGGCTCTTCAGCAAACCATGGACCATGGAGGGACTGGTAAGGTTCATTGCAAATGGGACGGCCCCGGCAAAATGCCGGGGCCGTGCTTTCTTTCCGTTGTGCACTTCGGGACGGAACAAGAGTTCTAGCGTTGGTCGAGTATCCAAACGCGAACATGACGCCGGCCGACGGCGCTGGCCTCGCGATATGTCGTGTGGCCCAGGTCGATCCGGTGGCCCTTGATGGCGCCGCCCGTGTCGCCGGCCACGGCGTAGCCGTATCCTTCGATGTACAATCGCGTTCCCAGTGGAATAACCCGCGGGTCGACTGCAACAACGCCATATCCCGCCCGCATCCCGGTCGCGCAGCGGCCCGATCCGCTTCCCTCATACGGGGAGTAGCCGGTGGCCACCATCTCGACAGAACGCAGGCGAGTGTAGGCGCCGCTGCGCGATGGGAGAGCCTGGGCCATCCGGATTCGAATACCGCCGTACGTAACGGCGTCTACAGGTTCCATTGCCATGCGCTGACCGACGAATCGGCGGCTCGAGAGCTTATCATTGATATAGGTTAGCTCGTAACGCTTGATCAATTCTCCATTTCGGCCGGGACTATAGTTTCCCACCTGGCCAGGAGGAAGCTCGTGGCTCATTCGGAAGATCGTGCGGAACGGAATTATCGAGGTCTCGGTGATTTGCTTGTAGCGGATTCTGGTGATGGCAATGCGCACTCCAGGGCGGAGCACGGTATTTAATTGCGGAGTAATCTGGTCCGTTGTTGCAAGCGTCAAGCGCAGCGCAGCGAGTGCGTCGCCAACCGTGGCGGCTGCCACGCATTCCGTTCGGCTCGGCGATGCCCCGTCGATAAGGGTTATGGTGACTGCCGGGACGAAAGGTGGCTTGAGTGCCGCCTTCACCTGACCATCGGTCGGCAACACGCCTGTTGTCACGGGCGATGTAACCGGATATCCGCTTGGCACGGGTGTCGCCGCTGCGCTGACCTGCGCAGCTCGCACGACATGGGGGCTATTTAAGACGAGAGCACCCACTCCGCCAAGCGCGACAACAAACAGCCCGCAGCGAGCGATTCTCCCTGCGACGCACAATCCATCGGCTCGACACGATTGCTGAATGCGGGACGCACCTGGACACTCCGATTCGTGCGGACGGTCCTGCGGGAACTCGGGTGTCTGGTGCGCCGATGTTCGGATATGCAAATGGTCTCCTCCTTCACGTAAAGGTGGCACGCGCGACGAAGTTCCCTGAGGCTGACTTGAGAGCTTTAAGCAAGCTCGCTACGCGGGATTGAATTACCGTCGCGCTTCAGACTGATTGAGGAGAACTTCGACGTGAGCCATGCCGGAACGCCCTTTGGCGAGCCGACATTTGCTTCTTTGCATTCGACGCAGGTCCATTATGCGGCACATCGCACTCGATGTCAACGGCTTCCCCAGGCCCCCGATGCGGATTCTCAGTGCTGTTAACATTCGTTGATACGTTTTGTCTCTAAAAAAACGTAAAAATATACCGGTAATGACAAGAATTCATCTTGAACTGGGATGCGTCGGATGAAATAATCCGGATGATCAGGAACCAGCCTCATTACCCGGCGGCGCTCCTTTGGCTGCCGAGCGATGGGCATTCGAATGCGAACAAGATTGACTGGGTTTTGCTGTTCAAGAAATCCGTTTATGGAACGGCGCCGGATGGATCGACGCGGATTCGTAGCTGCTGGCCGGGTGTGAGGGATCCGCGGGGATCGATACCGTTGTCCTGCGCGATCTGATCGATGCTCTCAAGTACGTAATCGTCGGAAGCGCGGTAGAGCTTAGCGAACTTCCACAGGCTGTCGCCGTGACGCACCGTAACGAGTACGAAGGTGGATGAGACCGGCGCGGTGGTAGCATGGACGGCTCCACGGGCGCGCGGCGCCAGCCCGGCTCCCACGGCGCTGAGTAGTGCGGCGACGGCAAGGAACAGGCAGACGAGATCTCGCAATTCCGATCGAGGCGGGGCAGACCGCAATGCCATGGTTTGGTTTGCGACCGCGTCGTGGCATCGACGGTACACGGTTGGCCAGTCCATGCCGGCGCCCGGGGCTGGCGCGTCGGCCCGTCGATTATCGGCTGGAACAGGTCGGAATACCAGTTCTACGCTGTACGGCGTCAGTCTCATACAAGCCATTTTCGAGTCTCCTCCCACACCAAAGTACCTGCTGGCCGGCAGCAAACTATTGTTTGCCAGGCCCAGTATACCAAAGCGGCATGGCGGTGTCAATGGATTCGCACGAAAATTCAAACAATAGTTTGCCCCGAGTTACGTTCTCTGGTATAATGAGGCATCGATTACGGCAGCGTTCGTCGGCCGTTCACAGAGGAACCCCCATGGAATCCATCAGCGGCAAGCAGCAGGAGATCTTTCAGGTGATCCGAGCGAGCATCGAGGAGCGGGGCTACGGCCCCACGGTGCGGGAGATCGGCGCGGCTGTCGGGCTTAGCTCGAGCTGCTCGGTACAGAAGCACATCGACGCTCTGGAGACGAAAGGTTACCTTCGTCGAGACCGCTACCAGCGCAAGATCGAGCTGTTCGATGACGGCGAGCCGGTTACAATCCGACGCCGGCCAGCAGCCGACGAGCCGGTGTTCGCCGGATCGGTGATGGTGCCGCTACTGGGACGGGTCGCCGGCGGGTGCCCGATTCTTGCGGTGGAAGATCCCGACGCCGAGTTGCTGCCCTTTCCGGAATCGCTGCTGCCCCGTGCCGCTCGGTCCGGCCGTCTCTTCGCCCTCGAGGTGACTGGTGATTCGATGCGAGACGCGGGGATCGCGAACGGCGACATGGTAATAGCCCTCAGCCAGCCCTCCGCCCGCGATGGCGAGATTGTCATCGCCCGGATCGACGATGAGGCGACTGTAAAGACGTTCTATCGCGAACCCGACCGAATCCGCCTGCAGCCGGAAAACCCCGCCTTTGCGCCCATCTATTCTCTTGATGTCGAGATCATGGGACGCGTCGTACTTGCGGTAAAGCGGTTCTAGGCGCTCGCCCGGGTATCGCCCGTGCGCGCCAACACTGCACTTTACAGCCAGCCTATCTCTCCGAACCCGATATCGGCTGCGATCGTCGCGCAGAATACGAACGCCGTGGCCTGCTTCTAGCCCGCCTTGCTCCTCTTTCGACTCGAAGCTTTGTTTCCGGGCTTACGGCCGCGCGGCTGGCGCTTTCCGGCTTCAACCAGCAATTGGAGCAGGGACCCGCCGCCGCTCAGGCCGCGAAGACCGAGCCGAAGGGAGGCGTTGATCTGGAACCAGGTCTCGCCTGGGATGTCGTCGACCGGGCCGGCGGTGAGAGTCGGGTAGGTACCGTGCCGGGCGTAGTGCGCGTCCGCCCAGGCCAGGATTTGATCACGGGTAAGCCGCGGCAGACCGTGGACGTTTCTCACACCGCGCTCGCTCGCGAGCAATTGGGCCAGCGACGACCCGCCGGGCAGCCCGCGCAAACCGGCAACCAGAGCGGACTGAACGCCGGGCCACGTGTCGCCCGGCGACTCCTTGATCTTGCCGGAATTCCGGGTCGGATATCGCCGGTTGCGAGCGTAGTACGCGTCAGCCCATTCCAGGATACGCTCCGGTGTGTAACGCGGAAGGGCCTTCTTGTTGCGCACTCCCCGATGCTCTTCCAACAACTGGCTTAACGACGACCCTCCCGGGAGACCGCGAGTGCCCAGTCGCAGGGCCCTGTCGATCCCCGACCACTTCTCGGCCACCCGGGCGCCGATAACGCCTGTTGTCTGCTTGGGATACGTGCCGTGCAGGAAATAGTACGAGTCTGCAAGCGACAATATCCGCTCGATGGTCAGGTCCGGCCGATTGTGCATGTTCGGCTTGTTCCTGTGCTGCTGCAGGAGGACCGCCAGCGATCCGTTCGGCGGGAGCCCGCGACGACCACGGCGCAAAGAAGCGTCCACGGCGTGCCACGTAATCCCGTCCGATTCCGGAATCGCACCGGAGTGGCTGGATGGCAGTTGACCGACGCGAATATAGTGCTTATCAGCCCAAGAAAGTATCGTATCGACCGTCAACTCAGGATGGAGCAAAGCCTTCTGAGAATGTTTATCTGTCATAATCCCAATTAGTTTACCGCGAAAGCGACCTGTTTCGCGCACGCCGGCGAACCCGACTGACGAGTTCCCGATTTCGTAACGGCAACCAACTCCCATTCTGCATTACGTAAGTTGTATCGAATTCGGTTCAGGCTACTTCAGTCAAACCTCCTATTGCTCGGCGCTCAGATGAGCAGCATGTGGTTCTTAATCATCTTCGTCATACTTCACGATAGATTCGGCACAGCCCGCCCCGCGGATCAGGAATGCGAGGCGTCGTGCTGGTATAATCGACGGTCATGAGAGACGATGACAAAACACTGGACGTCCTGCGCGACGCGACGCGCGGCACCGTCTATGAAGGCCGGCTTTACTGTGTTGGTGGATACGTACGGGACAAGGTAATGGGGATCGGCGCGGCCACCGGAGATGTGGATATCGTGCTGGAGGGCGATGCGCTGGCGCTCGCGCACTTTCTGTTCGAACACGGCGCCAGTGAGATCACGCCTGTCGTTTACCCCCGGTTCGGTACCGCCATGGTCAAGATCGCGGGTCGGGATGTCGAACTGGTCACGGCGCGGACCGAGTCCTATGCGCCGGACAGCCGTAAGCCCGACCAGGTTCGACCGGGGACGATTGCCGAGGACGCTCGCCGGCGCGACTTCACCATCAACACTCTGATCGAGAACATGCACACGGGCGACCTCGCCGATCCGACGGGATGTGGCATGAGGGACCTGAGGGATGGGCTGATCCGGACCCCAACCGAGCCGTCGATGACCTTCATCGACGACCCCCTCCGTATGCTCCGGGCCGTACGGTTCGCTGCGCGCTTCGGCTTCCGGATCGAGGATGCCACCTGGCAGGCGATTCTTTCCGCCGCGCCCCGGCTCGACATTATCTCCCGAGAGCGTGTGCGCGACGAGTTCTGCAAGACCCTCCTGACGGATCGGCCGGCACTCGGTATCGATCTGATGCGAGTCAGCGGGCTGCTTGCACGGTTCGCGCCGGAACTCCTCGAGATGGTCGGGGTCGAGCAGAATGCGTTTCACGCCTATCCTGTTTGGGAGCATACGCTCGCCGCACTATCCGCTCTGGAGTCAAACGCCTCGCTGGAGGTGCGCCTGGCGATGCTCCTGCATGATAGCGGGAAGCCGCGCACCCGCAGCGTTAATCCGGCCGGCGCGGTGCATTTTTACCAACACGAGGACGTCAGCGCAGCCATCGCGCGGGAACTGCTGGGCCGGTTGCGTTGTTCGAACGACCAGATTGACGCGGTTGTCGCGCTGGTAGCAAACCACATGCGGATTGGCGAATACGGTCCAGGCTGGACCGACGCCGCTGTTCGACGGCTTATTCGAGACCTCGGCGGCCGCCTGGATGATCTGTTTCTCATTCACGCCGCGGATGTTGCGGCGCTCGCGCCCGAGCATCAAGGCATGCAAACGGCCCGGGAGTTGCGGGAGCGCATTGACCGGATTGTCAGCCGCCAGGATATCACGTCGCTTCGGTCACCGCTCGACGGCGGCCGCATTATGGATGTGCTGAACATCAGTCCCGGAACTCGTGTCCGTATGGCGAAGGAGTTTCTCACCACCGAGGTCGTCGAAGGACGATTACAGCCGGATGATATCCAGGGTGCCACGCGCCTGCTGATTGAGCGATTCGGCGAAGAGACACAGACGCGCGAAGCATAACAACCGGATGGTACTCGGAACAAAATGCTTTGCTGTTCGTCGAGATTCATGTAACGTGATCCTGTGGTGTGGATCGGCGCGTGCGACGAGGATCGCCGGACGGGGAAATGCTGTCGGCGCACAGGCGGATAGTGGCAATCGAGATGCCGCGCCTTGGAACTCCTGCGTATCGCTGGCCGGTAGAATAAGGAAAGGCGGCCAACCGGTGCCGAAGGCATTGCGCCCAATTGGCGATTGTTGCTGCTTTGAGTTGTCGCTGATTGTTTGCGCACAGTCCTCGTTCGGGACGGCGGCGTGGGACGAGATGGAGTGGGGCCAACGGATCGCTGACAATCCGCGGCGACGGACGGGCTGACCTCGGCAAATGCGGGTAAAGTAGTATATAATTAAACTACGAGAGACGAGGGGTCGTGCCGCCGGAGTATGGCACGGCATTTGCGTGGCGAACAACTGGTAAAACGAGGGAGTATACCTTCACAGCGATTTCCGAGGTGGGGGCGGAGAGCAACCCGTACGTGGTAGCGAAACACGCGAGCGTTGAAACCCGCTGCCGATGCCAACTGAAACGATAGCTGACGACAGCCTCGGTGCTCCTGTGAAGAATATGGGCACTGGGGCTGTGTCATTTCCGTGGGGTTTTGTTTGCGAGAACGCGAATTATCTTGTTTAATACTGATGAACGGTCCGGGCGATACGCCGGAGGCCGAGCCGCGCAGAATCCAAACTGGCGCGGGCTCCATCCAGGTGTGAAAGCGGACAGGGAAACCTGAAGGGGGATTGAATGGGCAACTGGGAGATACTCAAGAAAGCGGAGGAACATCGGGCGGTCGCCGACAAGCTGCATTGGGAGGGCACATTCAAGGACTACCTCGATATTTTGGCCCAGAACCCAAAAGTCGCGGATTTGGCGCACGCGCGCCTTTACGACATGATCATGGCCGCCGGCTTGGAGGAAGCCGTCGACGGGCATCTGCGGCGCTACAAGTTTTTCGATGGAGAGTTGTTCGGGATGGAGCGGACCATCCAACATCTCGTCGAGGAATACCTGGCTCCGGCTGCGCGGCGGCTCGACATCCGCAAGCGTATCCTGATGCTGGTCGGTCCGGTTGGAGGTGGAAAATCGACATTGGTAACGCTCCTCAAGCGCGGACTCGAGCGCTATTCGCGAACCGATGAGGGCGCGATCTACGCGATCAAGGGTTCGCCGATGCATGAGGAACCGCTCCATCTGATTCCCGATGAGCTGCGTCCGCAATTCAAGAAGGAGTCGGGCATCTACATCGAGGGAGACCTCGATCCGGTGGATGCCTATCGGCTCAAGCACGAGTGGAGCAACCAGATTGAGAATGTCCCGGTGGAACGAATTACCCTGGCCGAGCGTGAGCGTCGTGGCATCGGTACCTTCAAGCCGGCAGACCCCAAGTCGCAGGACGTTGCCGAACTCACCGGCTCGGTCAATATACAGGCTCTGACGGAGTTTGGCTCCGAATCGGACCCACGCGCCTACAACTTCGACGGCGAGCTCAATATCGCGAACCGCGGCATCATGGAATTCATCGAGATGCTCAAGGCTGAGAAGCGTTTCCTGTACGAGCTGAACACCGTCGCCGGTGAGCAGACCATCAAAGCGAGCCGTTTCGCACTCATCTACGCTGACCTGGTGGTGATTGCCCACACCAACGAGTATGAGTACAACTCGTATTTTGGGAATAAGGAAAACGAGGCGATGATCGATCGGATCTTCGTCGTTCGGGTTCCTTACAACCTGAAATTGGCGGCGGAGATCAAGATTTACGAGAAGCTCATCAACCAGTCGCAGCTTTCCGAGGACCGGCTGGACCTGACACGGGTGCATATCGCCCCGCACACGCTGCGAACAGCGTCGATGTTCGCAATTCTCACGCGGCTCAAGCCGTCGAAGAAGTCGGGTCTGACGCTGATGACCAAGCTGAAGCTGTACGACGGCGAGAAGCAGGTGGGTGACTGGGACCAGAAGCACATTCGCGAGCTGCAGGAAGAGTTCATGGACGAAGGCATGAGCGGCGTCAGCCCGCGCTTCGTCATAAACCGGATCTCGGCGGCCCTGGTGAAGGGCGGCAAGGGCTACGTCACCCCGATCGACGTCATGCGGGCGCTCCGCGACGGCCTGCAAGAGTACACGTCGAACGAGGAGGAGCATCGCCGATTGCTTAGCTTTATTGACGAGACCCGCAAGGAGTACGATGAGCTTGCGAAGAAGGAAGTCCAGCGCGCGTTTGTCTACAGCTACGAGGAGAGCGCGCGAACACTGCTCGAAAACTACCTGGACAATGTCGACGCGTTTTGCAACCGGACCAAGGTGAAAGACCCGATCACGAGCGACGATGTCGATCCGGACGAGCGGCTGATGCGTTCAATCGAGGAGCAGATCGGTGTCAGCGAGAACGCCAAGCGCGAGTTCCGCGAAGGAATCATGCGCTCGGTGGCGTCGGTCTCTCGCCGCGGAGGCTCGTTCAGCGTCGGCAGCGACGAGCGTTTGAAGGAAGCTCTCGAGAAGAAGCTCTTCGCTGACCTGAAGGACATCGTCAAGATAACGACGTCGACCAAGACGCCCGACCAGGAGCAGCTTCGCCGCATCAACGACGTGGTCGACCGGCTTGTTAAGGACCAGGGCTACACGGAGGAATCCGCGAATGAGCTGCTGCGCTACGTCGGCACTTTGCTTAACCGCTAGCGCGAAACGCGCGCGATTCAACCGGACTCACGGACGGCCCACGACTGAGCTCGTGGGCCGGTACCCGTTAGCGGAGGTTGAACTCTGAATGAAAAAGACGCATTGGTTGGCTCGGGCTATGCAGGAAGAGGGAATGTAATGCCTGAGGAGCGAAAAGAGCCCACGCCCGTGCCGCACCCGTGGTCGCTGCAAATCGCGACCGTCGCGGGCATTCCCATACGCCTGCACTTCACCTTTTTTCTCGGTCTGTTCTACTTTGCGTCATTTGGGAACGGCTCGCTACCAACGCGAGTCGCGCTCACGCTGGCCGTGTTCGCGTGCGTCGCCCTGCATGAGCTCGGACACTGCCTGGTTGCTCTCCACTATAAGATCCCGGTACGAGATATTACACTGTATCCCATTGGCGGAATCGCCTCGATCGAGCGTCGACCGGGACCCGTTCAGGAGTTCTGGATCGCGTTGGCCGGGCCGGCGGTTAATGTCGTCATTGCGGGTATCCTCTGGGCGATCATTGTCAACACCCCTGGGGGATGGAACCTCAGCGCCTCAATGTCCGCAGGACGCCTTCTGCTGCTTTCCGTCTGCGCCACGAACATCGTGCTGGTGCTCTTCAACATGATCCCGGCCTTTCCGATGGACGGCGGCCGCGTCCTGCGCGCCATTCTGGCGATGAAGATGCCGCCCGCCCGGGCGACATCGATCGCGGCCGCCATCGGCCAGATTCTGGCGATCGGGTTCGCCGTCGCGGCCATTGTCTGGCACACCAGCCCCATGCTGATGCTGATCGCCCTCTTCGTGTTCATAGGCGCCGGTCAGGAGGCCGTGTCCTACCGGCAGGCCGCGGGCCTGGAAGGGGTGATGGCCGAACAGGCCATGATGACGGAGGTGCGAACCCTGGCCGTCAACAACACGCTTAAGGAGGCCGCAGATATTCTCGTGTCTTCGCCTCAGCACGACTTTCCAGTGATGTACGCGGATACGGTTCAGGGCGTGCTGACACGAAATGGGCTTCTGCGCGGCCTGTCATCGGAAGGCCCGGGCGCATACGTTGCCGGCATCATGGATCGAAAGTTTTACTCGGTGGCGCCGAACATGGATCTCGCGCTGGTTCTTCCTCACCTGCGGGAGTACGAGGGGCCAGTATTAGTCATCGACCCCGGACCGGATGGTCGACTTTTGGGAGTGATCAGCGCCGAAAATGTCGCTGAGTTTCTCGCCGTGCGACGGATCACCGCCGATCGAGGCGGTTTTGTGACTTAGTGACGGAATTATTTAACGATTGATCAGGCATCGAGGCCC